>CAZDKD010000009.1:10687-14562 GCA_964506305.1 uncultured Candidatus Saccharibacteria bacterium | reverse complement strand
GGCTCAATTGTTGATATTTCCATTCGAGTTCCGATTTCAAAACCGGCCCAGGTTGCGGTTTTTGGCAGAATTGTCCAGTGCCAATGATAATAATCATGATTTTGCTCGTCAGAAGGAGCGGTGTGCAAATAGAAATTATAAGCAGGGTTGTTTAGAGCTTTATAAAGTTTATTTAAAGCCGCCTGAAATGCTTCAGCCAACCCAAATTTCTCTTTCTCTTTTATTTTTTCAAAACAGGGAAGGTGTTTTTTAGGAGAAATAATAACCTGAAAAGCAGTTTTGGAGGCAAAAGGACAAACTACCTGAAAGTCTTTATTTTCAAAAACAATTCTTTTTCTGACTTTCTTTTCCCATTTATTCATCTGGCAATAAATACATTCTTTATGTTTTTTATAATAACTCTTAGCGCGTAAAAGAGCATGTCGAAGATCAATGTCAATAAGAGGCGTAGTAATAATCTGGGAATGAGGATGAGCAATTGAAGCTCCTGCTTCCTGGCCATGATTATGAAAAATAGATATGTGATTTACAAATTTTTTAGGCATCAAGCTTAAATACCTTTCCTGATAAACATCAAATACTTCCTTAATTTGCTCTATTGAAAACTGAGCCATTTGTTTTTTATGGTCGCGAGTGACCACTACTTCGTGAAAGCCGACAGCGTTCATTTTCTTGTACAATTTTCCCTCAATCCTCTCGTCTAATTTAGGATTAGGAAGAAAAGCCGGAAACTTATTAGGAATAACAATAGTTGTCCAATCCTTAGGAATTTTAGCACCAGCCTCAAAAGGAATGCTTTCTCCATGAGAAAAAATAAGAGTTGGTCTTTCCTGATCATCAATCTTACAAAAAGGACAACTCTTTTTAGGAGCTTCCTCAACGGTTCTTTTTTCTTTCCTAAATGTCTCTGGCCTTTTTGCTCTGCCCGTGGCAATAACAACCCAATCCTGGCTAACCAAATCCAGCCGTAATTCTGAAGGAAATTTTAGGCCTTTTGGTTTTTTAGTTTTTTTGCGAAAATCCGACATAGCTTGTTTGATTTATTATACAAAAAATCATAAAAAAAGAGTAGTGAATAAAATATAAGAACAGACCTGCCAAAAAACTGACGATCGTCAGTTTTTTGGCATCCTATATTCTCTTAATTAATTTCACTAGATTATTTTAAATTAAATATTTTTTTCAAATGAAGTTCATTATCAATTGAATCTAAAGTGCAGAAACGAACATATCTTCTTAAACCAAAAAACTCCACAATAAAATCAATTTCATCTTTACACTCATAGGGGAAAATCCAAACACTTTTTTGGAGCTCGTGAAAACCGAGTTCTCTTATTTTCTCTCGCAATGCCGCTCTTCCCTTTCTAATTTTTTCAGGAATATCAAAAACTACTAATCTCCATTTTCCATCCCACTCCCCGCCCTCAATTTTCATTCTCTCAAAATTATAAGTTAGAGCTTTCATTTTTCCTTTCTCCGTCAAAACCATAGTATAAGAACCATCTGGATTTTCTTGTTTTTTAACTATTTTGGATCTATAAAGATTTCTAATCTCCTTTCTTAATTTCCCTTTGTCGATCTCTTTCCATGCTTGAGACATCTCTTTTAAAACTTTCCATTGACGATTAGGAGTAATTGCATAGCCAAAAGCTATACCTCCTAATAAAAGTAATAATACTTTTTGTTTTATAGAAATTTGTTTTATAGAAGATTGTTTTGTAAAAGCCATCATTTTATTTTAACATAAAAACCACTAGGATGCCAAAAATCTGACGATCGTCAGATTTTTGGCATCCTAGTAACTATATAGTAACTATACTATATTGATAATCTCATCAAATAAAAAAAGCCCATTTCATATTTATTTTTTGAAATGGGCCCTAGTAATTATTCTTTTAGTTCTTAGTTTGGGTTATCTGCGGTCAGATAGCGTTAGCGGGCTCTAGACGAACTTCAGCTAATGGGATTCCATGTGCTGTTTTTTTTCCCGTCTTCAAGAAGACCTTTCTTACATGCTGCGTTCCAGGGCGCAAGGATTGAGAAATTTCCACACAACGAGTCTTTCCTTTAGAATCTTTGAGAGCAACAATGGTCTTGTCCTCCGTGGCTTCAATCCGTCCACATACCGTGTAAATCGTTTCTGTATCAAGATAATTTGGAGACATGGCTTTACCAAGCCAACGGGACTGAAGATGGAGACAAAAAAGAGCATAAGGGAGTGCTAATGCGACAGTCCCTGCAACTAAGCACAACACTGCTATCTCGTTCTTTCCATCCAAGCGGTTTATTCCCACTGCTGCAAAGAAACCGACACTAAACATCCCACATACAATACTAGTCAAAATAGTTCCTATCATTTTTTCTCCTTTCTCAGAATTTTTAACTTTTCAATGATCAATTTACTTTCTATCTACATTATAGCATATTACTTCAAATCTGTCAATATCTCGCAGCCGGTTTTGGTAACAGCCATCATATGTTCGAAATGGGCTGATAGAGAATTATCTCTGGTTTGATAGCCATAGCCATCCCCAGCTTTCTTTAACTGCCAATCCCCCATTATTACCATGGGCTCGATACAAAAAACCATTCCCTCTCTTATTTCGGGGCCAGATTCTCTCTTTCCGTAATTCAGAATTCGAGGATCTTCATGAAGTTCTTTGCCAATTCCATGACCAGAAAGTTCCCGAACCACATTACAACCCTGATCTTCTACATATCTTTGGATGGTATTGCCAATATCACCGAAAGTATTGCCCGGTCTGGCTTTTTTTATCCCTCTTTTCAGGGCCTTTTTAGTTACCCTGATTAATCTTTGAGCTTCGGGTGAAATTTCCCCCACCGGCACCGTTACCGCCATATCAGCATAAAACCCTTTATATATAAGACCCATATCTAAAGAAATTATATTCCCATTTTTCAGTTTTCTATCAGAAGGGATTGAATGAACTACCTCTTCATCTATTGAAGTGCAAAGAGTAGCCGGAAAGCCCTGATAATTTTTAAAAGCCGGCTTTACCTTAAATTTGAAAATAAGGTCCTCTGCGGCCTTATTTAATCTTTTGGTGGTAATGCCGGGCTCTACGATTTCTTTCAATCCTTTCACGATCTGAGCCAAAATTTTACCACCTTCTCTCATTGTCTTAATTTCCTCTAGTGATTTTATAATTATCATTTAAATAAAGAAGTGGGCTAGGCCCGGCCTAGCCCGGCTTTCAAATTTTTTATCTAATTGCTTTTAGAATATCTTTATGGACATCGGCTACTGTCTGCTCGCCGTTAATTTTTTTCACCTTTATTTCTTGTTTCTCAAAAAAATCTACCAGAGGAAGAGTTCTTTCTTTATATTCCTTCAACCTAATTTTAATTGTTTCAGGATCATCAAGCCCTTTCCTTTCTACTAATCTTGAACCGTCTAGAGGACAAATTTTAAGATTTTTAGTTTCCTCATTATATAAAATCGGATGGCGCATCAATTCGCAAATTCTCCGATGAGTGTTTCTGAAAAGGGTTTCCTCCGGGCTTATCTCTATTAAAACCGTCTTTATATTTTCTAAGCCGTAAAGCTCTTTTAATAAGGGTATTATTTTTTCTCCTTCATAAATAGTTCTGGGAGAACCTGCTAAAACTAAGCCTTCTCCCTGGCCGGCTAATTTTTTAATTTTCTCTTTCACCAAATAAGTAACAAAGGGAGGACTGCAAAGTTTTCCTTCTTTCCACAATTTCTTTTCATCTAAAATATCGTATCTTTCTCCCTCAACCTCAATAACTCTTTCCGGAGAATCCGAAGAAAAATCTTCAGATTCATGAAATTTCTGCTCCAAAATCTTACTTGTTTCAAAATAATATAAATTAAGCTTATCGCTTAAAAGCTC
>CAZDKD010000009.1:8355-10587 GCA_964506305.1 uncultured Candidatus Saccharibacteria bacterium | reverse complement strand
GTTTCGTATTCTCTCATCTGAAGTTGGGCATTAATCTGCTTCATCGTTTCCAAAACCACCGAAACCACAATGAGCAAAGCAGTTCCTCCTATAAAAAAACTAAAAACATTTTGGATTCCGGTAATTCCTCCAATAACGGTTGGCATTATGGCAATGCTACCCAAAAATAAAGCCCCGATAAGCAAAACACGATTCAAAATATAATGAATAAACTTAGCAGTTGACTCTCCCGGCCTAATACCCGGAACAAATCCGCCCATCTTCTGAAGATTCTGAGAAATCGCCTTGGGATCAAAAGTAACAGCAGTATAAAAGTAGGTAAAAAGCACAACTAAGGAAAAATATAAACTTCCCCGAACCCAGGGATTTCCCAAAAAAACAGCCACACTTTGAGCGATATTACCCATTGTTCCTCCCGTTCCTCCTAAAAAATTAGCGATCATTTCGGGAAAAAGCAAAATTGACATAGCAAAAATTATAGGAATTACCCCGGCCGGATTAATATTCATCGGCAAATAGGTAGAAGCTCCTCCATACATCTTCATTCCCCTAACTCTTTTGGCATAAGAAACTGGAATATTGCGTCTTCCTTCGTTAACTAAAACCACTCCGGCAATAATAATTAAAGCTAAGCCAAAAAACAATAAATAGCTTTGGAGTTGAGCCGGATCGCTCCCAACATCAGAAAAGGCCTGAAAAACACTCATCGGAAAACTGGCAATAATTCCAGCAAAAATTAAAAGGGAAACCCCATTGCCAATCCCTTTTTCTGTAATCAACTCTCCCAGCCACATCAAAAGCACGGTTCCAGCAGTAATAGTTAAAATTGCGGTTATTGTCTGAATAGAAGTAAAAGGAGGAGAGATTACTGCATTAGGCGGCCGCTGAAACCAACTCAGCATCGCGTACGACTGAAGAATAGCCAAAGGAATAGTTAATATTCTTCCGTATTGGTTAAATTTTTGGCGTCCGGCCTCCCCTTCTTCTTTATATAATTTTTCCAGTTGAGGAAATATCATCGTTAAGAGCTGCATAATAATCACTCCTGTAATATACGGCCCCAAACCCAACATAATAATAGAAAACTTACTTAAAGCTCCTCCGGTAAGAACGCTTAAAAATCCCATCATTTTAAACCTGGAGAAAAAACTTTCCAAATTCGCAGCGTTTATCCCAGGCATTGGAATGTTTGCCATTAATCTAAAAATCGCAAAAACAAACAGGACAAAAATAATCTTTTTGCGAAGATCGCGAATTTTAAAAACTTGAATGATTTTTTGGTACCACATACTATGTTACTTTTCCGCCGGCTTTCTCAATTTTCTCTTTTGCGCTTTTTGAAACTTCACATTTTTCAATAGTTAACTTTTTGGTTAATTTTCCTTCCCCTAAGATTTTCACTTTGGGAGACTTCCCTTTTATTCTACGAATTATTTTTCTTTGAAGCAAGATTCTAGGATTGACAATTTCAGATTCTTTAAACTTTTTTTCTAAAATTTCTATATTAATAGCCACGAGATTTTTCTCAGTTCCTTTAAATCTATATCCTCTCAACTTTGGATATTTCTTTATTAATTCCCGAACAACTGGAGCAAATTTCCTTCCAGCCCGAGATCTTTGGCCTTTAAGGCCTCGACCAGAATAAGTGCCTCTTTTGCCTCCGCGGCCTACCCGTTTTTTTTTCTTTAATTTATGAATTGGCTTTATTTGATGTATTTGCATGTTTTAGCTTAGAGTGTGAGATTCGAATCCCGCACTCTTCAATTCTTTTAATGCTTTAATAGTAGCTTTAGCGTTATTAATCTTGTTCCCAGTTTTCCCAATAATTTTAGAGGAAATATTTTTTATCCCAGCCAAAGTGCAAATAATTCGAACTGTCCCCCCCGCTACCAGACCTCTTCCTTTTCTCTGAGGTTTTAACAAAATTTTAGCCGCTCCGAACTTCGCTTCAACCTGATGAGAAATAGTTTCATTTACAATCGGAACCTCAATTAAATTTTTATTAGCTAATCTTGTCGCTTTTTCTATTGCTCGAGCAACATCCAATCCCTTAGCTACCCCAAAACCGACCTTCCCCTTTTCATCCCCTATTACTACTGCTGCCCGAAACCGCAAACGCCTGCCTCCGGCAGTCATCCGCGCAACTCTAGTCAAATCCAAGAGTTTGGATTCAAACTCTTCTTCTTTCTTCCTAAATCTCATTCCTCTTGATTGTTGTCTTTGAAAAAACAT
>CAZDKD010000009.1:0-8255 GCA_964506305.1 uncultured Candidatus Saccharibacteria bacterium | reverse complement strand
AAAATTCCAGTCCTCCCTCTCTCGCTCCTTCAGCTAAGGCTTTTGTTCTCCCGTAATACCCATAGCCTCCTCTGTCAAACACTATTTTTTTAATTTCTTTTTTAAGCGCTCTTCCAGCAATTAACTTCCCCACCTCGTAAGCAATAGCAGCCTTGGTAGATCTTTCCTTTTTTTCTTTTGATTCTTTGCTCTTGGTTTGTATTTTTGGTTTTTTTATTTCAAAATCATTTGAATTTAAAATCGTTTCTCCTTTCTCATCATTAATTAACTGGGCATAAATATGCCTAGCAGACCTAAAAACACAAAGCCGAGGAATCTTAGCGGTACCGAAAATCTTTGCTCTTACCCTTTTGTGACGCCTATATCTTTTCTCTTGTTTTTTTAACATAACAAACTAAATTATTATTCGGCTGTCGCTACTTTTTTTCCTGCTTTTCTGCGAATTTCCTCGCCAACATACCTTATGCCTTTACCCTTATACGGCTCCGGCGGACGAACTTTTCTTATCTTTGCCGCCACTTGGCCAACAAGTTCTTTATCAATTCCCGAGATAGTAATAATATTTTTTTCTACTGAAAAATTTATACCTTCGACTTTTTTTATTTTAACCAAATGAGAAAATCCTACCTGAAGAACTAAACTTTCTCCTTCTAAATTTACTTTATATCCCACGCCCTCAAGCTGTAATTTCTTCTCGAACTCTTCCGTAACTCCTTTTACCATATTATAAATAAGAGTACGGGTTAGCCCCCAAAAAGCATTTGTTTTTTTGGTTTCTTTTTGGGGAATAACTACAATTTCTTTATCTTTTATTTCAACTTTAATTTCGGGCCGAACTTCTCTTTGAAGCTCACCCTTCGGACCTTTAACAATCACTTTGCTATTCTCAATTTTTACCTCCACGCCCTCCGGTATTTCAATTGGTTTTTTACCTACTCTAGACATAAGATTACCAAATTTCGCAAATTATTTCTCCCCCTAGCTTCTGTTTTCTTGCTTCTTTATTTGTCATCAGTCCTTTTGGCGTTGAAATTATAGCAATTCCATAACCTCCCCGCACCGGTTTAATTTCCTTTCCCCGAGCATAAATTCTTTGGCCTGGCTTTGAAATTCTCTTTAGGCCGGAAATCACAGATTTTGTTTCTTCCCCCTTCCCTTCTTGAGATATTTCTTTTTTATACTTTAAAGTAATTTCAAAAATCTTTTTTTCTTTTCTTCCTTTTTTCTCTATTTTTCCAACAAGCCCTTCTTTTTCTAAAATTTTAGCAACTTCGTATTTAAACTTAGAAAAAGGAATAGAAACCGTTTGATGCAAAACGGCCTGAGCATTCCGTATTCTATTGAGCATATCGCTAATTGGATCAATCATATTACCATGAAGATTTTTTTACTCCGGGGATCTCCCCCTTGTTAGCTAACTCCCTAAAACATATCCGGCAAAGCCCGAACTTTCTCATATATCCTTTCTTCCTTCCACATCTAAAACAACGGCGAACAATTCTTGTGCTGTATTTAGGTTTCTTTTTAGATTTTGCAATCTGTGATTTCTTAGCCATTATCTTTTATGGGGAATCCCATCAATTTTAATAATTCTATTCCTTCCTCCCGAGTTTTTGACGTAGTAACTACAGTCATTTCAAACCCAAAAATAGTTTTAGCTTTCTCCGCTAAAACCTCGGGGAAAATAATGTGTTCTTTGACAGCTATAGTAAGATTTCCTTTCTCATCAAAAGATTTCACGCTAATTCCCCGAAAGTCCCGAGAACGAGGAAGAGCAATATGAATTACTCTATCTAGGAAGTCATACATTTTTCCCTTTCGCAAGGTGGCCATAGCTCCAATAGACACTCCTTCTCTTATTTTAAATCCTGCTATTGCCTTTTTTGATTTAGTCAATACCGGCCTTTGAGCGCAAATTAAAGCTAAATTATCCAAAACAGTTTTATAAACCTTTTTCTGCTCTTCCGAGGTCTTGTTGCTAGTTACTTTACCAAACCCAGTATTTATTACAACCTTCTTAACTTTAGGGACAGCCATTACGCTTTTATAGCCAAATTTTTCCATCATTTTTGGTATTACCTCTTTTTTGTATTTTTCTTTTAATCTTAACATACTTAAAATTTAAATTTCCTGACCGCACTTTTTACAGATACGATATTTTTTATTCCCTTCTTTCTTATAACTCACCCGGGTTGCTTTTCCGCATTTTTGGCAAATAAGTTTTACATTGGAGACACTAAAAGGAGCTGGCAATTCTATGATTTGACCCTTCTCGCCAGATTTTTTAGGTTTCATGTGTTTTTTTCTTAAATTAATTCCTCCAACAATAACTCTCCCTTCTTTAGGAAGAGCTTCTATAATCTTACCTTTCCTCCCTCTGTCTTTTCCTGAAATTACGATAACTTGATCGCCTTTTTTTATTTTCATATCTAGGATCTATAAAGTTAAACTATATCAGAAGCTAAATTAGCTATTTTTTCAAACCCTTTTTCTCTTACCTCGCGGGCTATTGGTCCAAAAATTCGTCCTCCTTTGGGATTTTTCCCCGCCTCCAAAATCACCGCTGCGTTATCATCAAACCGGATATACGAACCATCAGACCGCCTGCTGGCCTTTCTCTGCCTTATAATTACTGCCTTTACTACATCGTGTTTTTTTACCGGCTTTCTTGGTTCAGCAACTTTGACTGCTCCTACAATAATATCACCAAGTTGAGCATACCTTCGACGAGTTCCACCCAAAACCCGGATACACTTAATTATCCTTGCTCCTGAATTATCAGCTATTTTTACTTTTGTCTCTGTTTGAATCATAACATTTAGACTTTGCCTATTACTTGCCACCTCTTATCTTTACTCAGAGGCCTGCATTCCTCAATAATAACTTCGTCCCCTATTTTAAATTCTCCCTTTTCGTTATGGGCTTTATATTTTTTATGAACTTTATATCTTTTCTTATACTTGGGATGCTTTTTTATCCTTTCTACCTCAACTACCATTGTCTTTTGCATTTTATCTGATACTATAATTCCTTTTAATTGTTTTTTTGGCATAATATAGAGTAAATTTAATAATCTGCTATATAATTGTGGCGTTCGGTCAAAGAATGAAAATGAATTTTCATTCTTTTTCCTCACTTGCAATTATTGTAAGAATACGAGCAATATCCTTTTTAATTTGTCTAATTTCCCTCACGTTTTTTACTTTTCCTGATGTTAAATTAAAACGAAGCTGCCTAAGTTTTTCCCGGTTGCTTTTTAAAAGTTCCTGTAATTCTTTTTTGGATTTTTGTCTTATCTCGGAAATTTTCATATTATTTTGTATCAACGCTTAATAAACTTTGTCTTTATCGGCAGTTTATCAGTCGCCCTTCTAAAAGCTTCTTTGGCTTGTTCTTCCGATATCCCTTCTATCTCAAAAATAATCCGGCCGGGCTTCACGGAAAAAACATAATGGTCAACAGATCCTTTCCCTCCGCCCATTGGAACTTCAGTTCCTTTTGTCGTCACGGGCCTGTTAGGAAAAATCCTAATCCAGAGCTTTCCTCCTTTCCTTAAATATCTGATAACAGCCCTCCTTGCTGCTTCAATCTGTCGAGACGTTACCCGTTTTGTTTCCAGAGATTTAAGCCCATAACTGCCAAAGGCAAGTTCGGTTGTTTTTGATGCGATACCTTTCGAACGGCCTTTTTGCCACTTTCGGTGTTTAATTTTCTTGGGCATTAATATAGCCATATTAGTTAGTCAAACTTCTCTCCTTTATATATCCAAACCTTTATTCCCGTTACGCCATAAGTGCAATAAGCTTCTTTTTTTGCATAATCAATATCAGCTCTGATAGTTTGAAGAGGAAGTTGCCCTTCTTTCAGCCATTCT
Source organism: uncultured Candidatus Saccharibacteria bacterium (assembly GCA_964506305.1). Lineage (GTDB taxonomy): Bacteria > Patescibacteriota > Minisyncoccia > Minisyncoccales > GWA2-38-27 > CAZDKD01. Next base: position 4,381 of record CAZDKD010000009.1, on the reverse strand, counting down.
CTCCTGGCAATCTCCGCTCCATTAAGCCTCCCGGCCACCTCTACTCTTGCGCCTTTAATTTCTTTATGAGCCATAATCTTACTTAATGCCTGTTTCAGAACTCTTCGATAAGGCATCCTTCTTTCAAGGCTCTGAGCAATCCATTGAGCGCTTAAATTAGCAGATGTCCAAGGATCTTTTATTTCTCTTATTTCTATTTTCATCTCCCTCTTTTTCTCGCTTCCAATTTTTGGCTCTTGAAGAGTTTTTGAAGATTTCTTCCCTTTTCGTTGGCTGACGGATTCTTTCAAGGGAAGCTTAGGAGCTTTCTCTATCTTTCTCATTTTTTCCTCTAGCTCCTTCTTCAACCGCTCAACTCCTTCTCCTCCTCGACCAATAATAAGACCTGGCCTAGCACTAGAAATAATTATATTTAATTTACTCGGGAATCTCTCAATTTCAATTTTCTCCACACCAATTCTCCCTAGTTTTTTTCTTAGGAATTCTCTAATTCTAAAATCCTCCTCTAGGCTTTCAGCAGGATTTTTATAATAACCTCTTGAATCCCAGTCATCTATTCTTCTTATTCTATATGCTTTTGGATGAACTCTGTGCGACATAATATTAAAATATTAAAATGATTTTCTCCTGAAAAATTTCCTTAATCCTTTTTCTGTTTTTGGTTTTGGTTTTTCTGTTTCCGGTCTGGTCTTAAATTTCGCCTGCTCAAGGGAATCCCGCTCAGAGCGGAGTTCTTTTGAAGGTTTCTCCGCCTTAGGCATCTCTTCTTTTTTCACTTCTTTCAGAGTTTTTTCTTTTTTTGAAACAACAATCGGTTTTTTTGCTTTCTTTGTTTTCTTCAGTTTCTTTACTTTTTTAATCTTTTTACCAGAAACAACTTCATCTAAAATTAATGTGATATGAGAAGTCTTTTTCTGAATTTCATAAGCAGATCCTCTTGCTCTTGGCCTCCATCTTTTATATTTAGGGCCTTCGTCAACAGTTATTTTCGAAATATATAAATTCTCGGAATTAAGCTGAAAATTATTGTGAGCGTCAGCAACGGCTGTGTTCAGAAGTTTGAGAATAGGCTTCGTTGCTTTTTTTATTGTAAAATTTAAAATTGTTTGAGCTTCCTCAACTTTCTTTTTCCGAATCAGATCAGCAACTAATCGAACTTTTCTTGGCGCTATCCGCAAATAATTTAATTTAACTGTTACTGGCATTGTTCTTTAAACTTAAGATTTTATAAGTTTCAGGTTTTAGGTTGTTCTACGTTTTGCTGGGGTCTCTTTTGCTCTATTTCCCGCTGCATTCTACCACCATGCCTCATAAATTTTGTAGTCGGAGCAAACTCTCCCAATTTGTGCCCAACCATATCTTCCGTTGCTTTAACCGGTATATGTTCTTTGCCATTATGCACTCCGAAAGTAAAACCGACCATCTCGGGTGTAATAGTGCAAGCTCTTGACCAGGTTTTAATCACTGTTGTATCGCCTGGCTTTAGCTTCCTAACCTTTTTTAATAACCTCTCATCTATATAAGGACCTTTTTTTAAGCTTCTTGACATAACTACTTTCTTTTTATTCTTCTTTTAATAATATATTTATCTGTCCACTTTTTCTTTCTTGTTTTTACCCCAAGAGCAGGCTTTCCCCAAGGCGTTTTAGGATGTTTCAGACCAATTGGTGAACGCCCTTCTCCTCCTCCGTGAGGATGATCAACTGGATTCATAGCCGTTCCTCGAACAGTTGGCCTTTTTCCTTTTAAGCGATTCCTTCCGGCTTTTCCCACAATAGTATATCGCCATTCCTGATGAGAAACTGTTCCTATGCTAGCATAGCATTGCTGAAACACTTTTCTAATCTCTCCAGAGGGAATTTCTAAATTAGTATACTTGTCTTCATGAGCTAAAACTTTAGCGGATGCTCCCGCTGCTCTTACTATTCTTCCTCCTCTTCCGGGTTCGAGCTCAATATTATAAATCATAGTTCCAACCGGAATGTTTTTTACTTCCATCCGGTTTCCGATTCTAAGTTCGGCTTTTTCTGAACAAATTATCTCATCTCCGATTTTTATATTGCTGGGAGCCAATCGATAACATTTCTCTCCATCTTCATATTCCAGGAGAACAAGAAAAGCAGTTCGGTTGGGATCGTATTCTAGAGCTACAACTTTTGCCGGAACATCAATTTTTTCCTGCCCAAAATTAACCATTCTATATCGCTTTTTTACTCCGCCTCCCCGATGACGAACAGTTATCCGCCCGGCGCGATTCCTACCTCCTTTTTCTTTTAAAGTCAAAAGCAATTTCTTTTCAGGTCTTTTCTTAGTCAATATTTTTTTTTGTGATAATTTCTTTTTTTTCATTTTAAGAATATACGAACTACAAATAATTTGCCTGAAGACTATCCCCAAAATTATCTTGGCAACACTTCAATCTTCTGACCTTCTTTTACTTTAACAATCGCTTTTTTATACCCTTTAGTCCACCCTGTCTGCTTCCCCAATCTCTTTTTTCTTCTCGGAATATTAATAATTCTGACATTAATTACATCTACTCCATATAAATCCTCTATTGCCTTCCTCACTTCAATCTTGTTACTCTTTGGCAAAACTTTAAAAACATACTTGTTTTTTTCACTAAGTGCTGTCGCTTTTTCTGTTATATGGGGAGAAGATAAAACCCGGCAGGCTACCCCAGAAACTTTCTTCTTTGGTCCAGAAACTTTCGGTTTAACTTCCTTCTTTTTTTTCAAGGGCTTCCCTACTCTGCCGACTGGCGGACTTACCTTCTTTATCTCTTTCTTCTCTGCTTTCTTTTTCTCTACTTTTTTCTTTTTTTTAAAAAAATTAAATAAATTCATAATTGCGGCATAAGGCGTTATCCTTCTATAATTACTTTAAGAAAGTGTCTTTAATTACTTTTATCGCTTCCTTTGACATTATTACATATTTATAAGAAAGTAAATCCAAAACATTCAAATCTCTCGCCTGAATTGTAGCAATTTTGGGAATATTCTTAGTTGCTTTAATTATACCTTTATCTATCTTCGGCAAAACGATTAAACCAGAACCCTTTTTAAAAAACAGTTTATCTGCTATTTTCTTCATTAATCTTGTTTTTGGTTTTTTATCCGATGACAGGCAAGATTCATTTTTTAAATTATCTAAAACTAAAAATAAATTCTCTTTTGCTTTAGCAGATAGAACCATAAACAAGGCCTTCCTTTTCATTTTTTTAGGAATCTTTTTCTTAAAAATTTTCTCAGTTGTCGGACCAAAAGTTACTCCTCCTCCTTTCCAGATTGGCGAACGGTTTGAACCCGCCCTTGCTCTTCCTGTGCCTTTTTGACGCCAGGGTTTTTTTCCTCCACCTCTTTTCTCGCTTCTATCTTTTGTTTTAGCTGTAATCTGCCTCCGATTTGCCTCCTGCGATAAAACCATCTGATGGACTAAATCAAAATTCATTTTTACTTCAAAAATTTCTTTGGGCAATCTTGCTTCTCCAATTTCTTCACCTTTTTGGTTATATACCTTGACAATCATAATAAAATCTATTATTTTATACTATTAAAATTATTGTTCTTTTAAAAGGAGTCAAAAAATGAAACAGTATGAATACAAAACTCTCAAATTAGATTTTAATCTTGACGTAGCAGAACAACTTAACAAAACAGGGAAAGAAGGCTGGAGATTAGTACCGGCTTCTGTTTTTAACAGCGCCAAGGAAGTACTGCTCGAACGAGAAAAAGAAAAAAATTAACAAATTTCAGTAAAGCACCGAAAATTAAGTAGGTGCTTTTTTATTTTCTTTTTAAGGCTAAGCGAGGGTAAACCTCTTCAAAGAGATTTACCCGAGCTATTCTCCCCTTATCTCCAGCAACGTCCCTCTTCTTCCGGGAATTGCTCCTTTTACAGCTATCAAATTATTTTCAACGTCCACTTTAACTATTTTTAAATTCTTAACCGTAACTCTTTCTGCTCCCATTCTGCCCGGCATCTTCCTTCCTTTTATGACTCTCTGAGGAAAAGCCGAGCCAATTGAACCTATTGTTCTTTCCTCGTGTTTTGTTCCATGCGTAGCCGTTTGGCCATGAAACCCCCATCTCTTCACTCCTCCGGCAAACCCTTTCCCTTTTGAAATGCCGGCAATTTTTACTTTGTCCCCTTCTCCGAAAATCGAAGCATCAATTTTATCTCCTACTCCTAATTTCTGTTCTCCGTTCTCCGTTCTCTGTTCGCTGGCTCTAAATTCTCTTAAATATCTATAGGGTTTTTTCTTTTGGGACTTCTTTATTTTCTTGTCTTTTAATTTTTCAAATCCAATTTGGACTGATTCATATTTGTCTTTGTCTTTAACTTTTATCTGAGTTACATAGCAAGGCCCTGCCTCAACCAA
>CAZDKD010000008.1:15425-15512 GCA_964506305.1 uncultured Candidatus Saccharibacteria bacterium | reverse complement strand
CGATTCAAAGAATCGCCTTCTTTTTTTTAAAACGATTCAAAGAATCGCCTTCTTTTTTTTAAAACGATTCAAAGAATCGCCTTCTTT
>CAZDKD010000008.1:0-15325 GCA_964506305.1 uncultured Candidatus Saccharibacteria bacterium | reverse complement strand
TTTTATAAGAAAATGCTATTATTAAAAAACGATGAATTCCAATTTTATTCAAAAAGAGAAAGATTATTATCTCAGAGTCGGCAGGGCGACAGATCTAAAAAAAACAAGCGAGAGAATTCTCTTTAGATTATTTGAGATTTTGCCCGGTTTCTTATCTTGGAGCGTTTTGTTTTTAGCTGTTTTCCTCTCTTGGTGGCAGCCTGTTTTGGTTGCTATTTTTATTATAATTTTTGTGGTTTTCTGGCTATCTCGAACGATTTATTTTTCCTTCTATCTTTGGATGGGCTATAAAAAAATGGCGGAGCATGAGAAGATTGACTGGATGAAAAAACTTAATTCATTGCCTCCCGCCCGTTATTCGCTGCCCAGCGTTAAGAGCTGGAAAGAGATTTATCATTTGATCGTGATCCCGATGTATAAAGAGTCCTTAGAAGTTATCCAAGGTAATTTAAAGGCCTTAGTAAGCACGGATTATCCGAAAGATAAAATGATTGTAGTTTTGGCTTGCGAGGAAAGAGCAAGAGAACAGGTTCAAGGAACGGCTGAAGAAATAAAAAAAGAGTTTGAGAATGAATTCTTTAAACTTATAATAACCTGGCACCCTGCTGGCATGCCGGGTGAAATTGCGGGCAAGGGTTCTAATGAAGCTTGGGCGTCTAAGAAAGCGAAAGAAGAAATTATTGACCTTTTAAAAATTCCTTATGAAAATATAATTTTTTCTTCTTTTGATGTTGACACCTGTGTTTTCCCAAAATATTTTAGCTGTTTAACCTATCATTACTTAATTTCAAAAAAACCTACTCGAACCAGTTTTCAACCGGTCCCTCTTTTTATCAATAATATTTGGCAAGCCCCGGTAATTTCCCGAATTTTTTCTTTCTCCTCAACTTTTTGGCATACTATGAATCAGGAAAGGCCGGAAAAATTAGTTACTTTTTCTTCTCATTCAATGAGTTTTCAGGCCATAATAGATGTTGGCTTTAAGCAAACAAATGTTGTTTCAGATGATTCAAGAATTTTCTGGCAGTGTTTTTTGAGGTACGACGGAGATTATCGCACTCAGCCTTTATACTATCCGATTTCTATGGATGCTAATGCGGCTAAAAACTTTTTCAAAACATTAATTAATATTTATAAACAGCAGAAAAGATGGGCTTACGGGGTAGGTGATATCGCTTATTTTCTTTTCGGTTTTTATAAAGATGAAGTTGATTATTTTTTGAGAAAAAGAAAAGCGAAAACTTTAAGTTATCCTCGTCCCGAGAGAAAAATTCCTTTTCTCAAAAAAATTTCTTTGGGATTTGAATTAATTGAAGGGCATTTTTCCTGGGCTACCGCCAGTATTATGATTTTTTTCTTGGGCTGGCTTCCTTTAATTTTAGGAGGGCCCGAATTTTCCCGAACTCTGATTTCTTATAACCTGCCGAAGATAATTAGCAGAGTGATGACTTTTGCTATGGTTGGCTTGGTAAGTTCAGCCTATCTGAGCTTTCTCTTACTCCCTCCCCGGCCTCCAGATTACGGCCGTTTTAAATATATAGTTTATGGTTTTAGCTGGCTTTTATTTCCAATAATGATGGTATTTTTTACCGCTCTCCCTGCCTTAGATGCTCAAACCCGCTGGCTTTTTGGAGATTACATGGGCTTTTGGGTGACTGATAAATTTCGTAAGAAACTTCGAAAAAGGCCGAGGGCATAAAAAACTAAAACAACTCCCCTCTTTTTTTATTTGTGCTATGATAATATAAAGGTTATGGCTATTGAGTTTATTAATAAAAATTATGTTTAAACTTATAAATAGAAAAATATCTACTCCGATAGCAATATTAATTATTATTGCTTTAACTCTTTTAGCCGGAGGGGCTATCATTTATCAGTACTCGCTTCTTTTCAAAGAAATATCAAATCCTCCAATCCTTCTTTCTCCTTAAAATAGGGCGAGGCCTCGCCTCGCCTCGCCTCGCCTCATTCCGTTTGGTTTCTTGTTATTGTTATAATAGTTATTCTAGATGCACTTTTTGTCTGAATTTTTCTAATTTATCTCGTAAAGCGGGGTATTTTTTTAATTGGGGATCAGAGTTTAGAATTTCCTTAGCTGCCTCTCTGGTTTTTTCAACTAAAGAGATATTAGTCAAGGAGTTCATCATTAGGTCGGGAATTCCCCATTGTCTGGTGCCGGTAAAATCGCCCGGTCCTCTGATTTTTAAATCTTTTTCGGCTAATTCAAAACCATTTTCAGAAGCAGTTAAAGCTTTTAATCTTTGACGGGTTTTTTTAGCCGGTGAGTCAGTAAATAATAAACAATAAGATTGGTAACTTGCTCTGCCTACTCTTCCCCGAAATTGATGAAGCTGGGCCAAGCCAAACCGGTCTGCTCCCTCAATCATCATTACTGCGGCATTAGGAACATCAATCCCTACTTCAATAACAGAAGTCGAGACTAAAATGTCAATCTTGTTTTTTCTGTCTCTAGCGGATCCGCCATAGCTCGTCTTTGGACGAGCGAAATCGGACATTATATTTTCTTTTTCTTTTCCTGCCATTTTTCCGTGGAGCATTCCTATTTTCAGATCGGGAAAAATTTCTTTTGATAGTTTCTCATATTCTTCTTCCACTGCTTTTACTTTAGCCCAGCTAAGTTGGGCTTCTGAAAGATTATCTTCTTTATTATTTTTTTCAATCCGGGGGCAAATTACAAAAATCTGCCTTCCTTTTTTAACCTCTTCTCTGATAAAATTATAGGTTTTTTTTCTTTCCTCCGTTTTAATTATTTTGGTAATTATTTTTTTTCTTCCTTTGGGCAATTCGTCAATTAAAGAAAGATCCAAATCGCCGTAAACAGTTAAAGCGAGAGTGCGGGGAATAGGAGTGGCGGTCATTGAAAGCAAATGAGGAATTATTTTTTGGCCGCTATCATTTTCAGATGTTTTACAGAGCTTAGCTCTTTGTTTTACGCCAAAACGGTGCTGTTCGTCCAGAATTACTAATCCTAATTTTCCAAATCTTACTTTGTCTTGAATTAAAGCGTGGGTGCCGATTAAAATATTAATTTTATTATCTAGTGTTTTTTCAAGAAGTTTTCTCCGGGAAATTTCAATTACTTCATTTTTTAGTTTTTTTGAGCGAAACTGATCTTGTTTTCCGGTTAGCAATCCAATATCTAATTTGAAATTTTGGAAGAGTTTAGCTATTTCCCGAAAATGCTGCTTGGCTAAAATTTCAGTTGGAGCCATAAAAGCTACTTGATAACCTGCTTTGATTGTGTTTAAAGCAGCCATGGCGGCCACCACTGTTTTTCCGGAGCCGACATCTCCCTCTAAAAGCCGGTTCATTGGCCGCGGTCTTTCCAAGTCTTTTAAAATCTGCCAGGCAGATTTTTTCTGGGCATCGGTAAGTTTAAAAGGCAGTGATCTTACGAACTTTTGGGTTAATTCTAAATTAAGCGGAAAAGAGGCAGACTTCTCTTTGCTTAATCTTGCTCTTTCTCTTAATACAAAAAGTTCAATAAAAAATAATTCTTCAAAAGAAAATCTTTCCTGGGCCGCTTTAGCTAATTTTTTGGAATCGGGAAAATGAATTTGCCAGAGGGCTTTATTTAAGGGTAGAAATTTTTCTTTTTCAAGAATTTCTTCTGGCAGAGTTTCGGGCATGTTATCTTTTAGATTTAATAGAAGCGGTTTTAAAATATATCTTAACCACCTTGAAGACAATCCCTCAGTTCCTGGATAAACCGGGATTAATCTTCCGGTATGGGTTAAGTTAGTGGATAGTGGATAGTGAGTAGTGAGTGGTTTTGTCTTTTCATATACGGGGTTGGTTAAAAATACTCCGTTTTTTCCAATAGTTGTTTTGCCTGAAAGGAAAACATTGTCTCCGCTTTTTAAAGTTCGGGTTAAATAAGGCTGGTTAAACCAAATTACTTTTATTGCTCCGGTTTTATCCTCGACGATTGCCTGGGTCAGGATCATTCTCTTTTTCCAGGTTCTGTTGTTTTCAATCTCTAAAATCTTTCCCTGCAATGTACAAGTTTCATTTATCTTTATCTTTGAAATGGGGATTAAATTGGAAAAATCCTCATATCTATGAGGAAAGTGGAAAAGAAGATCCTGAACTGTTTTAATTCCTAATCTTTTTAATTTCTTCTGAAAAACGGGTCCAACCTTAGGAATTTTTTCAATAGGAGTGGAAAAATTCATAAAACGCTGTTTCTTAAAACGTTTGAGAAACGTTTAAAAAAGTGGCTGATGTAAAAAACAGCAATCATTAACCCAAGAAATCCGAAGAATATATCTTCCCCGAAATCTAACTCTATTGGTTGTTTTACATCAAAGAATAACTTGGTTCCGAATATTTGGTCTGAGGTATATTGGAATGCTTCCCAAAGAAAAAGAGAAAAGAATAAAATAATGAATAAAATAAGCAGGAGAGAGCTTTTTTTGATTTTCTTTTTTCTTACTTCTGCGCTTGGCAGCAATATTAGCAATAAAATTAGAGCAGCGAAGAAAGCTGTTCCAAAATGAAGAAACCTGTCGTATTGGAATCCGAGCTCATGGAAAACTAAACTCCCCGGAGCATTAAAGAGAATAATGAAAAAAACATAAAAGTCAATTTTTTTCAACCATTTTTTCTTTATAATAACCGCTGACAGTTTTTTATCAAATTTAGTAATAATTCGGGGTAATAAGACTAAAAGAGGGATAATAATTCCATAAGAAATAATGAAAACAAGTTCGCCCCTTAACAGAAAACCGGTGAAAACCGTAATGAAGGAAAGAATTAGGGAAGCAATAACCATATTTTTATAGTGCCCTCGACAGGACTCGAAGGAGTTTCCCGAAGGCATTGCTCCCGCCTTCGGCGGGCCAATTCGGGGAGCAAGTTCTCGCCACATCGAGAAACAAATAAAATCTTATACCCAAAAGAGTATGCGATTTTATAGTGCCCTCGACAGGACTCGAACCTGCATTACAGGCTCCGCAAGCCAGCGTTTTATCCATTAAACTACGAGGGCAATACCCTTTAAAATTAGCACAAAATTGGCCAAAAATCAATTGACTTTATTGATTTTAATGAGTAGGATGAAGATACTTGGAGGAGTGCTCCGAATGGTAAGGAAGCGGTTTGCTAAACCGTAGCCGTGTAAAAAGCGGCTTGTGGGTTCGAGTCCCACCTCCTCCGCTGTTTTCTGGAGGGGTCGGATAGCGGTTTATTCCACCGGTTTTGAAAACCGGCGTCCTCACGGACTCGTGAGTTCGAATCTCACCCCCTCCGCAGTAGATTAAAAAGTACCCCGCCAAGGCGAGGTACTTTTTTATAATACGTCATTATTTCACGATCGTGAAATAATGACGTATTAGTTTGCAGGGGGTTTTTGTTTTATCCGCGGGCAACGACAATTCCCCAAATCTCTTTGGCGCCTGCTCGTTTCAAGGTTAGAGCGCATTCTTCCATTGTTGAGCCGGTGGTGAAGATATCGTCTACTAAAAGGATTTTTTTATCTCTTACTAATTCTGGCTTCTGGCAGAAAAAAGCGCCTTTAATATTTTTTTCTCTTTCTTCTTTTTTTAATTCTACTTGAGCTGAAGTTTGTTTTGTTTTAATTAGAACATTATTAAGGATTGGCGCTTCCAAATTTTTTGAAAGTTCTTTTCCAATTTCTTCTGCCTGGTTAAACCCCCGCTGTTTTAATTTCTTTTTGTGGAGAGGAATAGGAATTAGAATAAAACTTAAAAAACTTTCTACTTGGTTTAGGTTAATCAGATGTGCTACAATTAAAGAAGATAAAGGTTTTGCCAGCTCTTTAATATAGGCGTATTTAAATTGATTTACTGTTTTTTTGACAATAAAATTATCATAAGAAGTAGCAGAATAAAGACCGGCTAACTTTTTTGACCTCTGGCAGAAATTGCAAGTTCTGCCGTCAATTACTACTCTTGGCTGGGGACAAAAAGGACAGTATTGCCTTTCTGCAATGTCGATCAAAGAGAAGCAGTCCTGACAAAGATAACTTCCTTCTTTACCGCAACTAATGCAGAACTTTGGAAAGAGAAGATCTAAAAAAAATTCTTTTATTGCAATTAAAATCCGTTTCATTTGCTAATTTTAACACATTTTCAAGTGCAATTCTCCAGGGAGTCTCTTGCTTCACTTGATCCAGTAAGTTTCAAGAACATTGTTTTCCACATACTCTCTTTAGTGTTAGTATGATATAATTAAACTGCAATCATAAATAAATGTTTGAAAGTTTTCGTAAACTATTTAAAATACGGCCGAAAGAATTTTTAGGTGTAGATATTGGAACTTCATTTCTGAGAGTTGTTGAAATAGAGCGAAAAGGCCAGGTTCATCAACTTAAAAATTATGGAGAAATAGGAACATCAGTTTTTGACCAAAAATCTTTTAGAGTTTTTCAGAAAAATACTCTTACTCTTTCTAATAAGCAAGTAGGCAATGCTATCAGGGCGATTTGCAAAGAAGCTGGAATTCAGACCAAAGAAGTTAATTTTTCTATTCCTGATTTTTGTAGTTTTTTTACCAGTTTTGAGCTTCCGATAATGGGGAAAGACGAAATTTCTCAAGCAGTTCAATATCATGTTAGGCCTTATATTCCTCTTCCCCTTGCCGAAGTTACCTTGGATTGGCTTATAGCTGAAGGAAATCCGTCCAAGACCCCCCTTAAAATTTTAGTGGTAGCCATTCCGAATGACGTTATCAATCAATATAAAGATATTGCTGATTTGGCAAGTTTAAAATTAAAGATTTTAGAACCTGAAGTATTCGCTCTGGCCAGAAGTTCAGTTAAAAATGAGAAAGCGGAAAAAATAATAGGTCTAGTAGATATCGGAGCCCGGAGTACTACTTGTAGTATTCTTGAAAAAGGAATTGTGAAAACAAGTTATAGTTTTAATATCGCCGGTAATCAATTAGCAGAAATTATAGCTAATTCTTTAAATATTAATTATAATGAAGCCGAGGAGATGAAGAGACGATATGGATTGCTAAGCGAGTTTAAAAAGCCCTCGCTGAGCGAGCTTAAAAAGTCCTTGCCTCAACCCGTTGATAATGGTGGGCAAAATATTCGAAAAGTTTTAGTTCCTTCAGTTGATTCGATTTTAGAAGAAATTAAAAAAGTCTTTCGAGGATTTTATCGGCGCGAGGGAAAAGAGACAGAAAAAATTATTTTATCAGGTGGCTTAATTTCAATGCCTGGCTTAAAGGAATATTTTTCTGCCGAACTTAAAAAAGAAGTAGTTGTCGCTGAACCCTTTTTAGGAATTGCCTGTCCCTCAATTCTCTCGGGAGTTTTAAAAAAAATGGGGCCTTCTTATGCTATCGCTGTAGGATTAGCACTGAAGGGTTTTGAGTAAAAAACATTTTAACATTTTAACATCTAAACATTTTAGCACTTGATTTCGAATTTTGTTAGTATGCTAAAATGATTAATTATGGCTATAGAAATTACTCCTGCTCGAAAAATGAAAGTATCTTTATGGGTGGTTATCCTTGGAGTTTTCAGTGTGTTTTTAGTTGCAGTTTTTTTAGGCGGTTATCTTTATTTGGAAAAATTAATAAGACAGATGTCTCAGGAGCTTCAAGAAAGAAACTTATCAGTTGTCCCTCTGGATGAGAATATAAAAGGAAAAGAAGGAGAGTTGTTTCCGGTTAAGCAAAAAATTGATGACTTTGGCGAATTGCTTTCCAGCCATAAAAAACCCTTAAAAGTTTTCGGGTTTTTAGAAAAAATATGCCTTCCTGGTATTTGGTTTTCAAGTTTTGATTTTAATCTCGAGAAAGGCGAACTGACTCTTTCTGCCCAGGGAGATAGTTTCGTGACTGTGGAACAACAAGTTCTCATTTTGAAACAAGAACCCTTAGTAAAAGAAGTAAGCTTATCCGGACTTTCAATGAGGGAGGAGGGAGGAGTTGATTTTAACCTCCTTCTTATTTTTGAGTCTCGGATTTTTGAATAATGTCATCACGAATTATTCTTATTGTTTTTATCGGGCTTGTGCTTATTTTAGTTGCAGGAGGTTATTTTTTGGGGTGGCCTAAATATCAGGAATTTAAAGCAGAAAAAATAGAATTAGAGACAAAAGATGAAGAGATTGAGTTAAAGGAAGGATATCTTTTAAAGTTGGAAAGTTACTCTGCTGAACTCTCGGAGTATGCTAACGAGCTTGCCAAGGTTAACACTGCCCTTCCGACCGATCCTTCAATGCCTGCTTTATTTAATTTAATTCTAAAAATAACTGCAGAAAATGGCTTGATTTTAAATTCAATTGATTTTGGCGGACTTTCTTCTCCAGAAGAAAAAGAAGGAGAAAGAATTCAAGAAATCCCTTTTTCTTTTTCAGTCTCCGGTTCTTATTCTGCTCTCAAAAATTTTCTTTCCGTTATTCATGAAAATGCTAGATTATTTGAAATAACTTCTATTACTTTATCATCCGGAGAAAAAGCAATGGAAGGAACAGAAGAAACGGGAGAAGAACTATTTACTTTTAGCCTATCGCTAAAAACTTATGCTTATCGGGAAGCAGTAATGGGAGAAACGGGGATAGAGGAGGGGGTAGGAATCCCCGAGTAATCCTGTTGGGTAAAGCTTAAAAAATATGGCTATTAAATTCGTCAAAGAAAGAGAAAGACAGAAATATTTAATCGGGGGTTTTATTGTAGTACTTATAATTACCGCTAGTGTTTTATGGTTTGGATATTTTGAAAAGGAAGAAACAGTAGCTCTTTCTCCGATTGCAGCTGCTCCAATTAGAGAAATAAAAATAAATTTTGAAATTTTGGAAAATCCTTTATTGATAGAATTCCAACCTATTGAAAGAATTCTCTATCCTTTCCCCGGAGCCAGAGATGTTTCCCTGACTCCTACTCTTAGCTGGGAAAGCGTATCCGTGGCTGAAGTTTATTTCTGGGAGATTATAGGGGTAGATTCTGGCCAAACCGAGGAAACTTCGGTAACTATTTCAAAACCGCTTCAGCCTGCTACTACTTATGTCTGGAGAGTAAAATCTTGCAAGAAAGGCGGGACGGAATGCAGCGCCTGGAGCAATAATTGCCAGGTGGAGGAAGGGTTAAGATGCTGGAGATTTACTACCGGAGAAAGATCTTTCTTAATTTTAGCTTCTCCTTTCCCCGGAGCCAGAGATGTTTCCCTGACTCCTACTCTTAGCTGGGAAAGCGTATCCGTGGCTGAAGTTTATTTCTGGGAGATTATAGGGGTAGATTCTGGCCAAACCGAGGAAACTTCGGTAACTATTTCAAAACCGCTTCAGCCTGCTACTACTTATGTCTGGAGAGTAAAATCTTGCAAGAAAGGCGGGACGGAATGCAGCGCCTGGAGCAGCCGGATTTTTACTACATCTATTATTCTTTCTCCCCCCGGTCTGATTTTGCCCCCGATAGAAGAAATTTCTGCAGGAAGAGAAAATCCATTCAAGCCGTTATCTCTATAAAGGAGACTCTTTAAATATAATATTGTATTTAAAGAGGGCGCCGGTTTATTTATTATGAATATTATCCGAGAGTTAGTTAAAAAAAAGGTTTTAGACAAAAAAAGGGCTACTACTTTAGAATATGAAGTCAAAACTTCCGGCAAGAAAGCAGAGGAAGTTATTTTAGAAAAGAAAATAGTGTCTGAAGATTTTTTATTTGGATTGAAAAGCGAAACTTTAAAGATACCCCTTAAAGTAGTTACTCCCGGAGAAGTTAAATTAAAAGTTTTAGAAACAGTTCCCGAAGAAGCGGCTAAATATTACCAGATGATACCGCTGGCTAAGGAGGATAATCATTTAGAAATAGGAATGGTTTATCCCGAAGATTTAAAAACCAGGGAAGCTCTTGATTTTTTATCCCGCCAAAGCAAATTCACTTATCAGGTTTTTCTACTTAGTTTATCAAATTTCAATGAACTTTTAAGAAAATACCGAACCCTTAAAAAAGAAGTTACTAAAGCTTTAGAAGAATTAGAAGTTGAGTTTAAAAAAGAGAAGCCCGAAGTTCGAGTAACTGAAGTTGAAAGAATGGCAGAAGAGGCCCCGATTTCAAAAGTGGTGGCAGTTATTTTGAGGCACGCTGTTGACGGGAAAGCTTCTGATATTCATATCGAACCGGGGAAAGAAAAGTTGCGAGTCAGGTTCCGGTTAGACGGAGCATTGCATTCCAGTATTTTTTTGCCCTTAAGGATTCTCCCCGCTATAGTGGCTAGGGTTAAAATTCTTTCTAATTTAAAAATAGATGAGACTAGGGTTCCTCAAGATGGCCGATTTTCTACTAAAGTCGGGGATAGAGGAATTGATTTCCGGGTTTCTACTTTCCCGACTACTTTGGGGGAAAAAGTAGCAATAAGAATTTTAGATCCCGGGGAAAGAAAAGTAAGTTTTGAAGAATTGGGAATAACCGGGAGAAATCTTAAGGCGATAGAAAGGGGATTGAAAAAACCTTACGGAATGATTTTATCTACCGGGCCGACTGGTTCAGGCAAGACTACTACTCTTTATGCTATTTTAGGGCTTTTTAATAAGGAAGAAGTAAATATAATGACTTTGGAAGATCCGGTAGAATATTTTATGGAGGGAGTTAATCAGTCTCAGGTAAAACCGGACATTGGTTATAGTTTTGCTAGTGGTCTCCGTTATACTTTAAGGCAGGACCCGGATATTCTAATGGTAGGAGAAATTAGAGATGAAGAGACTGCTTCTCTGGCTATTCATGCGGCTTTAACCGGTCATATCTTACTTTCTACTCTGCATACTTCAAACACTCTGGGGGTGATTCCAAGATTAATTGATATGGGAATCAAGCCGTTTTTACTTCCTCCTACTTTAAGCTTGGCTATTGCTCAAAGATTAGTAAGGAAACTTTGTTCTCATTGCAAGAAAAAAGTAAAAGCGAATAAAGAAGCAAAAAAAATAATTTTAAAAGAGATAGAAAAACTCCCCCCGGCTATTAAAAAGAAAATTGGGAATCTTGAAACTTCTTATATTTATGAACCGGTAGGTTGTAAAAGATGTAATAATATGGGTTATTCGGGACGAGTTGGCATTTTTGAAATTTTAGAGATGACAAAAGAACTTGCCGAGGTAGTTATAAAAGAGGCTTCGGGAATTAGAATCGGGGAAGAGGCCAAGCGGCAGGGAATGATAACAATGAAACAGGATGGAATTTTTAAAGTTTTAGATGGCATTACTTCTCTTGAAGAAATAATAAGAGTAGCCGAAGAAAAGTAATGGCTAAAATAAAGCAACCAATGAAAAAAATTTTATTACTCGAAGACGACCCCTTTTTAGTAGAAATTTATAGCGCTAAATTGAAAGAAGCTGGATTTTCGGTGAGAGTTGCTATCGACGGAGATGAAGGTTTGAAAAAGATGAGAGAAAGCTTGCCCGACATTTTACTTTTAGATATTGTTTTGCCCAGTTTAAACGGTTGGGAGATTCTCCGAGATATTAAGAAAGACAGCAAGTTGAATAGTGTAAAGGTGGTTATCCTCTCTAATCTTGGCGAAAAAGACGAAGTGGAGAAAGGATTAAAGCTCGGAGCGATGAAATATTTAGTGAAAGCTCACTTTACTCCAAGTGAGGTGGTAAAAGAAATTAAAAAAATACTAAAGTAAAATTTATTTTATGAACTATTATTCCCTTTTGAAAGATCTTCTTCAAACAACTCTTGACCAGAGGGCTTCTGACTTGCATATTTCAGTAGGCCATCCTCCGGTGCTGAGAATAGGAGGAAGGTTAACTCCATTAGTTAGAAGAAGGAAAGTTTCTCCGAGAGATTCTAAAGGACTTGCCTTTGAGTTATTAACCGAAGAACAGCAAGAGATATTTCTTCGGGAGAAAGAAATTGATTTTTCTTACAATTATGAAGAAAAAGCTAGGTTTAGGATTAATATTTTTTTCCAAAGGGGAAATATTTCTTGCGCTCTTCGCTTTATCCCATCCAAAATTCCAACTGTTGAAGATTTAAATCTTCCCCCGATTTTGCATGAGCTTATCCGTCCTTCTCAGGGATTTGTTTTAATTACTGGTCCTTCTTCTCAGGGAAAATCAACAACTTTAGCCGCTTTAATTGACGAGATAAATCATACTAGGGCTAATCATATTATTACTATTGAAGATCCCACTGAATATATATTTAAAGACGACAGGTCAATTGTTGATCAGAGAGAACTTGCCCGGGATACTTTAAGTTTTGCTAGAGCTTTAAAATCTACTTTTCGGCAGGATCCGGATGTGATTATGGTAGGAGAAATGAGAGATCCGGAAACAATATCTACTGCTATTACTGCAGCTGAAACTGGCCATCTGGTTTTAGCTACTTTACACACAAATTCAGCTGCTCAGAGCATTCACCGAGTTGTTGATACTTTTCCTGGTTCTCAGCAAAATCAAATTCGAGCTCAACTTTCAGGGTCTTTGCTTGGCATAGTTTCCCAGAGATTAATACCTAGAATCAGAGGAGGATTGATACCCGCTTGCGAGATATTAATGAACACTCCGGCTGTTTCTAATTTGATGCGGGAGAATAAAGTCCATGAAATACCTATGATTATCGAAACCTCGGCTGAGATAGGAATGATTACTTTAAACAGGTATTTGGCTAATTTAGTTAGAGCTAAAGAAATTGCCCTGGACGCTGCTCAAAATTACTCTCTAAACCCAAGCGAATTAAGAACTTTAGTAAGGCGGTAATTATGAAATTCAACTACCAAGCAAGATCTAAAGAAGGAGAAATCCAATCAGGGGTTGTGGAAGCTTCCAGCCGGGAAGCTGCTTTTAGAGTTTTAGAAAAACACGGACTTTACGTGACCGCTTTAGAAACAACAGGAGCTGCTCCTATTTATAGTAGAAAGCTGAAAATTTTTGAAATAATTACTACGAAAGATGTCGTTCTTTTTTCTCGCCAGTTGTCAATTATGCTTAAATCTAAAGTTCCTCTGATTGAAACCTTTCAGACTATTGCTAAGCAGACAAGAAAGTCTACTTTTCGGGAGGAGCTTTTAAAAATTGCAGAAAACGTAGAGGGCGGCACTCCTCTTTCTAAAGCCCTTGCTGTTTATCCTAGGCAGTTCTCAACTTTTTATGTTAGTATGGTCAGGTCTGGGGAAGCATCAGGCAAACTTACCGATGTGTTTGACTATTTAGCCGATTATCTGGAAAAGCAGTATGCCTTCCGGGGAAAAATAAAAGGAGCAATGGTCTACCCCCTTCTTATTCTATTTGTTTTTATAATGGTGGTTGGAATAATAATGGTTTATGTCATTCCTCAGTTATCGTCAGTTTTGACAGAAACCGGCCAAGAACTTCCCTTTCTTACTAAAATAGTAATAGGAGCTTCAGGTTTTTTGAAAAAGCGAGGAATATTCGTGCTTGTAGCTGGGGCTGGCTTAATAATTGCTTTAGTTTTTTTTGCAAGAAGCGAGGACGGAAAGAAATTTTTTGACAAGTATTTGCTTAAAACTCCCTTGATAAAAGGATTCTTGAAAAAACTTTATCTCGGGCGTTTTGCCTTAAATCTTTCTACCTTGATTTCAGGCGGTCTCCCTATAATTCAGGCTTTGGATATTACCGGAGAGGTGGTGGGCAGTAATACTTATCAAAAGATTATTATAGAAACCAGAGACAAGGTTAAAAAAGGAGAAACGATGAGTTCGGTTCTGGAAAGAAGACCCAATTTTATTTCTCCTCTTTTTTATCAAATGGTTATGGTTGGGGAAAAAACCGGTACTTTGGATTCATCTTTGAAGAATGTGGTTCAGTTTTATCAGCAAGATATAGACCGGGGTTTAGATAGTTTTATAAAGCTCCTTGAGCCCGTTTTTATTATAGCTTTGGGGGGAGTGGTTGCTCTTTTAATGGGAGCGGTTCTAATGCCTCTCTATTCAATCGGAATCTGATTTGGCAAGACTTGAGTTTTCCACACCCTTTCTTGACGCCAGTGTGGTACAATAACTTAAAAGATACAGGTTTAAAAAAATTAAAAGGTCGAGCATTATAAAGACGAATAAAGTAAAATAATTATGAAAAAAAGAGGTTTTACTTTGATTGAATTATTGGTGGTTATCGCTATTATTGGTATTTTAGCAGCCATTGTTTTGGTTTCTTTGGGTTCAGCCAGAAATAAAGCTAGGGATGTGGCAGTAAAGGCGGATTTATCAGGATTAAGGGCAGCGGCAGAGCTTTTTGCTGATGATAATAGTATGAGCTATACTGGTTTTTGCGCTAGTAGTGATGCTACTAGAGCTAGTGACGGAATTACTGGGAATAACACTACAATGGTATGTGATGATGATGAAGCTACCGGTGACAAGTGGGCAGCTTGCGCTCAATTAGTGGGAACTGCTGCCGATTACTTTTGTGTTGATTGGCAAGGAAATGCAAAACAAGCTACAGGTACCTGTGCTGCTGCTCTTATCGCAGCTGGCAGTTGTCCATAATAGTTTTTCTGTTAGAAAAAGCATATTGGAAAAGTTGACCCGCACCATTTATTAAAATGGTGCGGGTGTTTTTTTGGAAAAAGAAAACGCGGTATTAATTTGAAATTTATCACCAGTTTGAATATCAGAGCTATTTTAATTTGTTTTTACTGTGTTATAATAAATTAAATTAGCTTGGAAATTTTGATTAAAATTATCTATGAAAATTTTTTGCGGAAAATCAGGAGGTTTTAGTTTAATTGAGATTTTAGTGGTAATGGCTATTATATCAATACTGATTAGTTCCACTTTAATTGCGATAGGAGACTATCAAGAAAAAGCTAATGATACGACCTGCAAGGTCAATTTGAGCCAGGCGAGAAAAGCGGCAATGATGATTTATATGGACGAAAATTCTTACGAACTTGTTTGTGTTGATGGAACTCTTAATGAAGATTATAGGGATCTGGAAGCTATTGAAGATGATATTGAGAAAGTTACCGGCGAGGAACCCGAATGCCATTCTTCAAGAAAAGAATATTGCAGCCGAACTGAATTATCTTCTGGCAGGTATTTCTGTGTAGATTCAACCGGGGTTGCAGAAGAAATGGATGAAGATTACTGCGGAGGTGGATATGGTAAGAATTGTATTGATTCTCAGTAAATCGAGTAAGCCCGACAGGATCGAACTACCATCAATTTGCCCGCCCAGAGGGAAGGAAAAAATAAGCCAATTTCTTCGTTATTCCTCCTCGAAGTGTTATTTAACACTCCTTCGTCGTCACGCCTTGAACTTGGCTTATTCTTTCACTTCTAAATTTGATGGTAGTTCGAGCCTGTCGGGCAAGTAATTAAATGTGTTAGATTTGACTTTTAGAATAACTTTTTCTCTGATTATTTTTG
>CAZDKD010000007.1:0-15533 GCA_964506305.1 uncultured Candidatus Saccharibacteria bacterium | reverse complement strand
TAATTAAATGTGTTAGATTTGACTTTTAGAATAACTTTTTCTCTGATTATTTTTGTTTTTGGCCTGGGGATAGGCAGTTTTTTGAACTGCGTGATTTATAGGATGGAAATGAAAAGCAAGGAGGGAATAACTTCATTCTCACAAGGACGACCCCGAAGGAAAGCCTTCGGCTTCCTACGGGGTAAATCTTTCTGTCCTCATTGCAAGCATACTTTAGGCTGGCAGGACTTAGTCCCTATTTTTAGTTTTCTAGCTTTAAAAGGAAAATGCCGCTACTGCCAGAAAAAAATTTCTTGGCAGTATCCCTTAGTCGAAATAGCAACTGGGTTGCTATTTCTTTTAATTTTTAATTTTCAGCTAACAGAGAACAGTTCTCTGTTAGCTAACAGAGAACTGTTCTCTGTTTTATCTTTTCAAAACCTATTAGCTATTTCTTTCTTCTTTCTTCTTTCTTCTTTCTTGATAATTGTTTTCGTCTATGACCTGAAACACTACATTATTCCCGATAAAATTATTTTCCCGGCAATCGCTATTGTCTTAATTTATAATTTTTTCCAACTAATTGCTAATCGCTATCCACTGTCAACTGTTCTAAATAACCTTTACGCTGCTTTGGGGGCAGCGGGCTTTTTTTTGTTAATCGTTCTTATTTCCCGGGGCAAATGGATGGGTATCGGAGATATAAAGTTAGCATTTTTTATGGGTCTTTTCCTGGGGTATCCCGGTATTTTAGTTGCTTTGTTTTCAGCTTTTTTAATCGGTGCTATAATAGGAGTAGGATTGATTATGTTAAAAAAGAAAGGGCTTAAAAGCGAAGTGCCTTTTGGACCGTTTTTGGTTATAGGTACTTTTATTGCTTTATTCTGGGGACAGGCAATTACTAATTGGTATCTAAATTTATTTATTTCAGCGATATAAGGTTATTAAAATGTTAAAAAATAAAGCATTTACTTTAGTTGAAATCATAGTTGTAATAGCTATTATTATTATAATGACAGGGATTACTATGCCCCGTTATAATTCTATGCGCCAACAGCTCGCTCTTCAGCGAGCAGCAAGTAAAATGGTTCAGGATATAAGAAGAGTTCAGGAAATGGCAATGTCGGCTGAAAGGAAAGGCGATGAATGCGCTCCGCCAGGTCCTACGAACTTTCATTATGCGTTTGGTCTTTCTTTTTCTACTAGCACTAATTGCTCTCAACCGACTTCGCCTTGTAGATATAGATATGTTTTATTTACCGATTGTAATGGAAACAATACATATCAATGGAATCCTGACGATGATTATGTTTTAGAATTACCAGATTTCTCACAGGTTCAAATTTCTTCTATAGATGGTTTCAGCAGTGACATAATTTTTCTGCCGCCTGACCCGATTACAATTTTTGATAACGACGCAAATATTACTCAGGGGTCGATTGTTATAAGTCTTAGAGATGATCCTACTAAAACAAAAACCATAACCGTAAATAAAGCCGGTTTAGTTACCATTGAATAAGATGCAAATTAACGATTCAAAAAATAAAAATAAAGGGTTTACTCTAATTGAAGTTATTGTTGCTATTTTTGTAATTACGGTCGGAGTTTTGGCTGCTTATAATATTATTCAACAAATAATGATTTATAATCACCAGGCCGAGGATCGGCTTACCGCTGCTTATCTTGCCAAAGAGGGAATTGAAATTGTTAGAAATATAAGGGATAAAAATTGGCTTCAGGGAGACGGTTGGGATGATGGATTGATTCCTTCTACTGGTGCTAATTGTAATACCGGAAATGGGTGTTTTTGCGAAGCCGATTATAGTGATTTAACATTGTTCTCTTATTGTGGCGGCGCCAGTCCAAATTTTTTAAATATTGAGTCTGGAAATTTTTATGGATATAATTCAGGCAGTCAAACCAAATTTACAAGAAAAATTGAAATAAATTCTACTGGTGATTTATTGCAAGTTGTTGTTGTGGTGGGATGGGAAGGAAAATCGGTCACTGCTCAGGAAAATTTATATGATTGGTATCCAGGTCTATAATTTAAAATGTCAATATGTTCAAATGTTTAAATATTAAAATGAATAAAGGGTTCACTCTGGTAGAAATGCTGATTACGGCGCTTGTTTTTTCTATAATCGTCGGAGTGGCTACTGGGCTTTTTATTTCAGCTATCAGGTTGCAAAGATATAATCTGACCTATCAGCGGCTTTTAGATCAAACTAGTTATGTTATGGAATATACGGCTCGGGCAATAAGAATGGCGAAAAAAGATATCGGAGGCTGTGTTCCCGATGGAACAAATTACTATCCTGACATAGGAAATAATATTCGATTTGTAACTTATCATGACGAATGTTGGAAATTTTTTCTTGAAGAGATAACAAATCCACAAGATCCGACTGATAAATTTAATAGGTTAGTGATGAATAAATATGGAACTGACTATTATTTGACTTCAGACGATTTTGATGTGGAAAACTTTAATGTTTATGTTTACGGTGACATCTCGGGAGAGCAGCCGAAAGTGACAATTTTTATGGGAATAAAGGGCAGGGGTTCCGGTTATCAGCCAAAAATTCAAATTCAAACTACCGTTTCTCAAAGAAATCTCAACAAGTAAAGAGTATGGGATTCGAAGTCGGATCTTGGATGAACTGTGGAAAACTTCTTTATTGTTATCTTTTAAAATGGTAAAATAATATATGATAAAGAAATTAGACCTGCCCACCGGCAAGGCAGGCAAAAAATCTCTTTTATATCTAATTGTAGTTATTGCAGTGGCTATCCTTGTTTGTGTTGGCTTTTTTTATCTTTCTCAAAAACCGGAAGAAGAGCCGGAAGAGAAAAAACCAACTGAGAAATCCATGGAAGAAATTATAAAAGAACTGACAACTCCTCAAGGAGAGCCAGAACCCTTATCTGAAGAAATAATTAAGGATTCAGTTTCTCCAGAAAAAGGAGAAAAACCAGTTCCTTTACCTGAAGAAATAATTA
The DNA here is from genome assembly GCA_964506305.1 of uncultured Candidatus Saccharibacteria bacterium. Classification (GTDB taxonomy): domain Bacteria; phylum Patescibacteriota; class Minisyncoccia; order Minisyncoccales; family GWA2-38-27; genus CAZDKD01. The sequence goes on along the minus strand of CAZDKD010000007.1, from coordinate 12,551 downwards.
AGAATTTAACTGCGCCAAAATAAATTATATTATAAATAATAAACTAATAATAATAAAACTATGAAAAAACAAATCTCGCCAAAATTAGTTTCAATAATTTTCAGCGTTTTAGTTGTCTGTTTTGCCGTTGGTTTTTACATCTATGCTGCCTGGACCGAACCAACAGAATCTCCTCCAGGAGGTAATGTTTCTGCCCCGGTTAATGTTGGTAGCGACGACCAAATAAAACAAGGGTCCTTGAGCTTGAATACAGCTGGTATTTCACCCACAGGTTTAATTGTTAATCAAGATGCAATTTTTCTTAATGGCAACGTCGGCATCGGGACGACGGATCTGAGTTCTGGGACAGGGGGGCCAATTAAAACTTGATGTAGAGGGAAATGTCGGAGCAATAAAGTATTGCGATGAAAATGGAAATAATTGTAAAGAATCAAGTTACATGTGGGGAAGTCTTGGTTCTTGGGAAGTTAAAAGTCAGAATACTGTTTATCAAGCCCCAACTGATGGTCTTGTTATAGGCGTTGCACAAGGTGGCAATATTTTGATGGAAGGGCTTACAGATAGCAATAACCCTCCAACAACACGGATAGTTTGGGAAAACGCCGTAAATATGGCACCTGAAAGCGTTACAATGCCAGTTAGAGGAAACGATTTTTGGATAATGAATAATGCGAATATAAGTGTTTATTGGATCCCCTTGGGTTCATAAGGCGGGATTAGCTCTCTAATTTTTAATATCGTGAAAATGGTGTCAACTCTATTTTTCTAAGTTATGAGAATCACTTATTATTCAGAGAAAAAACTTAAAAGAGAAATTTTGGAAATTATCGGCAGGTATTTGGACCTAACTAAATACAAAGTTTTCTTTTTCGGCTCAAGGGTAAAAGGAGATAGTTTTCCCCGGGCGGATATTGATATTGGGATTGAGGGACCAAAGGAAATACCAGGGAATTTAAAGTTGGAAATTGAAGAAGAAATAGACAAATTGCCAACTCTTTATAAATTTGATGTAGTTGATTTTAAAAATATTTCTGACAGGTTTAAAAAAGAAGCTTTAAAACACATTGAATATGTCAAATAGATCACCTGTTTTAAAAGATTTTGGAAAGATAATTCAACGATTAGAAAAGGTTTTAAAATTAAAAAAGACAGATATCACCCGTGATTCAGCAATTAAGCGATTTGAGCTTTGTTTTGATTTGGCTTGGAAATCAATTAAAGAGTATGCCAAGATCCAAGGGATTGAGTGTTATTCACCGCGAGCTTGTTTTAAAACCGCTTTCCAATTAAAGCTAATTGATTATGATGAGCAGTGGTTAGAAATGATTAAAGATCGTAATCTCGCTGCCCATCTTTACGAAGAAAAACAAGCTGATAAAGTTTATTCGCGTCTACAGGATCACTTGGCCCTATTCAAAAAATTATTTTCGCGATTGAAATAAGTTAAAAAACCACGGGTCGAACCCGAGCATTCGGGAAATTACAGATTATATGGTATAATAAAATAATAAAACCATGAAACAAAAACTCTCTCCTAAATTAGTATCATTAACCTTTAGCGTCTTAGTTGTTTGCTTTGCTCTGGGCTTTTATGCTTATGCTGCCTGGACCGAGCCGTCAGTTGGTCCCCCCGGAGGCAATGTTGACGCTCCGGTTAATGTAGGAACAGATCCTCAGACCAAAACAGGCGATTTAACAATAAATGATATTTATTTACATGGTGGTGTGACTGCAAATCCTGAAGGCAATATTGAAAATATCAATAAACTTATTGGCTACAACGATATTTTCATTAAAGGAAACTCTAGCGAAACAGCTTCAGTTCATATAGGTGGCAGTGAAATATATTTCTACACTGGCGGTCTTGTAAGAATGTCTATTGATGCTGATGGTAATATCCATTGGGGAACTTCCTCTATGAATTATGACCCCGTAGCAGACAAGCTGACTGTAGATGCTGAAATTGCCACAGATAAATTTACAGTTAGAGAAGTTTGCCTTACTGGTGATATCTGTAGAACAACTTGGCCTGCAGGGGTAGGAGGAGGCTGTGAAGATGTAATTAAAACCTTTTCCGCAGACAGCGGAAGCAAAATCGCCTCGGGCTGCGCTGACACTCTAACTGTTGCAGGTGGAACGGGAATGACCACCGCTATCTCAGGCAGCACTTTAACTGTAAATGCTGATACCAATTATCTCCAAAGAAGGGTAATAGGTACTTGTGACTCAGGGTATGCAATTAGGGTTATTAATTTAGATGGAAGCGTGACCTGTGAGTTTGACGATACTGGGTCAGGTGCCCAAAACCTCTTTTTAACAATCAACGCTTCTTCAGGATCTGACCCAGTAGCCGACAGTACCACTGACATCTTAAACTTAACAGCAGGTTCAGGAATAACCGTAACAGGAAACTCTACAACAGATACAATAACTATTACTAATACCGGGACAATAACTGAACAGGATACTCTTGACACGGTCTCAGACAGAGGGAGAAGCACCAACCAGAGCATTATTACAGGTGGCTTAGAATTAGATGGCTCGGGAAGCGAGGGAAATATATCTGAGGCCAATGTAATCTCAGGCTATAGTGACCTCGGCATTAGAGCTACTGCCGGAGGAACCCATGCTTCAATTTACTTAGATGATGATAATGAAGAATTAGAGTTTTATACTAATAATCTTCAGAGAGTAACCATTAATTCCTCGGGTGGCTTTCGCGTTCACCAGCTAACGAACTGCAACACTATAGATACTGATGCTAGCGGTAACTTTGTCTGCGGAACCGACGATACCGGAGCTGCTGGTCTCTGGAAAGACATGGGAACATATATTCAACCCACGACTACTAGTAATTTCAACATTAAAGATAGTACTGGTTATCTTGGTATTGGCACTACTTCTCCCACCTATGCCCTTGATGTGGTTGGTGATGTGGGTTTAAACCAGCATCTATATCACAACGATGACACTAATACCTACCTTAACTTTGAATTAGATAGATTAAGAGTATACATTGGCAGTGAATATCTCTTAGACCTCTATGAAAGCACCCAAGATTATGTCAAACTAGGCGACGGAGGAGATGTAGATATTGACTTAAATGATGACATGTTTGTCCGAGGCAGTGATGGCAGGGTTGGCATTGGGACAGAGAGCCCAGCCCAAAAGCTCCATGTTGTGGGTAACGCCCGTTTCACCGGAGTCCCTAATTGTACCGGTGGCAGTACCCTGGACACAAATAGCAGCGGCGATCTTGTTTGTGGGACAGATGACACCGGAGCCAGTTATTCTGCAGGAGAGGGGATAAATATAGTCGGGACTACAATATCTATTAAAGCCCCGACATCCACGACTAAAGGGGGAGTGAAAACTGTGACTTGTTCTGCAAATCAAACGGTTACTCAAATTGACACTTCTGGTAATGTTACTTGCAGCTCAGTAGGAGATGGACTTGTTGATTCTTACACAATTACTGCCAGAGCCCAGCTGTGTTATAACTGTTCAGGCACAACTTTTGATACAGCGGTGTGTAATAGTAATTACGGACTTACAAATATTCATGTAAAAAGTAAAAGTGCTTCTGCAATTCCTAATTGGGAAATGTCAAACAGTTATACGTTGAGATGCGGAGTAACTTCTAGTCAGTGGGCTCAGTGGGTAGAGTGTGAGGGAACTTGCATAAGAGCTCAATAGAATCCATCTATCTATGTTGATTAATAAAACCATGAAACAAAAACTCTCTCCTAAATTAGTATCATTAACCTTTAGCGTCTTAGTTGTTTGCTTTGCTCTGGGCTTTTATGCTTATGCTGCCTGGACCGAGCCGTCAGTTGGTCCCCCCGGAGGCAATGTTGACGCTCCGGTTAATGTAGGAACAGATCCTCAGACCAAAACAGGCGATTTAACAATAAATGATATTTATTTACATGGTGGTGTGACTGCAAATCCTGAAGGCAATATTGAAAATATCAATAAACTTATTGGCTACAACGATATTTTCATTAAAGGAAACTCTAGCGAAACAGCTTCAGTTCATATAGGTGGCAGTGAAATATATTTCTACACTGGCGGTCTTGTAAGAATGTCTATTGATGCTGATGGTAATATCCATTGGGGAACTTCCTCTATGAATTATGACCCCGTAGCAGACAAGCTGACTGTAGATGCTGAAATTGCCACAGATAAATTTACAGTTAGAGAAGTTTGCCTTACTGGTGATATCTGTAGAACAACTTGGCCTGCAGGGGTAGGAGGAGGCTGTGAAGATGTAATTAAAACCTTTTCCGCAGACAGCGGAAGCAAAATCGCCTCGGGCTGCGCTGACACTCTAACTGTTGCAGGTGGAACGGGAATGACCACCGCTATCTCAGGCAGCACTTTAACTGTAAATGCTGATACCAATTATCTCCAAAGAAGGGTAATAGGTACTTGTGACTCAGGGTATGCAATTAGGGTTATTAATTTAGATGGAAGCGTGACCTGTGAGTTTGACGATACTGGGTCAGGTGCCCAAAACCTCTTTTTAACAATCAACGCTTCTTCAGGATCTGACCCAGTAGCCGACAGTACCACTGACATCTTAAACTTAACAGCAGGTTCAGGAATAACCGTAACAGGAAACTCTACAACAGATACAATAACTATTACTAATACCGGGACAATAACTGAACAGGATACTCTTGACACGGTCTCAGACAGAGGGAGAAGCACCAACCAGAGCATTATTACAGGTGGCTTAGAATTAGATGGCTCGGGAAGCGAGGGAAATATATCTGAGGCCAATGTAATCTCAGGCTATAGTGACCTCGGCATTAGAGCTACTGCCGGAGGAACCCATGCTTCAATTTACTTAGATGATGATAATGAAGAATTAGAGTTTTATACTAATAATCTTCAGAGAGTAACCATTAATTCCTCGGGTGGCTTTCGCGTTCACCAGCTAACGAACTGCAACACTATAGATACTGATGCTAGCGGTAACTTTGTCTGCGGAACCGACGATACCGGAGCTGCTGGTCTCTGGAAAGACATGGGAACATATATTCAACCCACGACTACTAGTAATTTCAACATTAAAGATAGTACTGGTTATCTTGGTATTGGCACTACTTCTCCCACCTATGCCCTTGATGTGGTTGGTGATGTGGGTTTAAACCAGCATCTATATCACAACGATGACACTAATACCTACCTTAACTTTGAATTAGATAGATTAAGAGTATACATTGGCAGTGAATATCTCTTAGACCTCTATGAAAGCACCCAAGATTATGTCAAACTAGGCGACGGAGGAGATGTAGATATTGACTTAAATGATGACATGTTTGTCCGAGGCAGTGATGGCAGGGTTGGCATTGGGACAGAGAGCCCAGCCCAAAAGCTCCATGTTGTGGGTAACGCCCGTTTCACCGGAGTCCCTAATTGTACCGGTGGCAGTACCCTGGACACAAATAGCAGCGGCGATCTTGTTTGTGGGACAGATGACACCGGAGCCAGTTATTCTGCAGGAGAGGGGATAAATATAGTCGGGACTACAATATCTATTAAAGCCCCGACATCCACGACTAAAGGGGGAGTGAAAACTGTGACTTGTGGTTCTGGTGAAGGTGTTATTCAGGTTGATACTTCAGGTACCCTTGTTTGTGGTCCGGTGGCAGGAGAATCGCTAGGAGATTCTTATACAATCAGCAACAGAGTCCAATTGTGTCACAACTGTTCAGGTACTACAAGCGACAGTATGGTATGTAGGAGCGATTATGGAGTTACAAATATTAGGAGGACGAGTGGAAATACGTCTTATGGTTGGAACATGGTAAATAGTTATACAGTAAATACAGAAATAACTACTAGTTCATGGGCTGGATATGGAGAGTTTGAAGCAACTTGTATAAAAAATGTATCTTCTTATACAGTTAGAGCTAGACCAATGTTGTGTTATAATTGTAGTAGCTCTTCAGGGATAAGCGAATATATGAGATGCAAGACTGGCTACACAATTTCAGGCGTTCGTGTGACGAGCAAAAGCTATTATGCTGCTACTAGTTTTACTGAGTATAACGGTTATGCAAAATGTGTAGTAGCTTCTACTCACCAAGGTCAATGGGCAGAATTTGAGGGAACTTGTTCGCAATAATAAAAATATGCAAAAGAGAATTTTAATATTTTTAATAATAATTATTTTCTGCCTCGGTTTTTTGGTTGCGAAAGAAGCAAAAGCCGGAGAGACGCATAATGTTTGGGGATGGGCTTGGTCGGAAAACCTTGGCTGGATTAGCTTTAATAATATATCTGGCTTGGGGCCTGTAAATTACGGAGTTCACATTGATTCCGATGGTAATTTTTCCGGTTATGCCTGGTCGCGGGGAACTTCTAATAATTTAGGGGGAATTGGCTGGATAAAATTTGACCCAGCAGGACCTTATCCATCAACTCCTAGTTATTCAGCTTGTTTAGATTTGCCAGCATCAATATCAACCAGCGAGGCTTGTAATGGCGTTGGGGATTATACGGTGTCGGGTTGGGCAAGAGCTTATCGAGCAATAGCGCCTTTGGGCCAAACTCTTGGTGGCTGGGGCGGTTGGATAAAATTAGGAGGTGGAGGTAGCACTTATGGGGTGACGCTTGATGCTACTGGCGAGTCTCCGTATGAATTTCACAGTTGGGCTTGGGGAGGCGATGATACTGATGAAAAAGCAGTAACTGGATGGGTTAGTTTTAACGACGAAGATTTTGATGGTTCGCCCGGTCCGGTTGATTATCAAGTGGTGACTGATCTTGTTATAACTCCGGCAAACAATCCTCCGACAGCTGCAATTTCCTGTAACCCTTCCTGTAGTGAATATGTCGGTACGTCTCTTTTGTTAATGAATAATTCTACTGATCCTGATCCCGGTGACCAAATTACAATATCGGACTGGTATCAAAAAGGACAAACCCAGGATGATTCTGCTTATGTGCTTAAATTACATTGTACGATTTCAGGTAATCCCTTGTGTAATTATCTTGCTCCTTTAAGTGTAGGTGCTTATACAGCTAAACTTTATGTAGAGGATGAACCCGGAGCTTCTAATGAGGCCACTAAGGACTTTGAAATAAAGCGCGATATTATTGCTGGTTTTATGTGTTCTTTAGATGATATTACCTGGCAGGTTTGTGAGAGCCTTACGCCTACGCCTGAAATGGGAAACACAATCTACTTTAAAGATGATCCGTCTACTTTGGGAGAATATTCTGTAGCTTCTGAAGGAGCTACGATTACTACTTGGGCTTGGACAAAAAATGAAAGTTCTTTCGGAAGTAATAGTTTTCACGTTTCTACTGAAGTAACAGCTGCTTCTATGACTATTGAATTAACTGTAACTGATACTGCCTCAAGAACGGATCCAGTATCTCATATTATAGGAGCGGGAACGATGTTACCCCTTCCCGAATGGCGGGAAATTCCGCCTGCGTTTTAAGAATTATCTCTTTTCTTGAAATTCTTTTACCCCCCCCGCGTCAGACGCGGGGGGTTTGTTGAAAAAGAGAAAATTTGCTAAGATATAACAAAGGTGCGAATAATTATTAGTAATTAAAAATTCATTCATAAAATTTATGATTATTTTATATATTATTGCCGGAGTTCTTTTTGTCGCGGTTTTAGGAGCGATTTTTATCTATAATCGCTTAGTTACTCTTCGCAGCCGGGCAAAAGAGGCCTGGTCGGATATTGATGTCCAGTTGAAAAGAAGATATAACTTGATCCCCAATTTAGTTGGGACGGTTAAGGGATATGCTGCCCACGAAAGGGAACTTTTTGAAAAGGTTACCAAAGCGAGAACGGCGGCAATGGGAGCTGGAACAATGAAAGAGCATTCTCAAGCAGAAAATATGCTTTCTTCTACTCTAAAGAGCTTGTTTGCGGTTGCCGAAAACTATCCTGATTTAAAGGCCTCGGCTAATTTTTTAGAGCTTCAGCGGGAACTTCGCGATACCGAAGATAAAATTCAGGCAGCCAGGAGATTTTATAACGGCAATGTTCGGGATCTGAATATTAAGATTGAGAAATTCCCCGAGAAAATCATTGCTTCCACATTTGCTTTTAAGAAAAGGGATTTCTTTGAAATAGAGGAGCCGGAGGCAAAAAAACCCGTGAAAGTAGATTTTTAATTTAAGATGGCAACGCTTTACACCCATGCCGAGTCAAATACTCGCAAGACCTGGCTATATTTAACGGGTTTTCTAATTTTTATTATTGCTTTGGGCTGGTTGATTTCTTATATCACCGGAAGCTATATTATTCTTTGGATAGCCGTAATTTACAGCGTTTTAATGAGCTTTTTCAGTTATTGGTATTCTGATAAAATTGTTTTGGCAATGAGTCATGCCAGGCCTATAAAGAAAAAAGATAACCCCGAACTTTACCGGTTAGTTGAGAATCTCTGCATTACCGCCGGCCTTCCTCTTCCAAAAATTTATATTATAAATGAATCCCAGCCAAACGCTTTTGCTACCGGACGTAATCCGGAACACGCGGTGGTAGCAGTAACTCAGGGATTGCTTGACCGCCTTGAAAGAACTGAATTAGAAGGAGTAATTGCCCACGAACTTTCTCATATTGGCAATAGGGATATTTTACTGTCTACGATTGTTGTTGTTTTGGTTGGAGTAGTGGTGATGATAACCGATCTTTTTTTCAGAATTAGTCTTTACGGAGGATTTTCTTCTCGGCGAGGCGGCCGGGAAGGGGGACAAGTAAAAGCGATTATGCTTATTATTGCTTTGGTCCTGGCGATTTTAGCGCCTTTATTCGCCGCTTTAATAAAACTGGCCATTTCCCGAAAAAGAGAATTCTTGGCCGATGCCAGCGGAGCTCTTTTAACTAGATATCCCGAGGGGTTAGCCAGGGCTCTGGAAAAAATTTCTCAAGATCCCCACCCCTTAAAATCTGCCAATAATTCCACTGCTCATCTTTTTTTCACTTCACCTTTTCGGGGCAAACAATCTAAAGGTTTTATGGCTAAATTATTTATGACTCACCCGACGGTAGAGGAAAGAATTAAAGCTCTCCGCGGGATGAAAACATGAAAAAAGCAAAAAAAAACAAGAAAGAAAAATCGTTATTACCTGTTACCGCTACTCGTTTTAAGTGTCCGATTTGCAAAAAGCCGTTATTAAGTTCAATTTTACATAATGTTGAGGCAGATTATTGTCCTAATTGCCTTGGGATTTGGTTTGAGGAGGAAGAATTGAGATGGGCAAAAGACGAAAAAGACAAAAACTTAGGATGGCTGGATATTGATTTGTGGAAAAACGAAGGGGAATTCAAAATTTCTTCTGGGATTCGGCTTTGCCCTTCTTGCGGAGTTCCTCTTTATGAGGTATATTATGGGAATTCGGGCGTAGTTGTTGATGTTTGTAAACTCTGTCATGGGATTTGGCTGGACAGGGCTGAGTTTAAGAAAATAATTGATTGGCTTAAAGAAAAAGCGGATTACGAAGTTTTAAACAACTATGCTGTGAGTTTGTTTAAAGAATTATCCGAGGTTTTTATCGGGCCTGAAACTTTGAAAGAAGAAATTTTGGACTTTTTGATTATTTTAAAACTTCTGAACTATAAATTTACCGTCAGGCATCCGGTAATCTCCCGACTGATGCTGGAGCTACCAAGATAAAAGGAGAGGTGCCGGAGTGGTTTAACGGAACGGCTTGGAAAGCCGTGACAGCTTGCTGTCTCGTGGGTTCAAATCCCACCCTCTCCGCAGAATCATAATTAAAAAATAACTTAAAAATATATGAACATAAATTATCAAGATATTCTTCAAAGTTTAATATCCTGGGCTATCGCTCATGGGATAAAAGTGGTTGTAATTTTATTTATTGCCTGGCTAGTTGCTAAAATTAGTAAAGTTTTTATTTCTAGATTAATAAGAACTCTTATTGAAAAAAGCAAAGACAGTATAGTTCAAGAACAAAGAGGGAAAACTCTTAGTAAGGTTTTTTGCTCTACTTTAAAAATAGTGATCTGGATAATAGCAATTTTAACAATTCTTCCGGAATTTGGAGTAAACCCCACTCCTCTTTTAGCCGGCGCTGGTTTAATCGGTTTGGCTATAGGTATGGGGTCTAAGAATTTGGTTCAGGACTATTTGGCCGGACTTTTTATCTTGCTTGAAGACCAATATCGAGTAGGGGAAGAAGTAGATATTGGGGGTAAAAAAGGGCAAGTCGCAGATTTAACCTTAAGGAGAACAATTATTAAAGACGCAGAAGGAATAATCCATTGTATTCCCAACGGCCAGATAAAAAGCAGTTCCAATCTTTCCAGAAAGTAATTTTTACTTTAGAGAAACAAAAAACCCCCCGCTAAGCGGGGGGTTTTTTGAACTATTTTTACTTCTTCTTTCTTAGCATGTCATAATACACTTTTTCATAGCCATCCACCATTTTTTCAATACTAAATTCTTCTTCTACTCTTTTTCGGCACTCTTTTCTGTCAATCTGATCAAGTTTTTTAACTGCTGCAATTGCTTCAGTGACATTTTTCACAACAAAGCCCGTCTTTCCGTCTTTCACTACCTCTCTTGCCGAACCTCTGTCAAAAACAATTACTGGTGTTCCGCAAGCCATTGCCTCTGTCATTATAAGGCCAAAAGGTTCTTCCCATTTGATAGGGTAGAGACAGGCCTTAGCCGAGCCATAAAAAGAAGAAAGTTTTTTCTGGGATATTTCTCCTATGTATTTAATCTGAGAATTCAACTCTGGCTTTATTTCTTTATCAAAATATTCTTGATGGTGTGGTTGAAGCTGGCCAGCTAAAAGCAGTTTTACCTTCGCTCTCTTGGCAATCTTTATTGCCTCTTTTGTTCCTTTAGCATCGCAGATCCTGGCTATCCAAATGAAATGATTTTTTGGCTTGGGGTTAAACTTAAAGCCGGAAAGATCCATGCCGTTATACACCACCCAATTGTTTTTGAACCTAACAGAAGCGTTTTTTCTCTCCGACCTGGAGATAAAAACAGGATTAAAATCATTTTTATAATATCTAAAAATTTCCCATCTTTTATCTAATTCTCTGGGGATATTGTGCATTGTATGCAAAACCGGGGTTTTGATTATTTTTTGATAAAAAGCTCCCATTATTGCCCAGTGGCAATGAATAATATCAAATTTATCAGCTTCTTCAAAAACTCTTGAATGGGCAAAAAGATTCCACCAGTAATCCTTCCAGCTAATACCCATAGAGATTATTCCTTCTTTTGATACTGGCACTAATTTAGCTTTGGTTTTTGAACCCTTGGCAGCAAATAAAGTTACCTTATGCCCTCTTTTAACTAATTCTTCGGTAACACAAGAAATAATTCTTTCTGTTCCACCATATTTTTTAGGAGGGATTGGGAACCAAAGAGGCGCGATTTGAGCAATTCTTAATTTTTTCTTCATATTAATTTTTTAATTATCTTTTCATAATCATCGACCATTTTTTTTACGGAGAAATATTTTTCAACTTGTTCTCTGCATTTTTCTCTCTCAATTTTATCTATATTTTTAATTGCCTTAACCATTTCACCGATATTTTTGACAATAAATCCGGTTTTTTTATTCTTAACAATTTCCGGAACAGCTCCATTGGGATAGGCGATAACCGGTGTTCCGCAAGCCATAGCTTCTGCCATTACTAATCCGAAGGGTTCCTGCCACTTAATCGGGAAAAGAAAACCTCTGGCATATTTATACAAGTCAGTTCTTTTCTTTCCTGTTACCTCTCCTGCGTATTTAATTTGTTTGCCATCAATTAAAGGTTTTATTTCTTTTGAAAAATATGGCTCTCTTTTTTTCCCGCCGGCTAAAATTAATTTAACATTTGCTTTTTTTGCTGCCAAAATCGCGTCTTTTGGGTTTTTGTGTTCTCCCAAAGCTCCCATAAAAAGAAAATAATCTCTTGGTTTTTGACAAAATTCAAACTCCGAAAGGCTTACCCCGTTATAAATAGTTTCCAAATAATTAATATTGGCGAATCCTTTTCTTTGGTTATTTGATATAGTAATAACGTTTGGCTTTTTATAAGAAGCGAGGACCTTGGCTACTTCTTTGAAAATTGGCAGGTGCATTATGCTTACTATCGGAGTTTTTATAAAAAGAGACAGTGGTAGAAAAAGATAACCACCTCGGGCGTGGTTAAAAATGACATCAAACTCTCCCTCTCTTTTTATAATTTCTTTCATTACCTTTGCCAGATAGGCGCTTTCAATTCGCAGGGAACGGGAGGATTCTATATGAGTAGTATCTATTTTTCTTTCAGATATTGTTTCCTTGAAAATCTGAATGAACTTAGCCGAACCTTTATATTTTCCCGCTCCCAAAAGAGTTACTTTATAACTTTTTTTTACAAAGCCTTCTATCATTTCCTGGGCAATTCTTTCTATTCCTCCTTGTCCTTTTGGCGGGACAGTAGTAAAAGGCGGAACTATTACTCCGATATTTTTCTTTTTCATAGTTAATACTTTATTATACTAAAAAGAGCTTCCTTTAGGAAGCTCTTTTTCTCAACTTGAATATTCTAAAAAGAT
>CAZDKD010000006.1:0-16373 GCA_964506305.1 uncultured Candidatus Saccharibacteria bacterium | reverse complement strand
AGAAGAAATTTCCAAGAAAGTTATCTTTCAGAAAATCCTGGCGATTTTACTTATCAGTTTAGGACTTGTTGTTTTAGCTTTTTAAAAAGTAGTATGTTTATTTAGGATTTGTTATAATTTAATAAATAGTAAGATTTTATGAAACAAAAGCTATATTCAAATAAGAAAATTAAAGGTTTTACTTTAATTGAGCTTTTGGTGGTCATTGCGATTATAGGACTGTTGTCCAGTATTGTTTTAGTATCTGTTAAAAATGCAAAAGAAAAAGCAAGAATTGCTAGCATTATTCAATTCAGTACTAGTATTAAACATGCTTTAGGCGCTAATATGGCAGGAGAATGGAGTTTTGAGAATGATGGATCTATTCATCTTAAGGACACTTCTGGCAGTGGAAGAGATGGTGTCTATATTCTCGGCGGGGTTCCTAAAAACCCAGGTGACTATTTTTCTGATGATGCTATGGTTGGAAATAACTCTTTACTTTTTGGTGGCAGTTATGTGTTGACAGGTAATTCGGGAGATGGGCTTAGTTCAGAAGTCGCTCAAGCTATAACGATTGAGGCTTGGATAAAATCTGCCATTTTTATCAGTGGGACGTACAACATGGTAGTAGGGAAATTAGGTAGCTTTTTCCTCGGTTTTAGGGAAAGCATACTATATTTTGGTTTAGCAGGTGTGGACACAATTAATTCTGGCGCTAGAGGGTTTGAAATAAAAAAGTGGTATCATATTGTTGGGACATACAACGGTTCTGAAATGAAAATATTTGCAGATGGTAAAGAAGTTGGCTCAAAAAAAGATCTTTCTGGAAGTATAATATCTAATGATCAGTCATTATTAATAGGTGCTTATTCTACTATTGTGCCCCTTTATTTTTATGGACTTATCGATGAAGTCCGTATTTACGGCGAAGGTATATCCTCAGCCCAAATCAAAAAACTCTATGCGGAGGGAGCGGAAAAGAGGGGGTTAGTGGTTAAATAACTAAATCCTAAATCTTAATTTTTAATTAAGCCCGACATGAGTCGAGAACTGTTCTCGACTCATTTTATTAAAGTCACAGCCATAACCTCGCCGAGTTTCATTTATAGAGAAATTGCGATATAATTACAATATTGAAATGAAAAAAATCTTTCAGTTTTTCCGTCTCCGGCGAACCAGCCATAGGCTGGTAATTTTTATACTTATAATTATAGTTTCCTTGGTTGTAGTAACAATAGTTTTACAAGAACAGAAAGAGTTAAGCCTTTTTTTTGTTAATGAGGCTCGGCAAGGAAAAAGAATTGAAGATCTATCTGAAATTAATTGGCAGTGGGTTTACAGCCAAAAAAAGTTATATCAGTTAACTCCGACAGAGATAGATTTAATTCTAAGAGAACTTCAGCAGCGATTTCCTGATAAAGGCGAGAGGCTAAAGGCTTTGTCTGTCTTACGCCTTGGCACTCCTTATCAACTTGGTTGTTTGGGCGAAGAGTTTGGCAGAGATAAAGATCCCGTTTTTAGATTAGATGTAGCAGATTGCACTGTATTTGTATTAACTAATACAGCTTTGCTTTATTCTCAAACAATCAAAGAAGCCGAAGAGATGATGAAATTTTTGAATTATCGGCCAGAAGAAAACTTAGAAATCAGAGAAATGAAATATGAAATTGCTTTTGAAGACCGATTGCATTTTACTGTTGATAGGAACGCAATATCACCCTATTTCCAAGATGTTACTGAGCAGGTTGCCGGTCCGGGCAGAGTAAAAGAGAAAAAAATAATTTTAAATAAAATTAAAACAAACAGCAGGCGCTTAATAGATATTGGTTGGGAAAAAGAAGTGAAAATAAAATATATTCCCAATGAATATATTACTAAAGAATTTCTTGCTAAGCTGCCTCAAGCTGTTGGAGTTGCTTTTATTAAAGAAGGAGACGAAGAAATTGGATTGGATGTCAGGCATGAAGGATTTTTATTTTCTGGCGAACTTTTTTTTCATGCTAGTTCGGTAGAGAAAAAAATTGTAGTTAGAGATTTTTTTGAATATTATTTTAGAAATGGCGGGAGTTCTCGATTTGATGGTATAATAGTATTTGAAGTAAAGTAGAGTAAAATTTGTTAATATAAATGAAAATTAATTTAAAAAAAGTTTTAAAAATGATTTTAGTAATTTTCTTATTTCTTCTTTTAATTTTTATTGTTTATTTTTTTATTGGCTTCCCCAAAAAAACCAAGAACATTACCTGGGGAGTTAATTTTTCTCAAAAGCACGCTCAAAATTTGGGTTTGGATTGGAGAAAAACCTATTCGGCTTTGCTTGACGATTTAGGAGCAAAAAACATTAAGATAGCCACTCATTGGGATTTAGTTGAACCCGAGGAGGGAAAGTATAATTTTGAAGATTTAGATTGGCAAGTTTCGGAAGCGGAAAAAAGAGGAGTTAAAGTTATTTTGGTGATTGGGATGAAAACTCCTCGCTGGCCGGAGTGCCATATTCCAAAATGGGCGGTTAATTTAGATAAAGAAAAACAGCAGGAAAAATTATTAGAGTTGGTTGAAGAAATTGTTCTACGTTATCAAGAGTCAAAAGCAATTAAATATTGGCAGGTGGAAAACGAACCATTTTTCTCTTTTGGTAAATGTCCCTGGTTTGATAAAGAAATATTGAAAAAAGAAATTGATTTGGTTAAATCGCTTGATTCTCAAAATAAACCGGTAATAATTTCCGAGAGCGGTGAATTTTCAACCTGGACTCGGGCGGCAAAGGTGGCAGATATAGTCGGCACGACACTATATAGAAGGATTTGGTCGGAGGAGTTTAAGACTTATTTTACCCATATTTTCCCTCCGACTTTTTATAATAGAAGAGCCTTAATTATTAATAAGATTTTTGGGAAAAAAGTTATTTGTGTTGAGCTTCAGGCAGAACCTTGGGGACCGAAGTTGCTTTACGACTTATCTTTAGAGGAGCAAGAAAAGAGTATGGATTTAAATAGATTCCGAAAAAATATTGAATTTGCCGAAAGGACTGGCTTTGATGAAATTTATCTCTGGGGGGCCGAATGGTGGTTCTGGCTGAGGGAGAAGCATAATGAGCCGGAAATTTGGCAAGAAGCAAAAAAGTTGTTTTTAAAAAAAAGATAATTAAAGATTACTTGCTAGGTACGGAAAAATTATGCTTAGTATTATTATCCCGACTTTAAATGAAGAAAAATATCTTTCTTTACTACTGAAGTCAATAAAAAAACAGAGTTTTAGGAATTATGAGATTATTATTGCTGATGCTGGCTCTAAGGATAGAACAGTAGAGATCGCCAAAAGATATGGCTGTAAAATTATTCCCGGCGGATTGCCGGCCAGAGGAAGAAATAACGGGGCCAAAGCGGCTGGAGGGGAACTGCTTTTATTTTTGGACGCTGAAGCAGTGTTGCCGGAACATTTTTTGGAAAAAACTTTATCGGAATTTAGAAAGAGAAAACTTAGCATAGCCAGCTGTGGCTTAGAACCGATTACAAAAAACAAAGCGTACAAGGTGTTACATAATATTTTGTATAATTTGCCGGCTCATTTGTTAGAAAACGTTTTTCCTTATGCTTCAAATTTTATTCTGGTAAAAAAAGAAATTCATCAAAAAATAAGAGGATTTGACGAAGGGATAACGCTTGGCGAGGATCATGCTTATGCCAGAAAGGCAGCTGAAATTGCTAAATTTGGTTTTCTAAAAATTGCTAAATTAACCTTGCTGCCCAGGCGTTTTCAAAACGAGGGCTGGTTGACTATTAGCGCTAAATATTATTTTTGTAACCTTTATAATATTTTTTTTGGGAATATAAGGTCAAATATATTCAAATACAATCTTAAAACGCGCAATGAAAAGAAAAAAAAGTCAAAAGCCCAAAAGATTGTTTTTGCCATTCTGAAAACCCCTATTTATATCATTTGGTTTATAGTAGGTTTTATAACTTGGCCGATAATTTCTTTATTTCTTGGCCTAAAACTGATTATTAAATATTTGAAAAAAAAGAAAAAATGAGGTATAACCACAAATAAGCCCGACAAAGAATATGTCAATGTATAGTTTGCCAAAATTTAATCTTCGGAAGAAAATTAAGATTTCTCACAAATCTGGAAAAAGAAAAAAGACCTCTTATTCAATTGTTTCGGCGATTTTCGTATCCATTATTTGCGGGTTTTTTGCTGGAGCTGTTTCCAGCGGGTTTTTTTATCTTCAGATCAGAGATTATTTAAAAGGAGCAGCTAATTTACCTCAAGTAATTGAGTATGAAGACGGAGGAAAAGCAATTAGAGGATATTTACCTCAAACCTCTCAGGAAGAAGCGATTATAAAAACAGTGGAAGAAATTTCTCCGGCCGTAGTCAGTATTATTGTTTCCAAAGACCTACCGGTTTTTGAAGAATATTATTATAATCCTTATGAAGGATTTGAAGAGTTTAAGATTCCTGGATATCGCCAGAAAGGCACCGAAAGAAAAGAAATTGGAGGAGGGACCGGCTTTATTATTTCTAAGGATGGTTTGATTTTAACCAACAAGCACGTGGTTTTAGATGAAGAAGCAGATTATACAATTTTTACCAATGACGGTAGAAAATTTTCAGCAAAAGTTTTAGCCCGGGATCCCTTTCAGGATATAGCCTTAATGGAAATTGAACAGGAAAAAACAGTTAATAGAGAGGGAGAGGTTAATGTGAAGTCTTTTCAAGTGGTAAGATTGGGGGACTCAGAGAATTTAAAAAGCGGCCAAACGGTGATTGCTATTGGGAATGCTTTAGGAGAGTTCCGGAACACTATTTCAGTTGGAGTAGTTTCTGGTCTGGGAAGAGAAATTACAGCTGCAGGTGGAGGATTTGTCGAAACATTAGAAGATGTTATTCAGACAGATGCAGCGATCAATAAAGGAAACTCAGGAGGCCCTCTTTTAAATTTAAAAGGAGAGGTGGTTGGGATAAATACAGCCATAGCTTCAGGTGCTCAGAGTATTGGTTTTGCTATTCCAATTAACAAAGCCAAGAGAGATATTGAACAGGTGAGAGAAACAGGTAAAATCGTTTATCCTTTTTTAGGAATTCGCTATATTGTAATTAACGAAGAAGTTAAAAAAGAATATAATTTATCGGTAGATTACGGAGCTTTAATTATTGAAGGGGACGAAGGACAATTTGCTGTTTCGCCGGATTCAGTTGCCGAAAAAGCCGGCTTGAAAAAAGGAGATATAGTTTTAGAGTTTAACGGCGAGAGAATTACTACCGAGAACACTTTAGCAGAGATTATTATGAAATATAACCCGGGAGACAAAGTGACTTTGAAAGTTTTGAAAAACGATCAAGAAATGGTTATTGATATTATTTTAGGGGAGAGAAGTGAATAGATTCGTTCGGCATAAAATTTGAAAACAGTCTGAGGGCAAATTGTTTCGGGAGACACGCAGTCAGCTAAAAGGTATAACAAATTTTATCTCCAGCTGCTGCTATTTCTCGCCGAGCCACACTACTCTTAGAAGAAAATACAGTCTTATTCTTAGGCTCGGCTGCGAAGTGCCTCCCTCGTCAATTTGTCCTCAGACTAATTGAGAAGTTGCTTTGAGATTTATTGCCTCGCTTGACAGAGATTTTTAACAATGATAAAAATAAATATATATGTTAATTCAAACTAGTACCAATTTCACTTTTTGGTTTTTTACCTTTTTTAAGAAAAGGGCTGGTTTGGATTTTGAATAAAAATAACAAAACATTAACAAACAAGCCCTTTCTTCCGAAAAAGGGCTTTTCTAGTACCCTCTCTTTCTGGCCAATACAGTATTGTATTTAAAGAAAGGGTACTTAAGCACATTTAAAATTTAAAAAAGAAAGGAGCTTAGAAATGAAAATAGGGTATTTAGGTCCTCCGGGAAGTTTTTCAGAGGAAGCAGCTTTGGAGGTAGGAAAGATTCAAGATTTGATAAACTTTACATCTTTCAGGCTAGTTAAGGCTTTAGAAGAAGAAAAGGTCCAAAAAGCGGTTTTGCCGATTGAAAATTCAATTGAAGGTTCGGTAAACTGGGTGTTTGATTTCTTGTTTAGAAATAATTTTCCCTTTGTGATTGAGAATGAAGTTATCTGTCCAATAAAGCAAAATTTAATTGGGTCCGGGCAGATCCCAGACCTGAAGGTAGTTTATTCTCATCCTCAAGCGTTGGCCCAATGCAGGAAATTCTTGAGCGAGCTTGGAGTAAAAACTAAAGATACAGATAGTACCAGCGAAGCCGTTCAATTGGTGGCTGAAGGAAAAAATCCAACAATAGCCGCTCTGGGAACAAAACGGGCAGCCGAGATTTATTATGCGACAGTGATAAAAGAGAATGTTAATGATAACGACAATAATCAAACCCGTTTTATTGTTTTGGGAAAAGAAAAAAAAGAAAGAACCGAAAAAGACAAAACCTCATTTATTTTTGGGACAAAAGATAAGCCCGGCGCTCTGTATAGGGTTTTGGAGGTTTTTGATGTTCTCCGAATTAATATGACCATGATAATTTCCCGGCCTTCCAAGAGAAGATTGGGAGAATATGTGTTTTTTATTGACATTGAAGGACATCAGCAAGAAGATGATTTAAAGATTGCTTTTAGAAAGATTAAAGAAAGAGTAAGTTTTTTAAAGGTTCTTGGTTCCTATCCAAGAGCAGCAAAACAAAGCCCCGTAGAAGAATTTCGACTTACTTCGTAAAATAAGGTTTTTTTAGAAAACCTTTGTCAAAATTTCTCTACGGGGCAAAGCCCTTGATTAATAATCCAGGGCTTTTTTATTAGCTTTTGTTGAAATGAAGTTGACTTTCCTTCCAGAAAGAGTAGATTGGGAATAGAGAAAAATTGCTCTTTTAAAAATATTTTGGAAAGGAGAGTAAAATGACTGTTGAGATAAAAATAAATAAAGAGAGATGCAAAGGTTGTGAATTTTGTGTGACTATATGTCCCAAAAATGTTTTGGAAATGTCTAAAAAGAAAACCAATAAAAATGGTTATAGATTTGCCAGAGTAGTTAATAAAGAAAATTGTGTGGCTTGTGCCAATTGCGCTATTATTTGTCCTGACGCTTGTATTGAAATCAAGAAAGGAGATTAGTACCCTCTCTTCTAAATACAACACTATATTGGCCAGAAAGATTTTTTCTTCTGGCTAGACGCGAGGAGTGAAGCGTGTCCTCTGCGACACATAAACGACGAGCAACAAAGCCAGAAGAAAAAATACTCTGGCTCCAGGGGAGAAGCTCATAATGAAGCGATCTCTGCGTTGCTCCTCCTTGATGTGCCACAGAGGGCACGCCTTCGTCGTCGCGCCTTGAGCTCATCTTCATTATGAGCTTCCAATACAGTATTGTATTTAAAGAAAGGGTACGAGAATGGAAAGAAAAGCCGAAATAGACATAGAAATTGAGGAATTCATTATCATGGCACTTGAATTAAGTTTTGGTAAATTTCTTTTGTCTTTAAATGTGGAAGCTCTTAAAATTGAAGAAGAGATGAGAGAGATTGGATTTAGCGAAGAAGAAATGTCCTGGGAATTTGAAAGAAGAATTAAAAACCAAATAATTGAAAAATTTCGAATGTTCTTTGACAATCTTATAACCGAAGAAGACATACCTTTCTTTATAATTGGTTATTGCATTAAACGGTGCGAAGGAGCAGTGGAAAGATTGAAAAGTAGAGGAAATTTTCAAACATTTGTGCCAATAGATTTGAATTTTTTAATTCCTAAAATGCATTTGCTTATTGAAAAATATATAGAAATTTTGGAAGAGACTCTTTGGCGGCTTAGGTTCGAATACGAAGTAATTTAAAAAGCTCTTGATTAATAATCAAGGGCTTTTTTTCTTGATTTTTTAAGAGTTTTATGTTAGAAAAAAACATATGAATGGTGCTAATTTTACTCGTAAAACACAAGAAGCAATACTTTCTGCTCAATCTGTAGCTCAGGAAAGGGGACAGCAGCAAATCGATGCTTTGCACTTGCTTTTTGCTTTGCTTTCTCAGGAAGAAAGCGTGGTTTTGACTTTACTTAGAAAGTTGGGCGCTGATATAGAAAACTTAAAGAAGAAAGCAAAGAACGCCTTAAGCAGAATTCCCACAATTGCTACTCCTAAGACTCTGGGCCAGTTTTACTTGACTCAAGATATGGCTAAGATTTTAGAAAGAGCTCGGCAGGAGGCAATGAAGATGGCAGACGAGTTTATTTCAGTGGAGCATTTATTTTTGGCTTTGCTCGGCTCTGAAACCAAAGCCAAAGAAATTTTAGACAAAGCTACTTTTTTGAAATCCGGAGGAGGGGACGCTGCCGCTTTAGAATTTGGCAAATTGGATTATGATACAGTTTTAAAAACTTTAGCCCAAATTCGGGGAGGAGCAAGGATTACCGACCCTGAGCCCGAGTCAAAGTACCAAGTTATTGAAAAATATGCCAGGAATCTAACCACCTTAGCCCGCCAGGGGAAGCTTGATCCGGTAATCGGCAGGGAAAATGAAATTCGTCGGCTTATGCAAGTTCTTTCCCGAAGAACAAAAAATAATCCGGTTTTAATTGGAGAAGCTGGGGTGGGAAAAACAGCCATTGCAGAAGGATTGGCTCAGAAGATTGTCAGAGGGAATATTCCTGAAAGTTTGAAAGAAAAAGAAATTATCGCTTTAGACTTAGGGGCCCTGGTGGCCGGAACAAAATATCGGGGAGAGTTTGAAGATAGGGTTAAAGCTTTACTTAAAGAAATTAATCGGGCTGCGGGCAGATATTTTGTTTTTATTGACGAACTTCACACTTTAGTCGGAGCCGGAGGCGCTGAAGGGGCAATTGATGCTTCCAATCTTTTAAAACCTGCTTTAGCCAGGGGCGAGTTAAGAGCGATAGGAGCCACTACTTTAAAAGAGTATCAAAAATATATTGAGAAAGATGCTGCCCTGGAAAGAAGATTTCAGCCAATTTATGTTCAAGAGCCCTCGGTTGAAGATACTATTGCTATTTTAAGAGGAATTAAGGAAAAATATGAAGTTCACCACGGTCTTAGAATAAAAGATTCAGCCCTGGTTGCTGCAGCAGATTTATCCTCTCGCTATATAACCGATCGTTTTCTGCCAGATAAATCTGTAGATCTTATGGACGAGGCGATGTCGGCTCTTAGATTAGAAATTGAATCAGAGCCTGCTCAATTAGATGAATTAAGAAAGGAAATTCAGAAGTTAGAAATCGAAAAAGAGGCAATTAAAAAAGAAAAAGGGATTAAAAGAAGATTAGCTGTCATTAATCGTTCTCTGGCTGATTTAAAAGAAAAAGCCAAGGAATTTGAATTAAAATGGAAATCTGAAAAAGAGTTAATTCAGAAAATCAGAGGCCATAAAAAAGAAATAGACAATCTTAATTTCCAGGAGGAGATTGCTCAAAGAGAAGCCAATTTGCAAAAAGTAGCTGAGATTAAATATGGAAAAATTCCCGAACTTCTAAAAGAAGTTCGGAAGGCTGAGAAAAAGTTAGTTCAGATTCAGCAAAACCACCAAATCTTAAAAGAAGAAATAGAAGAAGAGGATGTGGCTTTGGTTGTTTCAAAGTGGACGGGGATTCCAGTAACAAGATTAGTTGAGGAGGAAGCAAAGAAATTAGAGAAAACAGAAGAAATTATTTCCCGCCGGGTTATTGGGCAAAAAGAAGCAATTGTGGCTATTTCCAATGCTATCCGCCGGTCCAGAGCCGGAATTTCAGAAGAAGGCCGTCCTTTAGGTTCATTTATGTTTTTAGGTCCCACCGGAGTTGGAAAAACCGAAACCGCTCGGGCTTTAGCTGAATTTATATTTAATAATGAAAATGCTCTGGTTAGGCTGGATATGTCGGAATATATGGAAAAGCACACCGTTTCTAGAATAATAGGTTCCCCTCCTGGATATGTGGGCCACGAAGAGGGCGGGCAGTTAACTGATAAAATTCGGAGAAGGCCCTACAGCGTGATTTTATTAGATGAGATTGAAAAAGCCCACCCCGAAGTTTTTAATATTCTTCTCCAGATTTTAGAAGATGGCAGATTAACTGACGCTAAAGGCAGAGTTGCCTCTTTCAAAAATTGTATTTTAATTATGACTTCAAATATCGGCTCGGAACACATTGCCAAAATGGGTTCTCTGGGATTTTTAGGCGAAGGCGAGAAAGCCGAAAAAAGATCCTTGAAGGAGAAGGTGATGGAATCTTTAAGAGAAAGCTTCCGGCCCGAGTTTTTGAACAGAGTTGACGAAATTATTATTTTTAATTATCTTGGCAAGCCGGAAATTAGGAAGATAGTTGATCTGGAATTAGAAAAGGTTGCTCGGCGGCTGGAAAATAAGAAAATTAAAATTAGAGTTTTAGAAAAAGCTAAGAAGCTTTTAGCCGAGCAGGGTTTCGATCCTAATTTAGGAGCCAGGCCCTTGAAAAGAGTAATCCAACGCAAGGTTCTTGATCCCTTGGCTTTAAAAATTGTGGCTGGTCAGGTTGGAAGCGGCGAGGAAGTAGTGGTTGATGTTCTCGGTAAAGAAATTATAGTCAGAACTCCCGGCGATATAATAAAAAATCAAAAATCAAAAAAGAAAGAAAAAGTTTTAGTTTAACTTATAGATGCTAAAAAATCTTCTAAAAATTGTTATTGTTTTCGTGATTGGAGTAGCGGGCGGGATTTTCGCTGACCAGTTTCTCTGGCCTTATTTTATAGAAAGCCCTCTTTTTTATTATAAATATCAATTTGCCGAAGGCCCTATTTATCTGACCGAAAAGAATGAGATTGCCGTTCAAGAGAACGTTGTCCTTCAGGATGCTGTTGAAAAAGTTGAAAGAGCGGTAGTAGGAATAACGGTGGAAACTAAAAAGGGAAAAAATATATCGGGTTCCGGATTAGTTGTTACTTCCGACGGCTTAATGGTTACTTTAGCCGAACTTGTTCCTGTGGACGGAACTTCTACTCTTTTTATCGGAGATAAAAATCCCGAATACGAAGTTCTGAAAAGAGATTTGGAAAAGAATTTAGCTTTAATAAAAGTTGAAGACGGCGGTTTGTCCACAGTCGGTTTCGCTAACCTCGGGGAGCTAAGAACGGGAGAAAGAGTTTTTTTGATGGGAGTAGTTTTTGATGAGAAGATTCCTTTGAAAATGGTTAATGAGGGAATTGTCAAACTCGCTACTAGAAATTATATCCAGACCAATATTTTTGAGGAATATACTCTTCAGGGAAGCCCTTTGTTTAATATAAAAGGGGAATTGGTAGGGTTAAGCACAATTTCTCAGGGGAAGGTTGTTGCTATTCCTGTCACTCAAATCCGCGATTTCATCGAATTTTAGTAAAAATTAATCATGATTGTTTATTTTATTCGTCATGGAGAAACAGAGTGGAATAAGAAAAAGATTGTTCAAGGCCACAAAGATTCGCCCTTAACGTTAAAAGGAAAAAAGATTGCAGAAAAGTTAGGAGAGATTTTAAAAAGTAAGAATATTGAGGTAATTTATACTAGTGATTTAGGAAGATGTGTTCAAACAGCAGAGATTATTAATAGATATCTTAAGGTAAAATTAATTAAAGTTAAAAAACTGCGGGAAAGAAATTTTGGTTCTTTAAATGGAAAGCCGGCGAAAAGAGTTAAGAGAGAGATCAACCTATCTGATCTCAATAAAGTAGCTCCCAAAGGAGAAAGCTTTAGTCAGTTAAAAAATAGAGTGATTCATTTTATTAAATTATTAGCTAAGAAAAAATTGGAGAGAGTTTTATTAATTATTCATGAGGGAACAGCTAGAGTGATATTGTCAGATTATCATGATGTGGATTTCAATTCTAAGAAATGTAATACTCGGTCTGATAAAATTTATAAAATTATAAAATAGAAAGGCAGTGTTGTTTGTTTTTGAAAAGCACGCTGCTTTCTTTTTTTATTTAAATTTGATATTCTTAAAATATAAGCAAGTAAGGATAAGTTTAAGTTTATGAATAATTTGCCAAAACCTTTAAAGAGATCAATTATATACGAAGACCAAAAATTGTATGCTTGTTTAGCGAAATATCCTGTGACAAAAGGACATACCGTTATAGTTTTTAAAAAAGAAATCGGAGATCTAAAGCTACTTCCGGATAGAGATTACGATTATTTAATGGATACGGTGTTTGCCGTAAGAAACGCTTTGCTGAAAACCTTAAAAATTAGAAAGGTTTATTTACTTTATATGGATGAAACAAAACATGTTCATTGGCATTTAGTCCCTAGATATAAGAAAAAAGGATTTGGTATTTTTCAAAGTACTTCTAAAATTTTGAAGGACTTTTCTTTGGCCGAGAAGATAAAAAAGAATTTAGTTTTTTAGATAAAATACTTGACAAAAATAGACGATTATAGTATTATTCAGATATTGAAATAAGCACATTGACAATTTTAAATTGGAAAGGAACAAAAAATGAAGACGAGAAAAGATTTAACTCGGCAGATCAGGAACGCCAGACGTCGTTTGGAACGTCTTAAACAAAGACGTTCTGACGGGCCAGAAGCAGGGGAAGCATTTGAGAATGCTCCGCTTGCGCAGAATGCGATGAATTTTATAAAACACCTTGATAAAGAAATAAATAAAGAAGAAAAGTTAATTGCCGATCTTATAAGAAAACGGGCAAGGGCTTAAAAGTAGTCATGTTTACAGTTTGAAGGGAGATAAAAATGAAGAAAATACTTGCTACATCATGGCACCCGGGCGGGGCCAATGCAATTTCGCCTGTAATTAAATTACTGCGCGCGGAAAAAAAAACAGAAGTTGTTGTAATTGGCTATCAGTTTTCAGAGAAGATTTTTCAAAACGATGGCATTGACTATAGAACCATTGAGTCTTATGGATTAAAAGATATTTCCGTAGATTCTATGGAAAAATTTTTAGTTAGAGAATCACCAGATCTTATTCTGATAGGAACAGCTGCCCAAGATGAAAACAACAGGGATGTTATTGAGCAAACCATAACCTTAGCTGCGAAAAGAAAAGACGTAAAGTCATTGGCAGTTTTGGATTTTTGGGGAAATTATTCTTTAAGATTTAATGACGTCTACACCGGAGAGGAATTTAAATTTCTGCCCGACAAAATTGCGATTATGGACAGCTATGCAGAACGGGCCATGCTAAAAGAAGGTTTTCAAAGGGATAGATTAGTTATAACCGGAAGTCCTGATTTTGATGAACTAGAAAACATGGCTGAGAGTTTTGCAGAACCGGAGAAACAAAGAATACAGAGTAAGATTGGCTTAGATGTGGATATGTTGATTTTTTATGTAGCTAATGTTTGGAAAAAAGAAGTAGACAAACTGGGTTTTTGGGATCTTGATAACCTTAAATTAATTAATGAGGTGCTGAGCGAATTACCTGTGGGTTTTGAAAACAAAGTTGGCATAGTAACAAAGCTACATCCTCGTACCCCTGAAGAAGATTCAAAAGAGGTAAATCAATATATTAACCAAGCACCCGGAGGAAAGATTAAATTAGTAGCAGATATTAATCCTGAAGAGTTGATTCTGAGCTCGGATTTAGTCTTGACCGCTTATTCAACTTTAGGCATTAAGGCGGTATATATGAAGAAACCATGCATTAGCATCCAGCCGGGATTAAAAACAGAGGACTCCTTAGAAATTCTTACGAAAAACGAAATTATTCCTGTTGGCTATACTAAAGAAAATTGCAAGTCATTAATTAACAAAGCGATTAAGGATAAAGATTATAGAGAACAGGAGTTAATAAAAAAAGCTTCTAATTTTAAAACAGATGGAAAAGCGACAGAAAGAGTTAAAAAGCTTGTTTATCAATTATTAGAAGTATAAAATAACCTAATAGAGCTAAGGTAAAGTTACCAAGGCTCTTTTTTATTTTTATTATGTATAATATAATGAGGTATTATGGAAAAGCTGATTAAATTAAAAATTAGGGAGATTGCCGATTGGCCCAAAAAAGGAGTGAATTTTAAAGATATCACTCCTTTAATTGAAGATAGCAAGACGTTTAGAAAGATTATTGACGCAATGGCCAAGCCCTATTTGAGCAGGAAGATTGACAAGATCGTTGGTATTGACGCCCGTGGATTTATATTAGCTGCCGCTCTGGCTTATAAATTAAGATCGGGAGTGGCTATTGTTAGGAAAAAAGGAAAACTCCCTTCAAAAAGGATTTCCAAAAAATATGCTCTTGAATATGGAAGCAATACTATTGAAATGCATAAAGACACTATTTTAGCCGGCGAGAAAGTTCTTTTAGTTGACGATCTTTTGGCTACCGGCGGTACCATGGCAGCTGCTATAGATTTGGTTAGGAAGCTTAAGGGGAAAATTGTTAGCGTGGATTTTTTGATTGAATTAACCTTTTTAAATGGCCGAAAAAAGCTGAAGGGATATAAAATAAGGTCATTGGCGAAATATCTTAGTTAAATAATCGCTTGGCAACGAAGACTTGTTGCCTCGCGCTTATTATAAATATATGTCAAAAAAACAAACGAAAATCGGATTAATTGGGGGAACTGGGTTTTATGAATTTTTTGAGAGGAGAACCAAGGAGATTGAAGTTAAGACAAAGTTTGGCAAGCCCAGTGATAAAATCACAATAGGCAAATTATTTGGCAAGGAAGTTGCTTTTCTGCCTCGCCATGGAAAAAAACACCAACTTCCGCCCCACAGAATTCCCTATAAGGCCAATATTGCTGCTATGAAAAAGTTAGGCGTTGAAAGAATAATTGCTCCCTCTGCCGTGGGTTCTTTGAAAGCAAAGATTAAGCCGGGCGACTTTGTGATTTGCGACCAATTTATTGACAGAACTCTTAGGGAAAGAGAAGATACTTTTTTTAGGGGGCCAAAAGTGGCTCATATAGAGATGGCTTACCCTTATTGCCCAGAAATGAGAAAAATTGCTGTTAGCCAAGCCAAAAAATTAAAACTTAGAGTACATCCTAAAGGCACGGTAGTAGTGATTGAGGGGCCGAGGTTTTCAACTTTGGCTGAAAGCCTTTGGTTCTCTAAAATGGGCTGGGATTTAGTTAATATGACCCAATATCCAGAGGTGGCCTTAGCTTCAGAGCTTGGTATTTGTTATTTAAACATATCTTTGGTAACAGATTATGACGTGGGGATTTATGCCAAGAAAAAAGTAAAACCGGTTTCCATTGAAGAAGTGCTGACAAACTTTAAGAAGAATACTGCTAAATTGAAAAAATTGGTATCAGCTGTTATAGAAAATATTCCAGAGAGGAAAAGATGTGGCTGTAAAAGTAAAGCTGAACGGGCAGTGATAGGATAAATAGGATACAGGTTCGGCCCTGCCGCGGCTGGGCCATTTTTTTAAATATTGACAATTTTTTATATTCTGATAAAAGAAAATAGACGAAATAGTTCTTTAACAATTAAATATGAAAGGAGTAGTTATGAGTACAGATTTAAAACATATTATAGAAGCTCAGCAGTTTAACCGGGAATGGTTGGAAAATGAACTTTTTCCTTTAGCTGAGAACATGCAAGAAGTTGTCCGACTAAGAAGGTCCAAAACTCTTCTTAAAAAAAGAATGATTAGCTTTTTCTATGAGCCGAGCACTAGAACTAGAGCTTCTTTCGAAATAGCAATGGATATGCTGGGAGGAAGAGTAGTTTTTTCAACTGAAAATGCTACCCAGTTTTCTTCGGTGGCTAAGGGTGAAACCTTGGAAGATACAATTAGAGTTTTGAATCGTTATTGCCCGGATGTGATTGTCTTAAGGTCTAGTAACGAGGGCGATGCCAGAAGAGCAGCAGATGTTTCCTCAGTACCAATTATTAATGCCGGAGACGGTGCTGGCCAGCATCCAACCCAAGCTCTGTTGGATATTTACACGATTTATAAGAAGCTTAAGAAGATAGACGGAATATCAATCGCTATGGTCGGGGATTTAGCTAAAGGCAGAACGGTTCGTTCTCTTTGCTATCTTCTGGGCAAATTTAAGAATATAGAAATTTATTTCATTTCTCCAAAAACAACCAGGATGAGAGATGATATTAAAGAGTACTTAAAAAGACACGGTGTTAGCTTCACAGAAGGGAGTGATTTAAGAAAAAATATTCATCAAGTAGATGTAATTTATCAAACCAGGCCCCAGACAGAACGAGGCACAAAATTTGACCTGTCTGAAGAAGCAAGAAAATTATATACAGTGGATGAAGATATGCTGGGTATAATTAGAGAAGATGCGATTATTATGCATCCTTTTCCTCGAAACCTGGAAATTACCCTAGAGGTAGACAAAGACCCCCGGGCAGTTTATCTAACAGATCAGATTGACAGCGGTCTCTTTACCCGAATGGCTTTATTAAAAATGGTAATTTGCGGATAAAAAATTAAAGGCATCCTATTTAGGATGCCTTTTT
>CAZDKD010000005.1:0-21127 GCA_964506305.1 uncultured Candidatus Saccharibacteria bacterium | reverse complement strand
TTGCCGATATTAATTAATTGTCCGCCTCTAAGCAATAGAATTTTAAGATCGCCGGTTTTTGTAAAAGTTAGATCAAATCCAGCGCTCGCTTTATTTAGGAAATAATTTTTGGTTTTTAAAGAAAGGATGGCAAAATTTAAATTTCCCAGCCAACTGACATTTTCTTTTTTTATTTCTTGGTCTAAAAATTCATTTGCTTTTTTTGAACTTTGGAAAAGAGCCTTTTCGGGAGATTTAGGGGAAAGGGTATAATAGTTTTTTTTAGTAACTTTGGCAAGATTATCTAAAAGCTTGAGGTTTTGAGGAAAGGTGTTCTGAATTTCTCCGACTATGTATAAACTTCCCAGCTTTTTTTCATAAATATTTTCCGGCTCATAAACAAAACTATCAAAAATTTGTTCTTCTTTGAGCTTGGGGTTAAAATGTAATTCAAAAATTTGCATAGTGGTTCATCTTCATTATAATATAGATATGAGCGCTTCGCAATTTGGGCAATTAGCTCAGTGGTAGAGCGCATCGTTCACATCGATGAAGTCGCAGGTTCGAGTCCTGCATTGCCCACATAGAAATTTGAAGCACTGAAAGTGCTTTTAAATTTTTATTTGATAATTGTGTGGCGAGAACCTGCTCCCTGAATTTCGAGTCCCGCCACAGCGGGACGAGGGAATGCCTTCGGGCAACTCCTTCGAGTCCTGCATTGCCTACATAGAAAAAGTCCCGCTTAGCGGGACTTTTTTGTATTTTTATTGTTGTATTTTTGGTAATAACCTTCCAAGCTTCGTATTGCCAGATAAATAGTTATAACCATAATCAAGTCAATTAAGTATATTGAAAAATGGATTAAAGAAAAATCAAGGTACTTTTTTACGGTTAGTGATATTAGCCAGAATATAACCACGAAGAATTCGCAGAACATTTTAATTTTTCCGTATTGGTTTGAACTGACATCAAGCTTTTTAATTATACCAATAAGCCAAGCAGTTAAAAGTAAGCTCTCAAGCAAGACTATCACAACTACCAGAGCTTTAGTAAGGGTGCCAATAATAATTGAGGCAGTGTTTAGCGAGTCGGAATAGCACCAGGCTAAAATAATCAAAAGAGGGCAGATAAAGATTTTGTCTCGCAGACGATCCAAGGCAGAGCCAAACTTGCTTTTAATCTTTAAATGCCTTGCTACTAAGCCGTCAACTAAATCAGTTAGGCCGACTAATCCGGCTAAGATTAGTATTAACCATAATTGTCCGGGACTGCTTATAGCTATCACCAAAAGCCAGAAAGTTCCTATTAGTCCAAAAACAGTAACGGTATTAGCCAAATTTTGGAAAAACCACTTTTTCAGCCGTTTATAGAATAACCTTTTCATTTCCTATCTCCTTTTTAAAGAACTATCTTGATTGGGAAAACATTCACAATAATATATTATATATCATACATGGGGTTGTTTGGCAATTCGGATAGAAAAAGTCCCGCTTAGCGGGACTTTTTTGTGTTTTCTTTGTTAATTAATTCATTATATTTTTGATAGTAATCTTTCACCGATGCCAGAGTATAAAGAGCTGTTACAAACAGTGCCAGATCAATTATCCAGATTGAATATTGAAAAACAGAAATCTGAGAGTACCTCTCTATAGTTAGCGAAATCAGCCAGATTATTATTACTGAAAATTCAGCAAAGGTTTTTTCTTTCCCGCGCTTAGTGGTTCCAACTCGCAGTCTTTTACATATAAAAATCCACCAGCCGGCAAGAAATACAATTTCAAAGAAAATTATCAGAGCTATTAATGCCCAAGTAAAAGTGAGCAGGACAACAGGCAGATCTGCTATTGCCTGGCGGTAATACCAGATTAAGATAATTGTGGTCGGTATAACAAAAACCTTGTCTCTTAATCGGTCCAGAGCAGCTCCGAAGACGCTCGTTTGTTTTAATTCTCTTGCTATTATTCCATCAGCTAAATCAGTTAAACAAACAAATATAGCCAATGTTATTATTAGCCAAATTTCCTTAGGATCAGTTATAGCGACTACAAGAATCCAGATAGCTCCTAATAATCCAAGGCAGGTAACAAAGTTGGCTAAATTCTGAAGAATCCAGCTTTTTATCTCTTTATTCATTCTCGTACCCTTTCTTTAAATACAATATTGTTTTCTTTTTAAAGAACTGTTTTTGTTTTTTATCAGATGTAGTATAACCCTGTAGAGAAAATTTAACTACCTACGGTATTAAGTTTTCTGGAAGAAAACTTTGTTAAATTTCTTCTACGGGGTATAATATAACAATGAGTATTTTTTTGCAAGCCCTAACTTGGCAGTTTTATGACAGGCCTAAAGCAATTTTGAAAGCTTGGCAGAATTTTCTTTGGTTTAACTTAAATTATTTTTCCCTGGTTGTTCTCCTAAAAACTTTCTTTTCTCATTGGCATAAATATCGTTATTTTTATAAGCCGGTATGTGAAGTGTGGGAGAATTTGCAGGTTTTTGTCTTTAATATAATGTCCCGGATTATCGGAGCTATTTTGAGGATTGTTCTTATAATAACAGGCCTTATGTTGGAAATTCTTATAGTTTTGATAGGAATAATTATATTTTTAGGATGGATGGTTTTGCCATTCCTTTTAGCTTTAAGCCTAATTTTCGGGATTAATCTTTTATTATGATTCAATGTTTAATAATAAATTAGTAATTGGTAAACTTTTTAACAATATGAACAAACAAAAAGCATTCAACCTTCACCTTTCTCGATTAATTAAGATTTTTAATACAAAACATCGATTAAAAAAAGGTGAAGGGTTTACCTTAATTGAAATATTGGTCGTGATTGCGATTATTGGATTATTGACTAGCATCGTTTTGGTGGCTACTAAAAACTCCAGAGATAAAGCCAAAACCACTGCTAGCCTTCAATTTAGCACTCAGATTTATCACGCTTTAGGAGCTGATATTGTGGGAGAATGGACTTTTGATAGTGTTGTCGGAACAACAGTAAAAGACACTAGTGGCAACAATAACGACGGCACTCTTGTAAACGGCGCTGTTATTACCAGCGGAGGAGAAGGGATAGTAGGCGAAGCAATGGACACTACTGCTAGTCCCTTTAGCAGCGTGCTTGAGGTATCTAACTTTAGCGCTGAAGGCTTAAAATCTATAACAATCAGTGGATGGGTAGATACGACTGCGTTCTTTTATAATGCCGCCCAAAAAACAAGCAGTTTCAATTTTCTTAGAATTGCTACAAATATAAGATTTATTATCTGGGACGATAGTTTAATAAACACATATTACATAAATTGTCCGATTGACGCTGATTTTTTCCAATCAGGCCAGTGGCATTTCTTAGCAGCCAGCTTTAATGGTTCTGATATGGATATATTTATGGATGGTAAAAAAATGACAGAATGTACGTTAAATGGAGATCCCAGCGGAATAACAATAGGAAATAATGTTAGCAATCCATTGTTTATTGGAAGACGCGCTAACGGTTTAATTGACGAGGTCCGCGTCTACGCTGAAGGTTTATCATCAGCTCAAATTTGGCAGCACTATGCGGAAGGAGCAGAAAAGAGGGGGTTAGTGGTAAGAGAGTAATATGTTTAATTTTAACCTCAAAAAAACGCAGATATATCAGGCAGTGAGATGGGGAGAATTTCCGATTTTTAAGTTTGCCAAGATTTTAAAGATGTTGTTTTTTATTTTATTTGTTTTTGTTTTTCTGATATTTTTGTATGGTTTTATACCTGAGGATTTTTCTGAAAGAACCAATCGAATTTTGTTAGGAACTTCTATAATTTTTCTAGTTTGTACTATTTCTTCTTGGATTAAAGAAAGTTTTTTTAATTTAAAACTGAAAAATCCGAAACTTAAAGTTACTCTTCGTCAGGCAAATTTAAATCACCAGAAATATAATTTGGCTGAGTTTTTAAGCTTTGAAGCAGCTGGGGCTGTTAATAAAGCTATAAGATCTGCCAGGTCTTTGGAAGTCACTCCAACTCATCTTTTCTACTTTCTTTTAAAGAATAATCCCGAATTAGGTTTTATTTTCTCCCGAGTTCTTTTAGATCCGAAAGCAGTTGAAAAAGAGCTAAGAGCCGAGTTAAAAAGTTTGCCAACCTTTAAAAAGGGCCTTCCT
Organism: uncultured Candidatus Saccharibacteria bacterium; assembly: GCA_964506305.1. GTDB lineage: Bacteria > Patescibacteriota > Minisyncoccia > Minisyncoccales > GWA2-38-27 > CAZDKD01. Next base: position 17,004 of record CAZDKD010000005.1, on the reverse strand, counting down.
GATATTTCCAAAGGTTTTCAAGAAACCATTTTTGAAGCTTTGAAAATATCTGAGAAAAACAACCATGCCAGAATTAAAATAGGAGATGTTTTATCTGCTCTTGCTAAACACGACCCGGCTTTTAAAAGGGTTTTGATTAATAATAAGCTTAAAGAAGCGGATATTGAAAATTTAGTCTGGTGGATGGAAAATATTGAAGAAGAGGCCAAAAGAAAGAAAAGATTTTGGGAATATGAAAATCTGGCCAAAAGAGGGACTTTAGCCAGGCAGTGGACGGCTGGTTACACCATAACTTTAGATAAATATTCCCATGACTTAACAGAATCTCTCGGGGAAAAAGATTTGGGGTTCGTCGGCCATAAAAAAGAAATAGAAATGATAGAAAGGGTTTTAGGACGGGAAGAAATTAATAATGTTTTACTGGTTGGAGGGCCCGGCACTGGTAAGCGGAGCATAATCTATGCTTTAACTAAAAAAAGCCTTAGGGGAAAAAGCTCGGTTGGGGTGAACTATAAGAGGGTAGTTGAACTGGATTTACCCACTTTATTAGCCAGTCTTGAGAGTATGGAAGAAGTTGAGGCGACCTTAGATAAGATTTTTCAGGAGGTGGTTTCAGCAGGCAATATTATTTTAGTAATTGATGAATTTCATAATTATATTAGTCAGGTTAGCAAGCCGGGAATTATTGATATTTCCGGAATTATTACTCCTTATTTGCGTTTTCCCCAATTTCAATTTATAGCTATTACAAATTACGAGGGTCTTCATCGCCATATTGAAAGAAATTCAACCATTTTATCTTTTTTTGAAAAAGTAGAAGTTTCAGGAATTTCTCAAAGGGAGACTCTTTTGCTTTTAGGATATTTAACTTTTTTTCTTGAAAAAAAACACAAAATCTTTGTTTCTTATCCTGCTTTCCGGGAAATAATTTTTTTGACCGACCGTTATTTTCCTTCCCTTCATTTTCCTGAGAAAGCCATAAAGATTTTAGATGAAGTAGTTATATATGTTATAAACTCTGCTCAAGGCAATATAGTTTTGCCAAAACATGTGGATACGATTATTAGCGAAAAAACCGAAGTTCCGGTAGGAGAAATAGAAGCTAAGGAGAAGGGGATTTTGCTCAATTTAGAAAATTTAATTCATCAGAGAATTGTTAATCAAGAAGAAGCGGTAAAAGAAGTTTCTACCGCTTTAAGGAGGGCTAGATCGGAAGTTACAGTTAGAAAAGGCCCGATGGGATGCTTTCTGTTTTTAGGTCCCACCGGAGTTGGCAAGACCGAAACCTCAAAAGCTCTGGCTTATTCCTATTTCGGAGCCAAAGAAAAAATGATAAGATTGGATATGTCAGAATTTCAAAGCACGAAAGATATTTCCAGATTAATTGGGGGGTCGGGCGGAACAGGGCTTTTAACTACTCGGGTTAGAGAAAATCCTTTTTCTTTAGTTCTTTTGGATGAAATTGAAAAAGCAGATCTTAATATTTTAAATTTGTTTTTACAGGTTTTTGATGAGGGCTATATTACAGACGGTTTTGGCAGAAAGGTTAGTTTTAAAAGTACTATAATTATTGCTACCAGCAATGCGGGTTATAAGGTGATTTTAAAGGCCCTAAAAGAGAAAGTTGAATGGGCAGGAGTTAAGCAGAAGCTCTTAAATCATCTTTTTGAAAAACAAATATTCAGACCGGAACTCATTAATCGTTTTGATGCGGTAGTTCTATTCAAGCCCTTAAGCAAGGAAAACTTATTGGATATCGCAGAACTTATGCTTTCGGATTTAAAAAAGAATTTAAAAGATAAGGGAATTGGGTTTATAATTACTAAACCCCTTAAAGAAAAAATAGTTAATTTGGGCTACAATCCGGTTTTCGGAGCCAGAGAAATGAGAAGAGTAATTCAAGATAAGGTAGAAAACGTTTTAGCTTCCGCTTTGCTTTCCGATAAGCTAAAAAGAGGCCAGAAAGTAGAGATTGATCCTAAAGAGTTTAAATTAATTCTAAGATAAGAACCCCCCGCTAAGCGGGGGAACCTTGAATGTTTGCCCTTCGGCCAAGCCATTGTCTAAGAACCCCTCGCTAAGCGGGGGAACCTTGATTCGCTATTGTATAGATATATAGTCTTAAATTAAAAAGGTCGAATAATCTTATCGGGCGAATAAAAACTAAAAGCTAAAGATTAATTTTATGGTTGAAATACAAACTCCAATTGGCGGACCGGGAATGGGTTCCGTAGGTTCTGCCTCCAAAATAGGGCTTATTATAAAAATTGCTGTAGGAGTAGTCGGCGGAGCAATAGTGGTAACAGGTGGCTTGCTTACTACTCGGGTTTGGGATCCTTTGTGGAGTCCTCTTAGGCCCGAGCCCGAAGAAGTGATTAAAGAGATGTTCAGCAAGATGAAAGAGGTAGAAACTATGCGCTCTGAAGTGAAGGTGGAAGTTGGGGTAATTGACGAAAAGGTAAAACAAGAAGTATATTATTCTCTTGCCGTTAACGATGATTCAGATACTGCGGATTCTGATGATCCGAGATCAGCCGGAAGCTTTGATTTTGTTTTTAGATCTGATGGAATGCAAATTTCGGTGGGAGGCGAATATAAAATCGTGGAAGGAGAATATTTTGTGAAAATAGACAAGATTCCTCCGATTCCTGAACTGGGAATGGATTTGAATATAATTAAAGGAGAATGGATTAAGTTGCCTGAGGATATAAATGAGGACATAAAGGGAAATGGAGAAAGAGAGCCGTTGAAGGAGAAAATTATGGAGGCGTTTGAAGAAGAAGAGATTTATTCTATTAAAGAAGAGCTGCCGGACGAGAAGATTGACGGACGAAAGGCTTATCATTATCTGCTTGTTATGGATAAGGAAGATATGAAAAAAATAGATGAATTAGCCGAGAAAGCTAACAAGGAAGCTGATATGCTGTCTTACATTACCTCAACTTCTAATAGAATTCCAGTAAGAACTTTTCCTGGAGCTTCAGAAATACCCGGTGGAGGGATAATTGAGACCCCGGAAGGGGTTGAAGAGTTAGAGTTTGAAGTTTGGATTGGGAAAAAAGACAATTTACTTTATAAGGTTAAATTAGATAAAGAAATAGACGCGGCTGATATAGAAAAATCCGCTGAAGGGAAAACGACCATTGCTATTGATATTGCCTTTTCAATGTTTAATGAATCAATGAAAATTAAGGCGCCGGAAGAATCTAAAACCTTAGAAGAAATTTTGGGAGGAAGTTTTATTAGTTCGCCTGTTCTACCTTCTATTGATAGATAGTTTTAATCCTACCGAATAAGTTTTTTATCAAAAACCCCCGCTAAGCGGGGGTTTTTGATAAAGAGTGTGGGATTCGAACCAGAATCAATTTAGCGGAGCATATTTTATCCATCTTCAAGGCGTGAGGAGCGAAGCGTATCCTCTGTGATACATAAGCGACGAACAACGCAGAAGATAGATAAAATACGCCCGCCCAGAGGGAAGGAAAGAATAGGTCAATTTCTGCGTTCTTCCTCCTCGGTGTGTCTTGAGGACACACCTTCGATCGGAACGCCTTAAACTTAACCTATTCTTTCTCTTCTAAACTTGACTCTGGTTCGAATCCCGCACTCTAAAGGGTGTGGATATTCTGTGTATAAAATAGCGATTTTAAGGTAAATTTTAAGGGTTTAATAAATGTTGACTCAACCCTATAGGGTGGGATACAATAGAAGTACAGTGGATAGTTGTGGAAAAGTGTGGGAAAACTACCAAAAGTGGGGGATAACTCAACAATATGCTTACAGGAGAATATAAACATACAATTGATGCTAAAAAACGATTATCTCTTCCGTTTAAGTTTCGGAAGGAGCTGGGGAAAAAGGTTGTAGTAACTAAAGGCATAGATAAGTGTTTGGTTGTTTATTCCGAGAAAGAGTGGGGAGTAATGGCCGATAAATTAGGCAAGTTGCCGATTAGCCAGCCCGAAGCGAGAAAATTTGCCAGAGTAGTATTGGCCGCAGCCATGGAAGTCATTTCCGACAAATTAGGAAGAATTCTTATCCCGGATTATTTAAAAAAATATGCCGGATTAAAAAAGAATGTAATAGTTTACGGGCTTACTGATCGATTGGAAGTTTGGGATTCTAAGAAGTGGGAGATTTATAGGAATAAAGCGGAAAAACAACTTGATAGTTTAGTTTCCAAACTCGGAGAATTAGGAATTTAAAAATGATACACAAACCCGTTCTTCAAAAAGAAGTCCTGGAATATTTAAAACCCGAACCCAATAAAAATTTTATTGATGCAACAATCGGAGGAGGAGGACACACGGCTGCTATTCTGGAAAGAATTAAGCCTAACGGGAAAGTATTAGGAATTGAAATAGACTCTGATTTATATAAAAAGCTGCGAATAAAAAAACATGATAGATTGATTTTAATTAATGATTCTTATAGCAATTTAAAAAGAATTATTAGGAAATATAAGCTTGAACCGGTGAATGGAATTTTACTTGATCTGGGAATGTCTTCTTGGCATTTGGAAGAGTCGGGTAGGGGATTCACTTTTTTAAAAGATGAGCCCCTAGATATGCGGTACAGTTTGGATAATAATTTAACAGCTGGAGAAATTATAAACAAGTATTCCCAAGAAGAAATTGAAAGGATATTAAAAGAATACGGCCAGGAACGTTTTGCCGGAAGAATTACCAGAAAAATTGTTCTTGAGAGACCTATTAAAACAACTTTTCAGTTAAAGGAAATAATTAAAAGATCAAAAGTTTATTCTTTTAGCAGAATATTTCAGGCGCTAAGGATTGCTGTTAACGATGAACTGAATAATTTAAAAAAAGTTCTTCCTCAAGCTATAGAAATCTTAGCGCCAAAGGGAAAAATCGTAGTAATTTCTTTTCATTCCCTGGAAGACAGAATTGTTAAGAGATTTTTTAAAGAAGAGAAAGGCATAAAGATAATAACTAAGAAACCAGTGACTGCAAGCGAAATAGAAATTAAAACTAATCCTCGCTCCCGCAGCGCAAAATTAAGGGCAGCCACAAAACAATGAACAATACTTTAATTCTAAATCCACCGTTTATTTTTGATCAAAACCTTAACTTGAGGTGGAAAATTGGCTTAAGAGTTTTTTGGCTTTTTGGTATTTCATTAGTAATCGGACTTCTGGTATTTTATATTTTTCAGGTTAACGCTGAAGTTTCAGAAAGATATTCAATTCAAGGGCAGGAAAAAAGATTGAGTGAAATCTCCAAAGAAAATCAAAATTTAGAAATTAATTCAGTTCAGATAATTTCTTTAAGCAATATTACACCCCTACTGGAGGAGCTTAATTTCGAAAAAGTGAATAAAATTCACTATATTCGCGTTTTGGATAGCCAAGTTGTGACTAAATAGATTCAAGCTTTATATAATGAAAAGATGGCGAATTAATTTAATTTTTATTCTGATTGTTTTATTCGGAGCGGCTATTATTGGTCGCTTAATTTTTATTCAGATTATTAAATATGATCGTTATAAGGCTATGGCTCAGGGGCAGCAGAAAATATTTCAATCTCTTAAAGGAAAAAGAGGAGAAATTTTTTTTAGCGGGGGAGAACTTTTAGCTACTAATATAAAAAGGAAGTATCTCTCTGTTTGTCCTCGAGAAGTCAAAGAAAAAGAAAATACTGCCAGGCAGCTTAGCCAGATACTCGGCTTGGAAAAAGAAGTAATTTTAAAAGATCTTGAAAAAGATAGTTTATTTGAAAAAATTAAAAGTAATTTAACAAAAGAAGAAGAAGGGGTGCTCCAAGAAATGAATTTGCCGGGAGTTTATTTGAAAGAAACAGCTCTTAGGAAATACCCTCAAGAGATTATGGTTTCTCAAACTGTTGGATTTCTGGGGGGAAGAGAAGAGGGACAATATGGGATAGAAGGCTATTACGATGATGTTCTTCAAGGAGAAGAAAGGGTTCAAGAAAGCGAAAAAGGGTTAACGGGATATTTTTTTCCCCAAGAAGATGCCAAAGGAGATGATATTTTTCTGACTATTGATTATAATATTCAATTTATGGCCGAGAGGTTATTGGAAAAAGCGAAAGAGGATTTAAATATTAGGGCAGGCCAGATTATAGTTGTGGATCCTAATACGGGAAAAGTTTTAGCTTTGGCTAATTTCCCGAATTTTAATCCTAATCATTATGCTAAGGTTGACGATTTCCAAGTTTTTCAGAATCCTGTAATCCAAAAGCTTTACGAACCTGGTTCGGCCTTTAAGCCAATTACTGTAGCGGCTGCTCTTGACCAAGAAAAAATAACGCCTCAAACCACTTATGTTGATACCGGAAAAGTGGAAATCGGTAAGTACACTATTGAGAATTATGACGGAAAGGTTTGGGGAAAAAGAACAATAACAGAAGTTTTAGAAAAATCTATTAATACCGGGGCAGTATTTGTTGAAAGACAATTAGGCCATGATCTTTTTTTGGAATATATTAATCGTTTCGGTATTTTTGAGCCAACCGGGATTGATCTTCAAGGAGAAATTTTTTCTGAAAATAAAGAATTTAGAAAAGGTTATGAAATAAATTTCGCTACTGCTTCTTTTGGTCAAGGAATTGAAATGACTCCCATTCAGTTGGTTCGGGCGTTTTGCGCCATTGCTAATGGGGGGAAATTGGTCAAGCCCTATTTAGTAGAGAAAATTATAGAAAATGGCGAGATAGTTGAAACTAAACCTGAAATATCTCCGGATCAAGTTATTTCTGCAAAAACTGCTTCTCGGGTAACGGCAATGTTAATTAGCGTGGTTGAAAACGGTTTTGCCGGAGGGGCTAAAATACCCGGTTACTATATCGCTGGCAAAACTGGTACTGCTCAGATTCCTTGGTCAATTCTCGGCGTGAATAAAAAGGGCTATTCAGAAGAAACCTGGCATAGTTTTATTGGATTTGCTCCTGCTTTTAGTCCTGAATTTCTGGTTTTGATAAAGCTTGATAATCCGAAAACGAGAGCCGCCGGATATTCAACGACACCGATTTTTAAGGAGTTAGCAAAATATATTATTGATTACTGGCAAATACCGCCGGACTATGAATAATTAATATGAATTTTTTTAAAAAGCTTTCATTTTTACTTAAGAAACCTTCTGTTATTCTTGTCATTGGAAAAGGGCGTTCTTGCGCTACTCAAGCTATTCTTCAAGTATTAAATCCTCAACTTAAAAAGGAAAAAATCCTAATTTTTGAGTCAGGATTATTAGATCCAAAAGAGATAAAAAGATTTGAATTTTTGCTTAAGAGATCTAGGCTGCCGATTTTAGTGGCAACTCGTGTTGGAGAAATTTTTCCGGATAAAGATTTTTTTGCCGGTGAAAGAAAAGAAACTCTTCAGATAAAGAAATTGGTTAAAATTTTGCCAGAGCGAGGTTTTCTAATTTTAAATTTTGATGATGAAACTATCCGGGAAATACAAGAGGAAGCTCGTGCCCGATCTTTAACTTATGGTTTTCAAGAAGGAGCAGATTTTTGGGTTAGTGACATTAATGTTAACTTGAATGGGACCAATTTTAAAATGGACTATCAAGAAAATATTATTCCTTTTTGGTTAAAAAATCTTTTTGGAAAAGAACAAATATATAGCGCTCTCGCGGCTATTGCTGGAGGGGTAGCTAAAGAAATAAATTTAGTTGAAATTTCTCAGATTTTGAGAAATTATAAATCGCTTCCTGGGAAAATGAAATTAATTAGTGGAATAAAAAGATCTTCAATTATTGACGACAGCGAATCAGCCACTGCTTTCTCTATGATAGAGGCTTTAGGCGTTTTGGGTAAAATTGAGATAACTGGAAGAAAGATTGCTGTCTTGGGAGATGTTTTAGGTATTGGAAAATATACAATTGAAGCTCACGAGGCAATTGGAGAAAAAGTATCTCAGGTTGCAGATTTACTTTTTACGGTGGGGGCAAGAGCAGATTTTATTGCTAAGGGGGCAAGAAGCAAGGGGATGCTGGAAGAAAAAATTTTCCAGTTTGATAATATTGAAAAAGCAAAAAAAGCACTCCAGGATGAGATGAAAGAAGGCGATTTAGTTTTAATTGACGGTTCAAAAGAGATGAAGATGGAGGAGATGGTGGAAGAGATAAGAGCATAGATTAGAGCATAGAAAAAAGCTCTGTTTGTATACAGAGCTTTTTATTTATCTTTCGCTTTTTTGTAAAAAGGAGAAGATTAATTTAAAATTTTTACTTCACATGGTGCTATTCCTAATCTGGTTATGCCCAAATGTTCTGCTGCTTTGCGGGAAATATCAAAATCTCTTCCTCTAACATATGGGCCTCGGTCTTGAACTATTGCTACAATGCTTTTTCCGTTGTCTATTCTGGTTAGCTTCACTTTTGTCCCAAATGGCAATAATTTGTGGGCTACTACTGTTGAGTCTTCCATATTAAAAATTTTGCCGTTAGACATTTTTTTCCCATGGAATTTCGGTCCGTACCAACTAACCTCTACCTTGTTTGTCCTGTCGTAGGGAGCAACTTTTATAGTTTGGCCAGTATAAATTAAATCCGGATCCTCAATTTTATTTAAAGCTACCAAATCTTTAATGCTGGTACCGAGTCCATCAGCGATTCTTGAAAGACACCACCCCTTTCTTACTTTGATTTTCACTGCTTGTTTTGTTTTTAGGGCAGGCGCAGGGGCTAAGTTTTCTTGCATTGAATTCTGCTTGAACTTGATAAAGAATCCTGTGCCTATGCAAAATAATATCCCAAACAAAACTGCCAAAAGATTTCCTTTATTCATTTTCTGAGTCCTTTCTTTAAGTAAGCATTCTTTACATAAACATTATTTAGTTGTTAACGAACATTTTTAAGTATAGCATAAATATAAGTTTTTGTCAATTCAAATTTGTAACAAAGCTTGTTAAACCTCGTCATAATTAGTGTAAGCACGTGACGCCCAAAGCAGATAGGGGCGTTTTTTTATTTATTATGCGACAGGTGTCTTGGGTGTATTAGGTTATTATGCGACAAGTATCTCGGGCGTAATATAGAGTGTGTTTTGATATGCATGGTATACATATATATGATATGCATAATGTCGACAATTTTTAAATTTTATGGTAAATTTGCAATATAGCTCCTATCGTCTAGTGGTTAGGACGCATGATTCTCAATCATGTAACCGGGGTTCGACTCCCCGTAGGAGCACATTTTTTCCGAGAGTTACCTGCCTCGCCGAGTCAAGGCGAGTTCTCTCGGTTTTTGTTTTGTGGTAAAATAAGAACAATACCTCGCTAAGCGCTTGGTATAACCTTGATTCGTTAAGGTATAAAAATATATTCTTGAATTAGAATAACATGGTAAAAGAAATCCCTTGGCATAATCTTTCTTGGGAAGAAGTTGTAAAAAAACTTCATTCAAATCCTAAGGATGGTTTGACTAAAAAAAAGGTAAAGACCCAGCGAGAAAAATTCGGCAAAAACTTGCTTCCCGAAGAAGGGTCGCTTTCTAAATTAGGAATACTTTTGGAGCAGTTTAAAAGTCCTTTAATTTATATTTTAGTGATTGCCGGAATTGTAGTTTTAATTTTTAAAGAGTTTACCGACGCCATTGTTATTTTTGGCGCTGTTTTTTTAAATGTTATTGTAGGTTTTTTTCAAGAAAATAAAGCAGGAAATGCTTTAAAAAAACTAAAAAAGATAGTTAAGATTCATACTCAGGTAATAAGAGAAGGGAATTCAAAAGTTATAAATTCTATTGAGTTAGTTCCAGGCGATATTTTTATTTTAAGCCCGGGAGATAAAGTGCCAGCCGATGGAAGAATTATTGATAGCTACAATTTGAAAGTCAATGAGATGGCTTTAACTGGTGAGTGGCTGCCAGCCATAAAGAAATCAAAAATCTTTCCCGAAAAAACACCTTTGGCAGACAGGGATAATATGGTTTATATGGGTACGATTATAGAAGACGGAAAAGCAAAGATAGTGGCAACTTCAATTGGGCTTGAAACCGAAATAGGAAAAGTGGCCCAGATGGTGAAAAAAGCTAAAGAAGAAAAAACTCCTTTGCAAAAGAAATTAAGTCGCTTCGCAAAAGTTGTTGGCGGGATCATTGTAGGAATTTGTATTGTTATTTTTGTTGAGGGAGTGCTTACGGGAAATACTTTTTTGGAAATGTTTACCGTAGCGGTAGCCGTCGCTATAGCTGCTATTCCCGAAGGATTGCCGGTGGCAATGACTGTTATTTTAGCCTTAGGAATGCAGAGAATCTTAAAGAAAAGAGGGTTGGTTAGAAAGCTGGCTTCCGCTGAAACTTTAGGAAGTACTTCTATTATTGCAACCGATAAAACCGCTACTTTAACCTTAGGAAAAATGAGAGTAACTGATATTATAGCAAAAACAAAATCAGAACGTCAGTTAGCTCTCAAGATTGTTACTTTATGCAACGAAGCGTTTATTGAAAATCCAGAAGAAGTAATGGGAAAATGGATTATTCGCGGCAGGCCAACAGACAAAGCTCTGCTTTTAGCAGGAATACAAGCAGGAATTAATAAAAAAGAATTAGAAAAGAAGATGGTAAAAATTGCTGAGCTTCCTTTTACTTCGGTAAATAAATATTTAGCCCAAGCTTATGCTGTAAATAAAAAAGAAGACATTCTTTATGTTTCGGGCGCTCCGGAAAAGTTGTTAGAAATGTCAAAATATTTAGAAAAAGGCAATAAAAAAAATCCCCTGACGCCTCAAATGACGGATGAAATAAAGGCTCAATTGGAAGATTTAACCGGGAGAGGATTGAGAGTAATAGCCGTTGCTTATAAAAAAATTACCAACTTAAAAGATTTATTTAATAATTTGGTTTTTGTTGGATTAATAGCTTTAAAAGATCCAATCAGGAAAGAGGTAAAAAAAGCAATAAAGACCTGTCAGCGAGCAGGAATGAGGCCGATTATTGTTACTGGCGACCATAAATTAACAGCAAGGGCAGTGGCAAAAGAATTAGGGTTTAATGTGAAGGAAGAAAATATTATGGAAGGGAAAGAATTAGATGAGCTCTCGGATAAAAAGTTTGAAAAGAGAGTAAAAGATATTCAGATTTATGCCAGAGTTGAACCGAAACACAAAATGAGAATTATCAAAACCTGGCAAGAAAAAGGAGAAGTAATAGCAATGACCGGAGACGGGATTAATGATGCCCCGGCTTTAAAACAAGCTGATATTGGAGTAGCTTTGGGTTCTGGCACAGAAGTTGCTAAAGACGTTTCAGATCTCGTCTTGCTTACTGATAATTTTAATATTATTGTGGCTGCCGTAGAGGAAGGAAGAGCGATTATTGATAATATCCGCAAGGTAATTACTTATCTGCTTTCCGATTCTTTTACCGAGACAATTTTAATTGGAGTGGGTCTTTTCTTCGGTTATCTGCCGATTACCGCTGTTCAAATATTGTGGGTAAATCTCATTGAAGACGGCCTTCCTGACATTGCCTTGGCTTTTGAGCCGAAAGAAAAAGATTTAATGAAGCAAAAACCACAAGGTCACAATATTCCGTTGTTGAATAAAGAAATGAAAGTAATAATCTTTATTATCGGACTGATAACTGATTTTATGCTTTTAGGGTTGTTTTTATGGCTTTGGAGATTGAACTATGATGTTGCCTATGTTAGAACAATGATTTTTGCTTGCCTGAGCATTGACTCTATTTTTTATGTGTTTTCTTGTAAAAGTTTAAGAAGAAATATTTGGCATATAAATCCTTTTTCTAATAAGTTTTTAGTTTTTGCCTGGATTCTTGGAGTTGTGGCCCTGTTCGCGGCTGTTTATTTGCCGTTTCTTCAAACTATTTTAAAAACCGTTCCGCTTAATCTTAATGATTGGGTAATTATTTTTGGGATGGGGCTGATTGAAGTAATTTTAATCGAAATTACAAAACATTATTTTATTGTGCGACATCAAGTATAAATGATTTGGATATATATTTTAGTTTTCATAATTTCTTGTTTTCTGTTATTTTGGTCGGGTTCTAGATTGGTTAAGGGCTTAATGAAAATGGCTAAGTTTTTAGGTTGGCGGGAATTCGTGGTTGCTTTTTTTATAATGGCTGTTGCCGGCTCTGCTCCCAATCTTTTTATCGGAATTAATTCAGCCTTGCATGGGATTCCTCAGCTTTCTTTTGGGGAGATTGTTGGAGGAAATGTAGCTGATTTGACTTTAGCTGTAGCTTTGGCAATTTTAATTGGAGGTACCGCTTTGCCAGTCAGAAGCAAAATGGTTCAGACCAGCACCATTTTCACTGCTGTGGTTGCTGTTCTGCCTTTAGTTTTGATTTTAGATGGGAAATTAGGAAGGATTGACGGTCTGATTTTGCTGTTGGCTTTTGCTTTTTATATCGTTTGGCTTTTTTCTAAAGAAGAAAGATTTAGAAAAAGATATGTTAATAATAATAAACATAAAGAAAAAAATAAAATTGTAATTGAGCCCAAATTAGGGCAGTGGAAGATTGCAAAAGATAAAATCTTTAGGCAATTTTGCAATTTTTTCAAGGGCTTAAGGAAAGTGATAGTGGCCTTGGTTGTGCTTTTAGTGGCTTCAGAGGGGATTGTAAGAAGCGCTCAGGCGTTTTCTGATGTTTTAGGCGTTACTATTCCGGTGATCGGAATTTTAATTATTGGGTTAGGGAACGCTCTTCCCGAAACTTATTTTGCCATTGTCTCTGCCAAGAAAAGACGAACCTGGATGATTTTAGGAGATTTAATGGGAGCTATTATTATTTGCGCTACTCTTGTTCTGGGAGTTGTTGCTTTAATTTGCCCCATTGAAATTATAGATTTTTCTCCTTTTGCCATTGCCAGAATCTTTCTTATAATCTCAGCTTTATTTTTCTTAATTTTTGTTAGGACTGATCGAAAAATCACCAAAAAAGAAGCCGTGTTTTTACTTTTAATCTATATTGTTTTTTTACTTACTGAAGTATTTTTCCATTAAAACTAATTCAAAGCATCTAAAGCCCACGATTCGAATCTCGTGGGCTAATCAATCTTGTTCAATGGGGTTGATTTTTTATTAAAATTATCGTAATATACTTTTAATGGAGTTGTTGATAATTGGCTTTTTAATAATAGTTATTGGAGGATTGGCGGTGGTAATTTTTTTGTTATTCAAAAAAAAGCCAGAAAAACAATCAGAATCTTTAATGATGCTAAAGCAGGATATAAATTATCTGGGTCAGATTTTAGACAGCAAATTAGCTGAATCAACAAAAGCTATTCAATCTCAGTTTGGCCAAAGTGCTAAAATTGTTCAGGATGTTACAGAAAAACTAACTAAGCTGGACGAGACCAATCGACAAGTAGTGAGTTTTGCCGATCAGCTTCGCAATCTTCAGGATATTTTGAAAAATCCTAAGCAGCGAGGAGTATTGGGGGAATATTATCTAGAAACGGTTTTGAAGAACGTCTTGCCTCCCGGTTCCTATAAAATGCAATATTCATTTAAGGATGGAACGATTGTTGATGCGGTGGTTTTTATTGATAAAAGAATTATTCCCATTGATTCAAAATTCAGTTTGGAGAATTATAATCGTATATTGGAAGCGCGCGATTCTGGAGAAAAGAAAAAATATGAAGTAGCTTTCATCGCAGATCTTAAAGCCAGAATTGACGAAACGGCAAAATATGTAAAACCGGAAGAAAGCACAATGGACTTCGCTTTTATGTTTATTCCTTCAGAAGCTGTTTATTACGATTTACTTATTAATAAAGTAGGAGCAGTTACTGACGATACTAATAATTTAATTTACTATGCCGGGAAGAAAAAAGTTATAGTTATTTCCCCGACGTCTTTTCTGGCTTATTTACAGACTGTTTTACAGGGCCTTAAAAATCAGAAGATTTCCGAAGAAGCTCATATAGTAATTAAGCAAGTGGAAAGATTAGGAAGGCATTTAGGGACTTACAGCGAATATATGAAGAAACTTGGAGGTCATTTAGGAACAACAGTAAGCAATTATAATAAAGCTAGTAGAGAGTTCGAAAAAGTTGATAAAGATGTAGTGAAAATATCCGGGGGAAAATCTCAAATAAAAATTAAACAAATAGAAAAACCAAGAGAAGATTAAAAAATCATCGCTCGGGCACCTTCCCTCAAAGAGACACAGTCAATTTCCCAGCGAGAAATTGCTGTTCATTTCTCAGCGGCTGGTTCCTCGCTTCGCTCGGAAACCATGCCCAGCCGCCTCCGAAGTGCTCTTTTCGGAAAGTACCCTCGCTTAATATTTTATTTATGGTATGTTAGCTATTATTAAAACTGGAGGTAAGCAATATGTTGTAACTCCAGGAACAAAAATAAAAATTGAGAAAGTTAAGGAAAAAGAAGGCAAAGAAACAATCTTCAAGGAAGTTTTGTTAGTGGAAAAGAATAAAAAATTAGAAATCGGAACTCCTTTGGTGAAAGGAGCTAAGGTTGTTGGCAAGGTTTTATCACAGGGCAAGGGCAAGAAGGTTATTATTTTAAAATACAAACCAAAAACTCGTTATAAGAAAAAAATGGGTCACCGGCAACTTTATACCGAAGTTGAAATCACTAAAATAGAAACTAGTTAGAGAGAAAGGAGATAAAAGTGGAAAAGAAAATGGAAGAAAGGATTATTAAGCAGTTGTTGTTGAAGCCTAGAAAACTTGTTAGTGCCGAGAATATTGGAGGAGATAAGTCGCGTCTTTTCGGAAATGGCAAAAACGTCTGGGGGATTGCCAAAAAAGCACGAGGTGATATCTCTGACATAGAAGGTGAAATTAGTGGAGTTAAAGGCGATGTTTCAAGATTTGTAGGCAATGTAAGCGGCATAAACGCCCAAGCCAAAGAAATTATCGCTGTTTTAAAAAAAGCAAAAAAGGTAATAAAACAAAAAGTTTAATAAACCAAAAAGCCTCATAAAAGGCTTTTTTTTGTTTTTTGTTCTTTAGCACTACTTTCTTCCCTCAAAAGCGCTTCCTAAAGTGTCTTCATCAGCGTATTCTAATTCTCCACCAACTGGCAAACCGCGGCCGAGACGGGTGATTTTAATATTAAAAGGTTTTAACTCTCTTTCGATTAATAGGGCGGTAGCTTCACCTTCAGTGGTGGGGTTGGTAGCTATAATAATTTCTTTAAAATCAGCATTCAAACCGAATTTTTTAGGTTCTTTAATTCTTTCTTTTAATTCTCTAACTCTTAATTTTTTAACGTCTTCTTTTTTTAAGCCAGATAGCGTTCCGCCTAAAATAAAATAAAGGCCCTTGTATTTTTTTATTTCTTCAATTGCTGTCAAGTCACTTTCTTTTTCTACAACACAAAGCAGAGTCCTGTCTCGAGAAGCATTTTGGCAGATTGGGCAAAAGGATTCTTCCGGAGCGGTAGAGGTATCAAAGGGATTAAAGCAAAACGAGCAAACTCTTATTGCTTTTCTTAAATTTGTTATTGAATCTAAAAACTTCTCAAGCTCGTCTTGAGGAAGTTTTGTTAAGTAAAAAACAAAACGGGTAGCGGTTCGCGGCCCTACAGTAGGAAACTTGCTAAAAAGATCAATTAATTTTTGAATAACTGGCGGATACATTTTATTCCGTATATTCTTCTTTTTCTAAGTTTCTGAAACAGACTCTTCGGTCATCAAAATAAAGCTCAACTTTTCCAACTGGCCCATTCCTGTGTTTAGCAATTATAATATCAGCAATATTTTTCCTGGTAGTGTCAGGATTATATCTATCTTCACGATAAATAAATAATACAACATCCGCATCTTGCTCTAATCCACCACTTTCACGTAAGTCTGCTAATCTGGGGATTTGAGGCACTCTTTGTTCTACTGCCCGGGAAAGTTGAGATAAAGCAAGAACCGGGACATCTAGCTCTCTGGCCAAACCTTTTAATGAGCGGGAAATTTCAGATACTTGCTGGACTAAACTGGTCATTGGGTTTCTGGGTTCCATTAATTGTAAGTAATCAATAATAATTAGCCCGAGGCCGTGCTCTGCTTGCAGTCTTCGCGCCATTGCTCGCATTTGCAGGACATTTGATAGGGCAGCGTCGTCAATATAGATAGGCGCTTCGGATAGTTTTCCCATTGCGTCTCGAATTCTGCTGAAGTCGTCATCATCTTCGCCGGAGGAAAGCCGACCGGTTCTTAATCTCCATAAATCAACATTAGCCAAGCTGGCAATTAGCCGGTCTACTACCTGGTCTTTTGACATTTCCAAGCTAAAAATTCCCACCGGCATTTTTTGCTCGATGGCAATATTAGCTGCAAAGTTCACGGCTAAGCTTGATTTACCAATAGAAGGCCGGGAGGCTAAAATTATAAAGTCGGACTTTTGAAGACCGGCTAACATATTATCTAAATCGTTAAAGCCGGTGGGCAGCCCGCGGGGAATTTCTTTATGTTTAGATAACCTGTCAATTCTTTCAAAGGCCTCCTCTAAAGAATCCTTAACAGGAATAAAGTTTTGAGTTAGTCCTTTTTGGGCAATGCTAAAGATTTTTTGTTCAGCTTTGTCTAAAAGAGCGTCAACATCTTCTTTTTCGTTATGGCCCATTGAGTTAATTTTCTGGCTGGCTTCGATTAAATCTCTCAGGATTCTTTTTCTCTGAACTATTTTTGCATAATGCGATATATGAGCAGCGGTGGGAACAAGGTTAATAAGTTCGGTTAAGTAGCTGTTTCCGCCAATATTTTCTAAAAGATCTTTTTCTTTAAGGCGAGTAGAAACCGCAAGCAAGTCAACCGGTTCTCCTTTTTCAAAAAGTTCCAGAGTGGCTTTATAGATTTCTTGGTGGTTCTTTTTATAAAAATCTCTTGATTGTAAAAAATCTGCTACTTTAGTAATAGCATTTTTGTCCAACATCAAAGAGCCTAATAACGATTTTTCGGCTTCAATATTTTGAGGCGGCAGTTTATCCGAGATATCTGAGTTTTTGTTATTAAAATTATTTGCCATCACTTTCTGTATACCAAAAATAAAAAAATATAACAAGTAGTTGACCTTTCACCTTTGGCTAAAGAAA
>CAZDKD010000004.1:0-27333 GCA_964506305.1 uncultured Candidatus Saccharibacteria bacterium | reverse complement strand
AGCGCGTCTCATTTACACTGAGAAGGTCGGGGGTCCGAATCCCTCAGCGCCCACAAGAATTAGTGATTAGCTTATAGTGTATAGTAAATAGTGATAAAATAATATTACAAACTACCCACTATTCACTACCCACTAAATCCGAGCCGCGGTAGCTCAGTGGTAGAGCACTTCTCTGAAAAAGAAGGGGTCGTCAGTCCAATTCTGACCCGCGGCACAGATAAGCGGGTGTCGTATAATGGTTCTTATGCTACCTTGCCAAGGTAGAGATGGCGGTTCAATTCCGCTCACCCGCTCATAAAAAACTGATGTACTGTAAGTACATCAGTTTTTCATTTAGGGAAGTATATATGTCCTTGAGCCTTCATCCCGCTTTAGCGGGGTGAAGGGTTGACAGCCACCCATAAATACGCTAATATGTCAGAATCTTGCCCAGTAGGACTCGAATTGGCACTAATTTAGCGGAGCGAATTTTATTCAGATTCAAGGCAGGAGAAGTGAAGTGTGCCGTAGGCACACGAGCGACGAGTAACACAGAAACTGGGTAAAATTCGCCCGCCTGGAGGAAAGGAAAGAATAGACCAATTTCTTTGTTAGTCCTCCTCGAAGTGTTATTTAACACTCCTTCGTCGTCCTGCCTAGAACTTGGCCTATTCTTCCGCTTCTAAATTAATGCTAATTCGAGTCCTGCCGGGCTTAAATTAAGGGTTTTCAAGAAAAATATGGAAATTGTTATAGAAAAACCCGTCTCTCGGGTAAAAAAAGCATTAGCTTTCTTAATAGTAGCCGGCGTTACAACCGGCAGTTTAGGGCTTGGTATAACAGCAAAAAAACAAGTACAAGCTGATTTTATCCCTCAACCGGCTTTTCAACTTGCTACAATTCAGGAGAACAGCCTTTTAACTATATCCAGTCCTTCGGAACCTATAAAAGTACAGAAAATAAATATGGTAATCACTGCTTATTCCAGCACTACTTGGGAAACAGATGACACTCCTTTTATAACCGCTTCCGGAGCTTATGTCGAAGATGGAGTTGTAGCTAATAATATGTTGCCATTCGGAACCAAAATTAGAATACCAGAATTATACGGAGACAAGATTTTTGTAGTGAAAGACAGAATGCATTCAAGAAAAGGTTATTATCATCTTGATATCTGGTTTCCGAATTCTCAACAGGCAAAAGATTTTGGAGCAAAAGAAACCTACATTGAAGTTTTGGGAAATTAAACCTGAAAACCTGCAATGAAAAACCCCCCGCCTTGGTGGGGGGTTTTTATTGTGCCGCGGGTGGGACTCGAAGGAGTTGCCCGAAGGCATTGCTCCCGCCTTCGGCGGGACAATTCAGGGAGTGGGTTCTCGACACATCCGACTAAATAAAGATTTATAGACACTTCCAGCGCCCTAAATTTTATTGTGCCGCGGGTGGGACTCGAACCCACATGCCTTTCGGCACACGATTTTAAGTCGTGCGCGTAAACCATTCCGCCACCGCGGCAAGTTTTGAGGCCAGGGCGGGAATTGCACCCACGTATAGTGGTTTTGCAGACCACTGCCTTGCTACTTGGCTACCTGGCCACTATTTTATTATACCACTTTTTAAAGCTTTTTTCAACTTTTATTCTCTTTTGCTTCTTCCAAAAGTTCCTCAATTCTTGCCGCTTCTTTGGTTTTTTGCTCTATTTCAAATTTTATTTTAGGAATTGGCCTCATTCTTAGACGCTTATTTAAACTCTGTTGAATTCCATAAATTATTTTGCCCAAAATTTCGGAAATTCTAGCGACCCTACTATCGGGCATCACCGAAATATACACCTTCGCCTGTTTTAAATCCACTGAAGATTCCACCCGGGTAATAGTAACCAAAACACCTTTCGGGAAATCAACTTCCCTAAGAAGAATTTGACTTAGCTCAATTTTTATTAACTTATTAACACGCTGAATACGCTTCATAGTTCTCCTTTTTGCTTTTCTTCAATATATGCTTCCAAAATATCTCCTTCTTCTATTTTTACACTTCCGTCATAAAGCATTCCGCACTCTGATCCTTTTCCTAATTCTCCAACTTCTTTCTTGTCCCGCTGAAGATTAACAATTTTTCCTGCTCCTATTTTTTCTTCGTTTCGGTAAACATTAAGAGAAGCTCCTTTTCTTACTTCACCCTCAATCACCTTCCCCCCAATAATCTGGCGGTTCTTCTCGGTTCGAAAGACTGCCAAAATTTTAATCTTTCCCAGCTCCGTTCTAACTATCTTGGACACAACTCTTTTTTTCAAAAGCTCTCTAACTGCCTGAGCTAATTCATAAATCACCTCAAAAACCATTATTGTTATTTTTTCTCTCTCAGCTAACTTTTGAGCAATTGGGTTGGCCTTTACCCGAAAAGCCACAATTTTAGCCTTGGATCCTATCGCTAATTTAACGTCGGAATCATTTACATCTCCAGCCTCTGCTTTTAAAATTCTTAAAATAACTTTTTCTTGAGGAAGATCCTTTAAAACTTTTTCAATCGCCTCAAGCGATCCCAATACATCAATCTTTAAAATTATATTTACTATTCTTTGGTCAGGTTCAACGTGCAGCACTTCGGGAATTAGTTTTGAAGAAACTTCTATTTCCTTCTTAGCCGATTCAATATTGGAAAAAACTTTAAATTTTTCCCCAACCCCGGGAACATTATCAAAGCCCAAAACAACAACCGGCATTGAAGGAAAAGCTTCTTTAATAGAATCTCCTTGAAAATTTTCCATAATCTTAATTTTCCCCGCGGTAGAAGAAGTTCCCAAAACTTTTCCCTTCTTTAGAGTTCCATTTTGCAAGAGCAGGGTAGTAGTTGGACCTCGATTTGGATCTAAATAAGATTCAACTATCACGCCTTCAGCAAGTTTTACAATATCTCCTTTCAAATCTTCCATTTCGGCTACTAATAAAATTATCTCCAAAAGATCTGTAATCCCCTTGCCTGTCTTTGCCGATATTTCTACTGAAGGAACCTTGCCACCCATTGATTCAACCAAAACATCTTTATCCGAGAGTTCCCTTTTTACTTTCTCGGGATCAGCTCCCGGCACGTCCATTTTATTAATAGCTACAATCATAGGAATTCCCGCCTTTTTTATATGCTCAATAGCTTCTTTAGTCTGGGGCTTCACTCCTTCCTCAGCCGCCACTACTAAAATAGCAATATCAGCTACTTTTGCCCCCCGCGATCTCATAGCAGAAAAAGCCTCGTGGCCAGGCGTGTCAATAAAGGTAATTTTTTTACCCTGGTGCTCAATTTCGTATGCTCCTATATGCTGGGTAATTCCTCCTGATTCTTTGATGGTAATCTTTAAATCCTTAATAGCTTCCAAAATTGAGGATTTGCCATGATCAACATGACCTAAAACAACCACCACCGGCGGCCTTGTTTTAAGACTTTGTTTTTGTTGCTTAGTTTTTTGAACCATAATTCTTATTCGAAGCTCATAGCGCTTTTTATTGCTTTCTTTTCTTCCTCAGAAAGAGGATATTCGGAATTACTATTCCTAACTGATTTCCCATAAACTCTATTTCCGTCCCGGGCGTAAAGAGAAGTAATCACTACCCCGTTATTATCTCCATTAAGCAAGGCAATAGAGAAGCTCTGGTCGCCTCCCGCTCCAGAAAAAGGATTATATCTGACTATTCCTACTTTCTGAATAGAAATATTACCTGATTTTTTCAAACTTTCAAGACCTTTTGAAATCCCGTTAACTTTTTCTTTCAACTGCTCGAATTGTTTTAAAACTTCTTTTAAATCTTTCGGTTCTTTACTTTTTTTAAAAAATTTCATAGTTTTTTGAAAATTAAAATTTCTTATGCGGAGGAGGAAGGATTCGAACCTTCGATGACCTTACAGCCATAGCAGTTTTCGAAACTGCCCGATTCAACCACTCTCGCACTCCTCCTTAGATTGTGTCCCCAGGAAGATTCGAACTTCCATCCTAGTCTCCGGAGGACTATATTCTATCCATTGAACTATGGGGACAATCATTTTTCTGCTACAATATAGAAATTAGAATTAGGCCATTTTGATCTCTTTGTTTTTCTTGAACTTACTAAAACTTCACCCTTTCTTTTTACTTTAAACCCGGCTTCTTTCGTTAATTTTTCCAGCTCTTTTTTGCTAAAACAGTGAAAATAACAATTCTCCGCCCCTTCCCATTTCATTAAAATATCCTTAAAGTCTAATTTTGATCTACCAAAACATTTTTTTAAAGCAAATCTATAAATTATCTTTCTGGTCCTTTTCAGCTGCCATAAATTCCAGACAGTTAAAATTAAAAGTCCTTCTTGCTTTAAAACTCTTTTTGCTTCTTTTAAGAGTTGAAGGCGGAATTCTCTTGAAGGAATATGATGCAAAACGGCGACAGCATAAACTTTATCAAAGCAATCATTAGGGAAAGATAAGCTTAAAGCATTACTTGTTTGAAAATTCGCATTAGGAAACTTTCTCTTGGCTATTTCAATTAATTCTTTAGAATTATCTACTCCGACATAATCTACTTTCTTATTTTTAAACAGCTCGTAAAAACGTCCGTTGCCGCATCCTAAATCCAAAATTCTTTCTCCTTCTATCAAATAATCATCAAATAAAAATCGCATCTCGTCCCATACTTTA
The DNA here is from genome assembly GCA_964506305.1 of uncultured Candidatus Saccharibacteria bacterium. Taxonomy (GTDB): domain Bacteria; phylum Patescibacteriota; class Minisyncoccia; order Minisyncoccales; family GWA2-38-27; genus CAZDKD01. Next base: position 22,695 of record CAZDKD010000004.1, on the reverse strand, counting down.
TCTCTGGCTCTTGAAAACCGCTCTGCTATTAAGCTATAATCCTCTTGGGTTTTTTCAAACAGCTCTTCGGCATAGTTTTTATCCATGAAAATAAAATTAACTCTTTCTGAGTTAGCAATTCAAGAATTAAGAAAAAATAAAGTAAAAACTTTGGCTGATTTAGATTCGGCTAAAAGAAAATTTGCCAAAAAATTCAAAACTACCACTCTTTCTAACGTTAAACTTCTTAAAGCTTACCACGATTTAGTTAAAAATAAAAGATTAAAACCCGATAAAAATTTAGAAATACTTTTAATAAAAAGAAAAATTCGCTCTCTTTCTGGAATAGTTAATGTCTCGGTTTTAACTAAACCTTACCCCTGCCCGGGAAAGTGTATTTACTGCCCAGGACAAAAAGGACTTCCTAAAAGTTACTTAAAGAAAGAGCCGGCTGTCCAAAGAGCAATTTTAACCAATTTTGATCCTTATTTACAAGTCCAAACCAGGTTAAGATCATTAGAGGCAACCGGCCATCCTACAGATAAAATCGAGTTAAGAATAATTGGCGGAACTTGGAGTTATTATCCCAAAAAATACCAAACCTGGTTTATTACGCGCTGTTTTGCGGCCTGTAACACAAAGCTAGACGAAACGAAACATAAAACTACGCGGAAAACTAAACCCCTGAAAGCAGAGCAGAAATTAAACGAAAAGGCAAAACGCCGAATTATTGGAATTACTATAGAAACTCGGCCGGATTATATTACAAAAAAAGAGATAAAAAGATTAAGAAAATTGGGAGTAACCAGGGTAGAATTAGGCGTTCAGAGTATTTATGATAACGTTTTGAAATTAAACAAAAGAGGGCATAAAGTTGAAGCAACAATAAAAGCAACAAAACTTTTAAAAGATGCTGGATTCAAAGTTTCTTATCAAATAATGCCAAATCTCCCGGGCTCCAATTTTAAGAAAGACATTAAAATGTTTAAAGAACTTTTCTCAAATCCCGATTTTCAGCCCGACTTCTTAAAAATTTATCCCTTAGCCTTAGTTCGGGAATCGCCTTTGTACAATTGGTACAAAAAAAGAAAGTTTAAGCCTTATTCCAAAAAAAAATTAACTAAACTTTTAGTCGAGATTAAAAAACAAATTCCCTATTATTGCCGAATCCAAAGAATAATTAGAGATATCCCTTCAGCCTATATTATTGAAGGCGGGACTAAGGTTTCAAACTTGCGAGAAATCGTCCAAAAAGAAATGGAAATCAAGGACGAAAAATGCAAATGCATAAGATGCCGGGAAGTAAAAGAAAATTACGACCCTAAGGAAAAACTTTACTTATTTCGCCAAGATTACAATGCCTCCGGTGGAAAAGAAATCTTTCTAAGCTACGAAGATAAAAACCGAGAGCGCCTTTATAGTTTATTGAGATTGCGAATCCCAGCTAATCCTTTCCTTATGGTTTTAGAAAATTCGGCAATAATCAGAGATCTACATACTTATGGACAGTTGGTTCCGATTACCGAAAAAGAAAAAGCCCCTCAACATAAGGGGCTTGGCAAAAAATTAATAAAAGAAGCAGAAAAAATAGTTTATACTGAATTTAGCCGAAGTACTAAAAAAGAATTCGACATTAATAAAATAGCTGTAATTTCCGGAGTCGGAGTAAGAAACTATTATCGGAAATTGGGGTATAAATTAAAAGACACCTATTTAGTCAATTTCTTGTAGGTCATTTTTTTCAAATCTTTCCACCAGCAGTTTAAAAAATCAGGGTTCTTTTTCATCTCAGCTAAAATTTCTTTAGCTGATTTTGTTTCCAGGGCTTTTTCAACATTATCAATCCAATTTTGACATCCCTTATATCCCAACTCCAAATAGATCTTTGCCTGAATAGCCACTTCCAGCCAGTCGGCATCCTGAGCAATTATCCCTTCTTTTGTGTTTCTTTTCCTTTTCTCTTTCTGTAATTCGGAAAGAAAGTTTCCAATTGAATCCGGTAGATTGCTGTAATGCTCTCTTTCCGCTTTTGCTTCAACTTCTTTAACATTTAAATACCTGGCGCTAACCTTATGGTGATCGCCAATACGCGCTTCTTCATTGTCATGAAATAAATTTATCAAAGCGCACTTTTGGGAATCAGCCCCTTCTAATTCTCCCAGCAGATAAGCAATCTGAGCTGATAAAGCAACATGCTCTGCCACCGAGTCGGGATTTTTAACTCCGGTCAGCTTCACTCCTTCGTGCTTAACTCTTTTTAGCATCTGAATTTCAGATAAAAATTTTACGATTTTTTCCATAATAATCTCCTTTTTAATTAAATACTTCTTTAATTCTAGACATATTCTCTAAAAAGTCAAATTTTCCTTTTGCCTTTGCGTTTGTCGGACTGGAACCAACGGTTAAAAACTCTACTGGGGGTGCGGTAAGCAGTTCTTCCTTTTTTAGCCTGCTTGGAAGAATATTTTTTCATTTAGATTGATTCTAAAATCTCTTTAATTTTGTCTGTCTTTTCCCAAGTAAAATCTGGATCCTCTCTTCCAAAATGCCCATAACAAGCAGTTTTCCGATAAATCGGCCTTAATAAATTTAACTGATTTATTATCCCTCCCGGAGACAAATCAAAAACTTTCAGTACGGCTTCAACTATTTTTTCTTCGGGGATTCTATTAGTCCCAAATGTGTCAATACTTACTTCCAACGGCTGAACTCCGCCAATTACATAAGATAATCTGACCAAACACCTTTCTGCCAACTCGGCGGCCACAATGTTCTTAGCAACATAACGAGCGGCATAGGCGCCCGTTCTATCAACCTTGGTTGGATCTTTTCCTGACATAGCCCCTCCGCCCACCGGCACCATCCCGCCATATGTATCAACAACCGTTTTCCTGCCAGTCACTCCGGTATCTGAAATCGGGCCTCCAATAACAAAACGACCGGTATTATTAATATAAAATTTTGTTTCTTCGTCTATATATCGGCCGCAAACCGGCTTGATTATTTTTTCAATAATATCTTTTTTTATCTGCTCCGGAGAAACTTCAGGATTATGCTGAGCGCCGATAACTACAGAATTTAGCTTTTTAGGAACATTATCTTGATACTCTATTGTCACTTGTGATTTTCCATCAGGCCGCAGATAAGGCAAAATTTTTCCTCTTCGGCTTTCGGCTAATCCTCTAACTAATTTGTGGGCTAACATTATAGGCAAGGGCATTAATTCCGGAGTTTCTTTACAGGCAAAACCAATCATCATTCCTTGGTCGCCGGCTCCTTGCTCTTTGGCGCCGGTTTTTTTTACCCCAATAGCAATATCCGGAGATTGACCGCGGATACAATTAAATACAGCCAAACTCTGATAATCAAATCCATACTCCGGCTTATCGTATCCTATTTCTTTAACCACTTCCCTTGCCAAATTATTTACGTCAATCTGGGCATTAACAGTAATTTCCCCTCCAATAACCACATACCCTCCGCCAACCAAAACTTCGCAAGCCACTCTGCCATACTTATCTCTTTTTAAAACTTCATCTAACACCGCGTCTGAAATTTGATCTGCGACTTTGTCGGCATGGCCTATAGCCACCGATTCCGAAGTAAACAAAAAATTTTTCATAATATTATATTATCTTAAAGTTTTAATCAATCTTTTTTGGGCTTCGGCTTTTTCTCTATTTGATATTTTACTTTTTTTAATTCCTTTTTCCATTATACCCAACAGCTTATCATAAATATCTCTTTTTACAAAAAATGGTGTTCCATCTTTTCCGCCTACCGAAAAAGAATATCTGGCAGGATCCTCATAAGAAGGCTTAGCGCCATAGATTATCTCCGAAACTAAAGATAGAGCCCGAATTGTTTTTGGACCTATGCCCTTTAAAGATAAAAGCTGCTCAAAGTTTTTAGGATTTTGAGAATTAGCAAAAAAGACGGTTTTTTCTAATCTTTTTAAATCAATTTTTTCGTTAACAACCGGGTGCCAATGAAACTCAACATTATTTAATTCCATTTCCGCAAAATTAGGAAGCCTTTTTTGCTTGATTAAAGAATTGGATTTCTCTGAAATTAATCTAATATCTTTTAAAAATGTTTTTGGCTCTTCGCCTACTAATTCATTTGAAATCTTTTTATTCTTATTACTCTCTTTAGCAACTAGATTTAAGGGATTGCCCCGAGCATCAGAAACAATCCCAGAATGAGGTTCTTCTACAAAATCAATCTTGCCCTGAGCCTGCCGAAGGGTAGAAGACAGCCAGTGATAACGTCTGGCAGTTTGATTTTCTGTATTTAATCCCTGTTGAATAACTGCCCACTTTCCAGATTTTGTGAAAATAAAGTTGTGCTGATAGAGTTGAAATAGCATTTTAGGGTCCTGAACTAGAGAGCTGTCAACTTTGGCAGCCATTTTTGAGGCGTAAATTAAATCTGGCGCAAAAGAAAAACCCCGGGAAATTCCATACGCCTCAATCTCCCCGGGTGTTTTTCTTGACTCTTTTTTTCCACCGCAGACATAAACACCCAGCTCATCTTGAATATCGAAAAGTCCAACCTTTAAAGCTCCCAAGGTAGTAGTGGTTAAACCGCTGCTATTCCAGTCAAATCCGATTACACAGCCAAGCGATTGGAACCAAACGGGATCAGCTAATCTTTTTAAAATTTCTTCCGGCCCAAATTCTTCCCGAATAGCCAAAAATATGCCCCGAGAAAGGCGCTTCATCTTTTCAAAAAGCCAGCGGGGACAACGGCCGGTATCTAATGGAACTGTAGCAATTCCTGTTCTCATAATAGATCTCTCTCAAAATAATAATTTCTACTACAACTTGGAAATTATGTCTGCAAATTATTCAGAACTCGTCAACGTATATTCTATCATATATGCTTCCTCGTTCTTTATAATTTTCGCCTATAATTTTCAACTTTCGTTACGAAAAATTACTTTTCAAGAGGTCTTTTAATTTTAACAAAAAACTGGCCTCTCAGCCAGCTTTATAATCTCCTTAAAAACTTTCTTTTTAGACTCTAGAAATCCTTATTAACCCAGAACAAGGGACAATGTCAATTCCCTTTTTTTCTAATTCATCTAAAAACAAATTAACTCCCAAAGAATCAGAAGAAATATGGCCGGCAATTACTACGTTTATATGGGAGTTTTCAGCTTCTTTTTTATGCTCTTCTGAAATATGCATACCAATGACTGTGCCAATGCCAGCTTGAGCCATTTTTTCAAAAAGCTTTGGAGAACCTTCGGTGCCGCCAGTAATTTCAGTTAAAGCGATTTTACCACAGCGATTTTCTAAAGCGCCGACAAAGATTTTGGGGCCAGCTCCAATTTTCATCGCTTCTTTGTACTCTGGAATTTCTTTTAATAAATCAACCAGCTCGCCAATCCTTTCTGGTTTTTTCTCCTCTACTAAATCTTTCAAAAACTTAGCTGCCAAATTATCACAAGGGGTGTGAGAATTCATCAAACTCATTTTTAAAAGCTGGGCAGCGTCAACAGTTCTTTGGTGATTGACCGAATTAACTCCTCTGGCCACTTCATCAATTCTTTCTTTCATTAGTCCTTCAGCAATATTTATTGGCACGCCGTAGAAATTCAAAACATCACACTGCAGATCCATCACATCTGCCAAATGGGCTAATCCTTTGCCGACAGGGTGGTGAGCAATAACTAAATCGATGTCGTCAATTTCTTTTGCCATTAAAATCTCTGCCGGCCCAATATCAATACCAACTAAAACTTTTTTTATTTCCTTATCTTCAGTAATATGATAAATCCTGGAATCTAAATAGGGATTTTCCAAAGCATCTTTATCAAACTCTTCTCTTTCTTTCTCATCCATTTTTTCGTATTTCTTTTTCTTGTTCTCTAAAAACTTCTTAATTCCTTCCTCTCCCCTAAAATCCGCTTTAATTCCCATTTGGATAGCTAAATTGTAGATTTCCTTAATTGTCATTTTTTTTATTTAAATTGTTGTTTTTATCTTTGAGAATTTTTTTGTATAATCCTGAAATTCGTTTTTCTTGCTCTTTGGTATCTAAAAACTCCCGGCGAATTCGGGCTTTCTCCTTTCTGATAAATTTGCGGATTGACTTGGGCATACGCTTCTTCTTTGCCATAATACTTAAAAAATGTAACTTTCGCCAAAGCAGTTAAAAATATTGCGCTTAAATAAAAAAGCGAGGACATAATGATAATATTTACAGTTTAATCTAAAAGAGAACAAAAATCAACCTCGCCGCAGCGGGGTTGATTTTTTTACCAAGAATACTTTCTTAAAACTTAAACTTGCTAGCGAATTTCCCAATTATCGGAAGCGGAACCTGCTTTCCTTGAACAACATTCACAATCCCAATAATACCTAAAATTAATAATATGATCCAAAGTATTGGCGCAATCACCCAACCGAGAAAAGGAATAGCCATTACCACGCTGCTGACTATCCCGGCAATAAATAAAACCAAGCCTTGTTTTGCATGATATTGGGCAAAAGGACTGTCTTTAGCAGCAAGCAAGGGAACTAGAAAAAGAATGCCTATATAGCTGAGGATTGCTATCATATTTTTATCTCCTGTTTTCGGTGATTCGCTTTTTGGTGCTTCGTCCATAAGTTTAAAAAATTAAATATTAAAACGAACGACCTTTAAAATTTATCTATTCGTGTATTGTAACACATTATGTCAATAACAGTCCACAATAAACACCTACTCTCCTTTTACTACTGCTAAAGGAACTAATTTTACTACTTTTTTAGATAAACCGGCTGAGTGGACAACTTCTACTACATTGTCAATATTTTTATAGGCCAGGGGAGCTTCTTCAGCAATTCCCTTCATTGACCGGCATTTTATAATTATTCCTTTTTGATTTAATTCGTTTATTACTTCCTGGCCAGAAATAGTTCTGGTTGCCGCGTGCCGAGACATTGCCCTACCGGCGCCATGAGCTACGGTATACCAAGCTTCAGCTGATTTTTCAGTTCCTGCACAAACATAAGAAGCAGTACCCATAGTCCCAGGAAGAAAAACCGGCTGCCCAACTTCTTTATATTTTTCTGGAATTTCTGGATGGTTGGGAGGAAAAGCACGAGTAGCTCCTTTTCGATGAACAATAACTTCGGTATCCTTGCCATCAATTTTGTGTTTTTCTTTTTTAATGATGTTATGAGCTACATCATATAATAATTCAAGTTTTTCTTTCTCTCCTAATATTTCTCTCCAGACTTTCCTTATATAATGGGTAATCATATGACGATTAGCCCAAGCGTAATTAGCAGCTGAGGCCATTGCCGCAAAATATTTTTGGCCTTCTGAAGAATTAAATGGAACGCAGGCAAATTCTTTGTCTGGAACCTTAATTCCATATCTCTGCATAGCTGGTATCATCGTCCTTAAATAATCAGTACAAACTTGATGACCGAGACCCCGGGAACCAGTATGAATCATTATGACTACTTGATCCTTAAATAATCCAAAGCTCTTAGCAATTTCTTCATTAAAGATCTCTGCAACTTTCTGAATTTCCAAAAAATGATTTCCGCTCCCCAATGTTCCTACCTGATCTCTCCCCCGATTTTTGGCTCTGTCTGAAACAACCGAAGCATCTGCTTGCTCCATCCTTCCTCCTTCTTCGCAATTCTCAATATCTTCTTTCTCCCCATAACCATGTTTTATCAATTCTGGAACTCCCCCTTCTAAAATTTTGTTAATTTGCTCAACAGAAAGCTTAATCTTTCTACCCCTTCCTAAGCCTGAAGGAACCTCTTTTTGAATTTCAGTTGCTAATTTATCTAAATGAGGACTAATCTCGTCTGCGTTATGCTCTGATTTTAACAATCTTACTCCACAATTAATGTCAAACCCACAAGCCCCGGGCGAAATAACTCCTTCAGGAATTTTAATTGCGCCCACAAATCCAATTGGAACGCTATATCCTTCATGACAATCCGGCATAGCGATACCATATTTTATTATACCAGGTAGAGTAGTTCCGTTAATCAACTGCCCGAGAGATCTGTCCCGAAATACATTTTCCAGCATCTTTTCTGAAGCATAAACTCGGGCCGGTACTCTCATATCAGCCCTAAAAGATTTAGGAATTTCCCACAACCACTCATTAATTTTTATAAAATCTTCTTTTTTCATAATATGTCGTATTATTCTATTCTACCTTATTGTCTTAATTTTCTCAAAAAGAAAAGCTCCGCCAAAGCGAAGCTTTTTAGATTAATATTCTCTACATTTTTTTAAATAATCAAGAACATCATTTAAATTAGCAATGACTAGAGCAACTACAGAATCAGCAGCGCCGTAATAAACTGAAAGTTCATTTGTTTTTTCATCAACAACAGCGCCGCAGGGAAAAACAACATCATCAACATCGCCGATTCTTTCATAATCCTCTTCAGGACCAAAAATCCAATCCCTGCTTCGTCGGATTACCTCAAGAGTTTCCAAATCCAGTAAAGCCAGGCCAACTCGATAAAGAGCGCCGGAAGCTGTCATCCGTGTCCCGTGATAGATGATTAGCCAACCTTCCGAGGTTTCAATCGGCGGAGGTCCTAATCCTACCTTGTTACAATCCCAAGTTCTGGGCCTGGTAGAAAGCAATACTTTGCTTTTTCCCCAATATTCCAAATCTTTTGAAAAAGAAACCCAAATGTCTTCTGTTCCGTCCACAACCGGTCTGTTGATAAGAGCATATTTTCCCTTGATAGTTTTAGGAAACAAAGAAGCGTCTTTATTGGGCGGTATTAATTGTTGCCCTAAGTGTTCAAACTCAATAAAATCCTTAGTTGCTATTAAAGAAATGCCAGGCGGTGTCCCGGTAACTCCTTCAAAAAAAGAAACACAAGTAATAATATACTCCTGCCGGTCTTCTAACCAAACGATTCTCGGGTCTTCTAATCCAATTCTAGCTTCCCCTTTGCTTATATCCGGTTCTAATGTCGACCCATTTTCAATCTGCCAATCTGTTTTGCCGTCTTTGCTTATAGCTTTAGTTAAATGGGAATATCCTTGTTTATCCTCAACTCGTACCAAAAGTAAAGTTTCATCATTAAATTTTACTGCTCCGGGATTAAAGACTGATCCTACTTTATAGAACCAATTATTTTTTGTTAAAATTGGATTTTTTTCATAACGTCTGAATAACCCCTCAAATTTCCCTATAGCCATTTCTATTCTCCTTTCTAAATTAAAGTTGTTAAAGAACTTACTTTATTAATGTTTCTTATCTTACTAAGTTTTTATTTTTTTGCAAGCCTCTAATTTTAAAAAGAAAAACCCCGCTAGGGCGAGGGCTTAATTCCAAATTTTTCCAGACTAATTCTACTTTTGAATTTCCTGAAATTTTTCTCTAACTATTTGACGGTCGTCCCAGGGTATTTTCTTTCCTTTAGCAACGCACATCCAAGGCTCTGATCCTTTCCCGGTAATTATTACAACATCTTGAGGCCCAGTTAATATAAGAGCTTTTCTGATTGCCTCTCTTCTGTTTAATATTTTCCGGGCCTTTCCTTTGGCTCCTTCTGCTACTTGTTCAATTATTCCCATTGGGTCTTCATCATAAGGATCTTCGTTGGTAATTATAATTTCATCGCAATACCGAGCAGCTATCTTGCCCAAAACCGGTCTTTTCCATTTATCCCTGCCTCCGCCACAAGATCCTAAAACGCAAATTAGTTTATTAGTGGATAGCGAGTAGTGAGTAGTTAAAGTTTTATAAACTTTCTCTAACGATTCTGGTGTATGAGCGTAATCTACGACTACGGTAAATGGTTCCTTAATTATAATTTCCATTCTGCCAGGAATTCCTTGTACTTTTTCCAAAGCAGTTTTACACTTTTCTAAAGAAACTCCTAAAACCATACCCGTTTTTGTTGCCGCTATAGCGTTATATAAATTGAATTTTCCTAAAAGTTTTAATTCTTTTGGTAAAATTTCGCTGTCTTTTATCCCGTATCCTATTTTTTTCTCAGCAGGAATTTTCAAAAAATAATCTGCGTTTTTATCGTCAACATTAATTATATGAATGTTTTTGGTTGCTTTAAAAAGCTTCAGCTTTGCTTCCCGGTATTTATTAAAACCACCGTGGGCCTCAATATGTTCCGGGCTCAAGTTGGTTAAAACAGCTACATTAAAATCAATAAATTTGTGGCGATATTGTTTTATCCCCTCAGAAGTAACTTCTAGAACCACGTATTTACAGTCTGCTTTAAGCGCTTCCCTCAAAAATCTTTGTAGCTTTAATCTGCCAGGCATAGTCATCTTTAATTTGTTCTCGCGTTCTTTTTCTCCAATTTTAAATTTAATTGAAGAAAGAGAAGCCACTTTATGTTTATCCTGAGCCTGTCGAAGAGCCTCTTCTAAAATTCCTGAAGTTAACTCCACCACCGTAGATTTCCCGCTTGTTCCAGTTATCCCAATAACAGTTAGTTTTCTGGAAGGGAATCCATATAAAAAAGCGCCTACCGCTGCCAAAGAATAGTGGTAAAAGCTTAACAAAAAAGAAGGAATAATTTTTTTAATCAGATCTTTCAGGTTCATTTTCCTAAAATTTTCAAGGCTTCTTTTATTCTTTGTTCGCTATCTTTTATATCTTTTGGAATTTTTGATAATGCAGCTTTTGCTTTTTCCCTGGAAAAACCCAAACTAATCAAGCCCTCTTCAGCCTCATCAACATCTGCCGTTTTTTTCTTTTTAGAAACATCCTTGATTTTACCCGTCAACTCCAGGATAATCGTCATAGCTTTTTTCCTTCCAATCCCAGGAATTTCTTCAAATAATTTTTCATCTTGAGCCAAAATTCTTTCTCTAATTTTCTCCAAAGGCCCCAGAGAAGAAATTTCCAGAGCCGCTTTCGGGCCAACTCCGCGAATGTCTTCCAGAATCTTGAAAAATTCAAGCTCTTCTGATCCTAAAAACCCATAAAGATCCAGAGCATTTTCTCTAACATTCAAAAAACAAAATACTTCAAGGACCTCGCCGATTTCTGGTAATTTAGAAAAGGTCTTCTTAGATACAAAAACCTTATAGCCTATATTATTAACATCCAAGACAATAAATTTTTCTTTTTTGAGGATAATTTTCCCTTTCAAATAAGAAATCATTATTTTAATTCAAGATTAATTTAAGAATATACATCTATACATTAGCGAATCAAGGTTCTGAGGTGCGAAGCATCTCATGGTTCTTATTTCAAGATTATATATTCTACCTTAGCGAATCAAGGTTCTGAAACGCGAGAGCGTTTCATGGTTCTTATTGTAGCATAAATAAAATGTGCCGAGAATTATTCTCGGCACATTAGTTATCTTTTTGATAAATATTCTTCTAACTTTTCTGTAAACTTATTGCCTTTTTGTTTTTTCTGCCAGCGCTGTAAAAGAAGATGCCCTCCGTACTTTATTACATCTCTGGACCAATCACGATACCAGCTCTTCCACCCTCTGATAAAATAATCGACTGGGAAGCTGATAGTTCTTAGAGGAATTCTGAAAAAGCTCAAAGGATTATAGAACCTGTCCATAAGTTTCACTGGAATTTCCTGAAACTCCCGCAAGGTCATGTTGTCCGGTGCAAAACAAGGGTAATTCCCGTCATATTTACTCCAAGACACTAATTCCAAAGGAAAAATTCTTTCTTCTTTTTCTAATCTTTTTCGTAGGTCTGTTCCTACTATAGGAACTGGAAGTAATATCTGGACAGTATCAAGAGAAGCTTTGCGGATAAACTTTTTAAAACGTTTAACTATCTCTTTAGAGCTGATCTGTTTCGTTTTCTCTTTTAATGGGTAGCCGACAATAAACATTCCGTGTATTGGGAAATAACGGCGCAGAATCTTAGTCCACTCAAGCATATGAGAAACTAAATATCCTTTGCGCATAGCTATGAGATCCTCGTCAATCGGCGATTCGTAACCAATACAAACGGTTCTGACCCCTGCTTCTTTCATAACTTCTAATAATTTAATGTTCTTTGCGGCTCCCAATCTCATTTGAACTGTAAAAACAAGCCGGTTTCCATATTTTTCAGAAATCATTCTAAAAAACTCAATAGTGCCGTCTAAATCTTCCTCTAAGCGGTCGTCAACAATAAAGAAATGACGAGCCTTCCTTGTTTCTCTCAGCCATTTAACTAAGTTAAAAAAGTAGTTAGCCGTAGCCCAGCGAGGTTTTCCTTTTACGCTGCAAAACTCACAATTCATACTACAGCCGCGGATTCTGCCAATCGGATAAATTTTTATCTTGGCGTATCTTAAAAGGCCGAAATCCGGATAAGGCAAATCGTTTAGATTCGGAACTTCAGGCATTTCCGGAGAATTAGTTTTAATTTGTCCGTTCTCCATAAAAGAAATACCTGGGATATCTTTCAGAGAGTTTTTTTCTTTTAGAGCTTCAATAGTCCGCTGAATAACTATTTCCCCATCGCCGTGGACAACCACATCAATATTGTTTTCCAGTGTTTCTTCGGGACAATAATGAGCATGCCACCCACCGGCAATAGTCGCAACTCCTTCTCGATGATAAAACTCAGCTAAGTTCCAAACTCGTTCTATCGTACTGGTAAGACCACAGTAAAAACCGACAATTGCGGCAGGGCTCTCTCTCTGTAAAGTCAAATGATCTGGCAGATCTTGACTATTGCGAGGACCCCTATAATTGTTCTCATCAATTATTTCTATTCGCCATCCCCAAAGTTTATTTGCTACCGTGGCAACCATAACAAGACCCAAAGCAGTAATTTTCTTAGCCTGCCGGGTAAAAATATTCAGTTCCGGAAAGACCGGAATAATAAATCTAACCAAAGGCCAATCTTTCATTTCAGTCATTTTGCTATCTCCTTTCTATAATAGGTTTTTTTTAAAGAACTAATGCCTAATCTTACCCCGTTAGAGATTACAAAGCAAGAAAAGAATGGCAAAAAAGTAAATCTCTAACGGGGCTTAACTCAGTCATCTAAAAAACACAAATCAAACTAAAAACTATTGCAAAAAAACCTTAAATAAGTTATATATAAATATATGCCGATTACTAAATCTGCGAAAAAGGCTCTCCGCCAAAATACAAGACGGAAAGCTAGAAATCTTGTTTATAGGAAAAAAATGAAAGACCTTGTTAAAAAGGTCAGGGATTTAGTTTCAAAAAAGAAAACCGAAGAAGCAAAAAAGCTTTTACCCCAAGTTTACAAGATATTAGACAAAACTGCTAAAGTTGGAATTATTAAAAAAAATACCGCTTCCCGAAAAAAATCAAGAATTACTAAATTAGTTAACAAAAAAGTCTAAATTTCAGCGATTAAAAGATCAAGGGCCATCTTTGATTCTATCCGCCCTGTTTTTATATCCAAATCTACCTGAAAAATTCTCCGGTAGATTTTTTTTAATTCTCTTATGCTAAATTCCTGAGAGAGGGAATAACTTTTCTTAACCACAAAGGGATGAAGGCCACTTTTTTTTAAAATAACGCTATAGGGCCTGTATTTTTCAACAAAATCTTTGACTATTAAAAGATTTCTAAATTGAAAATTTATCATTGAAAGAAGATATAAAGGCGAATCTCCTTTTTCCAAATGCTTATGCAGTAAATTCAGAGCCTGCTTCTTATTCTTTTGAGAAATAGCATCAATGGTTTTAAAAATATCTGTTTCAATCTTTGACCTGGTTAAAAGCTTAATATCTTCTTTTTTAACTGTTGTGTTATTTTTATAACTAACTAATTTCTTAATCTCGTTATTCATTCTCCAAAGATCGCTGCCAACATGCTCAATAAGCATTTCCAAAGCATCTGATTCTATTTTTGTTTCATATCTTTCAAATCTCCTTCTAACCCAATTTTTTAATTTTTGCCCGGAAAGAATTTGAAATTCCTGACTTTTAGTATCTTTTATAAAAAATTTAAACAAGGAATCATTTTTAGCAATTTTCCCTTCCTCATAAAGTAAAATTATATCTTCTGATTTTAAAAGATCTTTTCTTTCTTTCAAAAATTTCTCTTTAAACTCAGAATCTAAAAAAGGATTAATTACAACTGCCAGTTTTTTCTCTTCAAACATCGAGGCCTGGCGAATCTCATCCTTTAAATTATTAAAAGTGTCCTCTGCTGTTTTTTCCGAACAATCAAAATATCTTAAATTCAATCCGCTTTTATGGATTTTTTTGTAACTCTCAACTACCTCATTCAATTTTTCCCGCATTCTATATGTATCTTGCCCGTAGAGAAAAATTATCATAATTTTTGCCCCGTAGTAGAAATTTGACAAGTGTTTTGTTTCACAAAACACCATTTGCCGAAGACAGTCAAATTCTCACTACAGGGTTTGGCAAGTAGGGCAGAAGTGAGCGCTCCGGCCGCCAATTTTTTTTCTTTGGACGCTCGTACCGCAACGGGGACATTTTTCGCCTTCTCTTCTATAAACTTTTCTCATTCTATCAAATTTTCCTTTTTCTCCGGAAAGCTGCCGGTAATCCGAGATGCTCTCTCCCTGAAGCTCAACGCCCTTTTTTAAAACTTCTAAGATTGCCTTATAAATTTCTTTAAGCTCTTCTTCTTTTAATTCTGAAATATCTTTAAAGGGATGAATTTTAGCTCTCCATAATGCTTCATCTGAATAAATATTACCGATTCCGACAATAACTTCTTGGTTCATTAAAACCTGTTTAATTTTTCCTTTTTTCTTTTTTTCTAAAACTTCTTTAAATTTTTGAAAGGTAAATTCTTTTTCTAAGGGTTCAGGCCCCAGTTTTTTTATTCCTTCTGACTCTTTTAATTCACTGGTTTTCCACAGTTCAACCTTAGCAAATTTTCTTAAATCAGAAAGGGCCAGCATTTCTCCGTTGTCAAAAGTAAAAACTAAATGTAAAAATCTATTCATTGGGTCTTTAGATAAAGGCCCCGAGATTTTTGATTTCCAGATTCCAGATTCCAGATTCCAGATTCCAACCAATAAATGGCCGGTTAGTTTCTGATGAATTAAAAGAGAGTAATTATGAGAGAGTTCAAAAATAATATTCTTCCCCCTCCGCCAGATTTTTTTTATTCTCTTGCCCTTAAGCTCTTCCTTAAACTGCTCAAAATCTTCTGGTTTTTTTACTATTTTCTTAAAATCCGTCCAAACACCAATAAAGGCCCTCGAAAGGACCTTTTTATTCAAATCTCTTACTGTTGTTTCTACCTCAGGAAGCTCCGGCATAAAATTCAGATTCTAGATTTTAGATTCTATTTAAGGGAAGTTTTAATCTTCTCGATTATTTCCCCAGGAGTAAAGTGAGCTTTAATTAAATAATCAACTGCTCCCATTTTTAGCCCTCTTTCTATGTCATCTTTCTGGCCGAGGTTTGACAAAATAATCACCGGGATTTGAGCTATCTTCGGATCTTCTTTTATTTTAGTTAAAACCTCGAATCCGTCTATCCCTGGCAAAATAAGGTCAAGCAGAATCAAATCGGGCTTCTCTTCTCTCACCGCTTTTATTCCCTTTTCTCCATCTATCGCCTCGGCGATATCATAACCCTCTCTCACAAGCTTCTGAGAGATTAATTCACGAAGAAATTTATCATCTTCAACTATTAAAATTTTCTCTGCCATTATTTTAGAGAACAGTAAACAGAGAGCAAGGAACAGAAAAATTGTTCATTGTTCATTGTTTATTATCCATTAGTTTAATTTAAGAATATATACGTATACAATAGCGAATCAAGGTTATACCAAGCGTTAGCGAGGTATATTCTTATTTTACCCCATTTTAAAAATAAATACAAACAAAGTTAATAAAACTTTTCTCCTAAGAACTCGCCGTATTTTTCTCTTATTGGAATGGTAAAATAAAATGTTGTTCCTTTGCCTTCTTCTGAATCAAACCAAATCATTCCCCCATGGGCTTCAATAATATTCTTTGATATATAAAGCCCTAGTCCAGTCCCTTCGGTATCTATTTTCATTACATTAGCACCTCGAAAGAATTTAGTAAATATTTTCCCCTGCTCACTCCGAGGAATTCCCAAGCCGGTATCCTGAATTTGAACTTCTATCTCTTTCTTGTTTCCCTTTAAAACTATTGAAATTTTGCCCCCAGGAAGAGTATATCTTATAGCATTGTCAAAAATATTTCTGATTGCCGTCCTCATTTTTTCAACATCTATCATAATTTTAGGCAATCCTTCTCCCGGTTTTTTCAACTTAACTTTAAGTTCTCGCTCTTTCAGTCTTAGCTTATAGTCATCCACTATAGATTGAATCAGACCCTCAATATCTATAAGAACTGTTTTAGAAATATATTTTCCTTCCTCAATTTGAGCAACATCTAAAAGATCGCCAACCAGCTTAATCGCCCTATCATTAGTTTCGTAGGCTTCTCCAATAATTTCTTTTTGTTTTTTGTTCAACTCTCCTAAATCACCTTCCAGCAATATCTGAAGAGACCACTTTACCGCTGAAGTCGGAGTGCGCAACTGATGAGCGGCCAGAGTAACAAACTCGCTTTTCATTCTATCTACTAATTTCTCCCGACTTACATTGTGTAAAATAACTAAAGTGCCCTTCTTTTCCCTTTTAATTTCCAGCGGAACAGTCGTTACTTCTAAAATAAAATCTTTTTTAATTTCCAGTTCTTCTCTAGATACTATTTTAATCCCTCCGCCTAAAAAAGAAACCAAGGGTCTGAAATTTGGAAAACGGCTTAAATTTAAAATCGACATCCCTAGAACTTCTTTTTCTCTGACCCTAAAAAACTCTTCGGCTTTGATATTAATCAAAGAAAGTTTGCTATTTTTATCAAAAGCTAAAAGAGCATCAGTCAAATAATTAACAATCGTTCCTTCTTTAATAGGCAATTCTTCGTAAGATTTTTTTTGTTCTTTTTTCCACCAAGACATATTTTAATTTAAGAATATATACGTATACAATAGCGAATCAAGGTTATACAAGAGCCGCAGCGAAGCACGTTCTTATCTTACCATAAAGTTAAATTATTTTTAATTGAATCATTTTTATCTTCCTCCGGCAAACGAGCAATTAAAGTTTGGAAATTGTATTTCTTAAAAATCTGAATTACTTCTTCTTTATTATATTTTCCCCAGCGACATTTTTTTAAACTAAATTCAATCGGCACATTTTTCTCTATTTCGGCTAGCATTTTTGAAATAAAGGCCTGCTCTTTATAATCCAAAAGTTTCTTTTTTAAAGACTGTTTTACCTCTTGGGCTTTGCCAGTGTTTTCTTCCAATTCTTGATAAAGATTTTCCAATGATCCAAACTTTCTAATTAAAGCAATGGCTGTTTTTTCTCCCACTCCGGTAACGCCGGGGATATTGTCCGAGGGATCTCCTCTTAGCGCTTTGAAGTCAACCAATTGTTCGGGAATCAATCCCTGGTATTTTTCCTTTACTTTTTCTTCATCATAGAGGATAGTATCTTTAACGCCTTTTCTTAAATTATAGACTTTAGTGTTTTCATCAACTAATTGCAAAGCGTCTAAATCTCCTGTTAAAATAATCGTTTCGATCTTAGGAAGAACTTGCTTTCTGGGAGCTAATTTAGAAATAGTTCCGATAAGGTCATCTGCTTCGTATTTTTCTTTTTCAAAAATCTGAACATTAAACTTTTTTAAAACTTCTTTTACTTTGGGAATCTGCTGATAAAGTTCTTCTGGCGCTTTTTCCCGAGTTGCTTTATAAAGCTTATATTTCTTATGCCGAAATGTAGGAGCCGGGAAATCAAAAGTGGCTGCAACAAAATCCGGTTTAAGTTCCCTGATAGCTTTTAAAAAGACCAGCAAAAATCCATAAACAGCATTCACCACTTCTCCTTTTTTGGTTGCCAGAGGAGGCAGAGCATGATAGGCGCGATGAATTACAGCATTGCTGTCAATGATAATAAGGCGCTTTTTATCTTTAGTCATGCATTCATTCTATCATAAAATTAAAATCTCCTGAAAAAATAATTTTTCTTCTTTTTCCACTAATAAATTCAAATCTAACCCAAACTGCATTTCTCGGCATTATCTTTTTTATCTGATCTGCCCACTCAATAGCAATAATATTTTGGGGATCGGAAACAATTTCTTTAAAACCCAAACTCAGCAACTCTTTTGGCTTTCCTATTCTATAACAATCAACATGGTAAAAGTTCCTAGCTCTTATTTTAAATTTTCTTAAAATAACAAATGTCGGACTAAGAATTTTTTCTTTTACTCCCAGCCCTTTGGCAAAGCCTTGTAAAAAAGTGGTTTTCCCGCCGCCTAGCTCTCCTCTTAAACCAATTATAAAAGCTTTTTTTTGAAGCGGTCTTTTAATAATTTCTTTAGCTAATTTTTCACCTAATTTCTTTGTTTTTTCAGAACTACTTGAAATATATTCTTTTTTCATGTTAATATATCATAACATGGAGCAGGCAAAAAAAATAACCGGAGAAATTGAAATATCCCAGCATATAATCAGAGAAGTTGAGAGAAAAATTAAAAATATTTCTGATTTTAAAGAAAAGATCGAGTCCTCTTTTGAAAAAAGAATAACTGAGTTTTTAGAAATTATTCTAGCTGGAGCAATAAGTCTTGATTCTTCGGATATTCATATTGAGCCGGAAGAAAAACAAGCTAAATTCAGAATCAGGATTGATGGAATTTTACAAGATGTTACAACTTTTGATTTAAAAATACACAAAACTCTTATTTCCCGCATAAAACTTCTTTCAAAACTTAAATTAAATGTGACCGATCGGCCTCAAGATGGCCGTTTTTCTATTTTAATAGAAAAAACTCCAATCGAAATCAGAGCATCGTCCCTTCCAGCTGAATATGGGGAATCAATTGTTCTGAGAATTTTAAACCCGAAAAGTTTAATCAATATGG
Source organism: uncultured Candidatus Saccharibacteria bacterium (assembly GCA_964506305.1). Lineage (GTDB taxonomy): Bacteria > Patescibacteriota > Minisyncoccia > Minisyncoccales > GWA2-38-27 > CAZDKD01. Next base: position 3,864 of record CAZDKD010000004.1, on the reverse strand, counting down.
AAGCCCTTGGCCTAAGAGAGGGTTTATCGAATGTCTTCAAAAAAGAAATTAAAAAACCCAATGGAATGATTATTATCACCGGTCCCACCGGCTCGGGAAAAACAACTACTCTCTACGCTTTCCTAAAGAAAATTAACAAACCAGAAATTAAAATTATTACTATTGAAGATCCAATTGAGTATCATTTAAAAGGAATTTCTCAAACCCAAGTTGATCCTAAAAAGGGCTACGACTTTGCCAGCGGACTCAGGTCAATAATGCGCCAAGATCCCGACGTAGTTCTGGTGGGCGAGATTAGAGACTTAGAAACTGCTAAAATTGCCCTTCAAGCCGCTTTAACCGGGCATTTAGTCTTGAGTACCTTGCACACTAATGATGCCGCCGGCACTATTGCCCGGCTTCAGGCCCTGGGAGAAAAACCGGTCAATATTGCTCCGGCAATAAATATGGCGATCGCCCAAAGATTAGTCAGAAAAGTCTGTAAAAAATGCGTTGAGATAGAAAAAGTTTCCTCGCCAGGCTTAGTAAAAATAAAAAAAGCCCTAAGAGGGCTTTCAAAAGGAATTAAAATTCCAAAATTAACCAGCGAATTAAAGATTCCCAAAATTAAAGGATGCAAACAATGTAATTTTACCGGCTATCAAGGACGAGTTGGCATCTTCGAGGCTTTTCTAGTCGATGAAGAAATCGAAAAACTTATATTAACCTCTCCATCTATTAGCGCTTTAAGAAAAAAAGCAGAAAAGAAAGGAATGACTTCAATGCGCCAAGATGGATTTATAAAAGTCCTAGAAGGAACTACTACTATTGAAGAAATAGAAAGAATAACTGCTGAATAAACAAAGACAAGAAAAAAACAGACCTGGGGCTGGGGGAAAACTTAGTTTTAGGAACAAAAGCTCAGAACTTTCCCGAGGTATAATCTCGCTCTCGCCAGAATACCCATCTGCAGAAAACTCCACCCCCCAGCCCTAGATCTGTTTTTAGATTATCTAAAATTATCTATTATATAACTATCTATTCTAATACTTTATGGAAGATTTGTCAACCCCTATCACCCCAAAACTGACCGAAGAAGACAAAACTCTTGATTTAACCCTGCGGCCAAAAACCTGGCAGGATTATGTCGGTCAGGAAAAAGTTAAAAAGAATATTCAAATAATCATTGAAGCTGCTAAAAAAAGAGGTGAACCTATAGAACACCTTCTTTTTTACGGAGGGAGCGGACTTGGTAAAACTACCATTTCTCATATTATTGCCAAGGAGCTAGGAGCAAATATCAGAGTAATTGCCGGACCGACTATTGAGAGAGTTGGAGATTTAGCAGCAATTTTAACCAATCTTTCAGAAGGCGATGTTTTGTTTGTGGACGAATTTCATCGTCTCAACAAGCTTATAGAGGAATTCCTTTATCCCGCTATGGAAGATTTTAAACTACATCTCATTTTAGGTAAAGGGCCAATGGCCAGAACTATGGAAATGGAACTCCCCCGATTTACTCTAATCGGGGCCACCACCCGCTTAGCTTTGCTGTCCTCTCCTTTAAGAAATCGTTTTGGAGCAACCTTTCAACTAAATTATTATAAAAAAGAGGATATTGAAAAAATTATTCAGCGATCGGGTAATCTTTTAAAAATAGAAATAGAACCCGAAGCTATTGCGCTTCTGGCTCAATGCTCTCGTTTTACCCCCAGAGTAGCCAACCGCTTACTTAAGAGAGTTAGAGATTTTGCCCAAGTTGAGGGAAAGGGAATAATCACCGAGAAAATTACCAAAAAGGCCTTGAGCTTTCTGGAAATTGACGAACTGGGGCTTGAATCGGGCGACCGAAGAATTTTAGAAACTATTATTAAAAAATTTAGCGGGGGCCCGGTTGGCCTTCAGACGCTATCTGCCGCCACTTCGGAAGAAGAAGATACTATTTTAGATATTTATGAACCCTATTTGATGCAGCTTGGCTTTATCGAAAGAACCCCTCGGGGGAGAACAGCCACCAAATCCGCCTATCAGCATTTGGGACTAAAGCAAAAAGGTTCCCAAAGACTAATTTAACAAACGAACATTTTCTGTGTTTGTAAGCACCTGCTTGGTGCCTAAAAACGAGGTAAGAAGAGAGAATTTAGCTAAAATTTAAAATCGCCAGAAAGGCGAATCTTATCAGAATAATATAATGAAAAAATTTGACATGATTTTTGGAAAGTATATAATAAAATTGTATGGCAAGACAATTTACGGCAAATTATAAAAAAAGCGGAAAATGGTTTTTGGGCTGGATAGAAGAAATTCCAGGAGTTAATACCCAAGGAAGAACTCTTAAAGAGACAAAAGAAAATCTTAAAGAGGCTCTTTTATTAATTCTTGAAACGAATAGAATTATTACTAAAAAAGAAATTTCTAAAGGGAAAATCATTCGAGAGCCACTTTCGGTTTCTGTGAAATGAAACGGAAAGATTTAATTAAACATATTGTTAAAAACGGATGTATATTCATTAGAGAAGGCGCAGGACATAGCGTCTTTTTTAATCCTCAAATGAAGCGGAGTTCTACTATTCCACGACACAACGAAATTGATAACTTTTTAGCAAAGAAAATTTGTCGAGATCTTGGCATAGAATTACCACGGAAGAAGTGATTAATGAACAGGTAACCGAGAAGGGTTCAAATCCTAGTCCCGGACAAAGCCATTGGCCCGAGAGTTTTTCTCGGGCTTTTATATAATATTTGTTATAATTTAACGGGAACGATTCTGAATGGATTGTCCCTACAATACAACATTTTCTGTGTTTGTGAATACCTGTTTGGTATCTAAAAACGAAGCAAGGAAAAGGGATTTAGTAAGAACCTGATTTCTTGCCCGTGGTAAACCACTTCCCTATAGATTTGTTGACAAAACTATAATTTTGTGGTATCTTTTAGTATAGTACTAATAAAACTGTTCTTTAAAAATGAAAGGAGATAAAAATGAATTTTATTATTAGTGAAATATGGACGGAAACTATTTCTGGAGGATATTTTTTTATCTTTTGGCTGATTGGTATTACTGGTTGTGCCGTGGGAACATACTTTGTTTTTTCGGAATTGAATAAAATTTTTTCAACACCAGGGCATATAGGCAAAGCAACTGCGGCTCCCTTGTTCGTTCTATCAGTACTTTGCCTCTTGGGCTTCATTGGAGTTATCGCCTACAACATGTTGGTGGGAAATGGCACGGTGAGCGGGTTTAACAGGAGGTGTATACATATTCTTATTGCAACTTTCGTCTATCTCATTATTATTTTTATTCTTCTTTTAATGGTGGGGTCCACCGATACGAACAAGGATATAAACAAAAGCAGACAGGACAAAGGTAGACGATATCTCTACGAAGATGAAAAAAGGAATGACGCAGGGTTCTAATAAACTCCCCTCTAGGACTAGTCTTAAGTTAAGAACCTGCCTTCGGCAGGGGCCATTTGGAAGAATAAGATGGTCTCAGATAAAAGGGCTAGCTAAGAATAGCCGGCCCTTTTTGTATTGCTTAAAACAGCTGCCCGGCTTCTCCTTAAAAAGCAGGAAATGCCAGCCTACTATTATTGCCTATAACATACAAAGAACTCGATGTAGATTTTTTATTCAGGTAGTATTTGCTACACTAAATTAATATGTCCTCCAAAACATTTTCAGGAGTTATCACTATTTCAATTTTCTTTTTATTCTTGCCTCTTGTCGCACAGGGAGCTTCTCTAATAGATATTAATACCGCTTCTTCAGAGGAACTGGAGAAAATAATCGGTATCGGACCTGTGTTGGCTCAAAGGACAATAGAAGCGAGGCCTTTTAATTCTTTGGATGATTTAATCAAAGTTAAAGGGATAGGAGAAATAA
>CAZDKD010000003.1:52264-55114 GCA_964506305.1 uncultured Candidatus Saccharibacteria bacterium | reverse complement strand
ACTCTCTTGAATTAATGGAACGAAAGCAAAACCCGAATGTTCGGTTTCTTTAAATTCACCTCTGGATTTCTTCTCTAAAACCCAAATCGAAGACGCAACCGGACAAACTATTCTTCCACCGATCTTCAATTGATCTTTCCATGCTTTAGGGATTTCTTCTTGCGCAGCTGCTGAAGCCAATATCCTGTCAAAAGGAGCCTCTTTTTTATAACCCTTGGATCCATCTGCGCAAATAAACTTTACTATCCCCTTTTTTATGAAATTGTATTTAGCCATATTCTCCTCGCCAAATTCTTTTAGCTCAGGAATAATTTCTATCGCTATAACATTACCCCCGCTTGACGGCGGGGCAGGCTTTCCACCCACTATATGAGCAAGAAGAGCTGTCGTCCAGCCGGAGCCTGATCCAATATCTAAAATCTTCTGGCCGAACTTCGGCCGCAGCTGCTCAATCATAAAAGCTACTACCAGAGGCTGAGAAATTGTTTGTCCCTGGCCAATAGGAAGAGCTTCGTTGAGTTCAGCTAAATCCTTCATATCTCCCGGCATAAAATCAGCTCTTCTTATTTCCCGAAAGGCCTTGATTACTTCCGGTGTTTTCAGCCAACCTTTTTGAATTAGAGAATCAACTAAATTCATTCTAATGGGTCGAGAACTATTCTCGCTACATTTTAATTGAAGAGTGTTTTAGTTTAAATCCTATCTTCTTAATAGGATTTAAGCGATTGAAAAACAAAATCCCGTCTAAGTGATCTATTTCATGCTGAAAGACCCGAGCTAAAAGCCCTTGGGCCTTTAATTTAATCTCGTTCCCGTTTATATCCAGTCCTTCAACTTCTACTTCCTGGGCCCTCTTTATCTTCAGAAAAATCCCGGGAAAACTCAAACATCCTTCTTCGCCCATTTCCTTTTCTTTACTTTTTTTTAGAATTTTAGGATTAATCAAACCTAAAAGCCGGTGATTTTCCGGATCAAGCACCGTAATCACTTTTTTTGACACCCCGATTTGGGGAGCAGCCAAACCGATCCCTTGGCTTTTCTTCATTGTTTGAACCATATCAATTACGAGCTTTCTGATTTTCTTATCAACTTTTTCCACTTTTTTGCATTTTTCTCTCAAAATCGGTTCATTAAATTTTTTAATTTCTAAAATTGCCATGTTATTGTTATTTTATTTTACCATAAACTCAAAACAAAATTAAGGAGCTAAGCTCCTTAATTTTGTTTTGCGGGGACGGTAGGACTCGAACCTACAGTATTCTTCTTTTGGAGAGAAGCGGTTTACCAGTTAACCGACGTCCCCATTTTTCTGAAAAAACCTTATAAAGAGCTCTCATTTCTTTTGCAACTTTTGCATCATAATATTTAACCGAAATACATCCCTGATATCCTTCTCGTATTCTCTTTTTAGTATGTGGCTTATGATAACTTCTCTGAAATAAATTTTGGGAAATTCCAGTTGTCTTAGACCAAAATTCCCTTTGTCTTTTTTCATTATGATATTCATGAAGATGTATAAGTGCACGGAATTTTTTTTCATCAACCGTAAATGATTTTCGAAAAAGAAAAAGAAAGGTTTTAATAAGAACGGGGTCAGAATTAATAAACCTTACTTCTGATGAACGTTTCTCACCTTCACACCAATAAAGAAGTGTACAATATATTTTAGCATGATTAGAATCTTTTTTAATTCTATTCAGTGTTTTAAGAGCTATAGATTTATATTGCCGTTCCTCTTTTGCTCTTTTCTTTTGCCATCGTAAACTTGTTTTATAATAAGAGATAAGGCGTTTCTTCGTTAATCGCTGCTGAGCTTTCTTATTTAATCTTATATTTCTTACCCAAAAAGAAGAAGTGCTTTTAGCAATTTGTAATTTATCAGCTATTTCTTTAACCGAATAACCTCTAGATCTTAATCTAAGAGCCTTTTCTTTATTTTCTAAAGGAAACATAGAAACAAATTAAACCATAACAAATGGTTATATTACCATTACTTTATTCTATTTCCCGTAGGTTGTATTGTCAATGTGCAAAACTAAATATCATTTATTTCTTCATTTCTTTATATGACCTCGGGCGGCGAAAGCATAATAAAAAAAATAACGATCGAGATCTTCAAATGTAGTTTTGTATTCTTTGCCACCGTAAAACGCATCGCAAAACAATTCTCTTGCCCGGGCAATTTCTCGCAGCCGGCCTCGCCAGCGCTCGTCTTCAAGAGTCAAGTCAAAAAGTTCAAGAGCTCGCATCACAGCTCCCCAAAAGATTTTCTTATCCTTGCTCTGCCACTTTCGCGCCCGACTTACTTCGCTGCCAATATTTGCCAATTGTTCTATTAAAGAAAGCTCAAACCACCTTCCTGCAGCTAATTCTTTATGAATAAATCTTCTCATTGTAAAAGCAATTTTTTCACAATATTTCTTATCTTCTCTTTAACTTCAGAATTATCAACACCTCTAGAACGATTACCAAAAGAGGGCTTAAGATTAATAATTGAATCAAATTCAATCAATTCCTCCCCGCTTTTCTCTGGATAAAGATTAATGCCCCATGTATATTCTCTTTTTGACCCTTCTTTTTCCATCAGAGCTACTTCTTCGTCAGCGTGCATAACTCCCCCCACTGCCATCATACCTTGTTCTATATCAACAACCGCCTTTACCAAATCGCCAAATTGTTTTTTGGCAATATCAATAAGTTCTTTTTTACTTATTAAATCTTTGACAATTTTTACTCCCATATTATTTCAAGAATATATATTTATTCTTTAGCGAATCAAGGTTCTGCGAGCGAAGCGAGCAGGTTCTTATTTCAAGATTATATTTTTTACCTTAGCGAATCAAGGTTCTG
>CAZDKD010000003.1:32372-52164 GCA_964506305.1 uncultured Candidatus Saccharibacteria bacterium | reverse complement strand
CGAGCAGGTTCTTATTTCAAGATTATATTTTTTACCTTAGCGAATCAAGGTTCTGCGAGCGAAGCGAGCAGGTTCTTATTTCAAGATTATATTTTTTACCTTAGCGAATCAAGGTTCTGACAAAGTCAGGTTCTTATTTTACTTCTTTCCTTCCTTGTGTAAAGTGTGCTTTTTGCACCATTTACAGTATTTTTTCAATTCTAACTTCTTCTCAACCGTACCTTTGGATTTATTGGTAAAATAATTTATTCTTTTGCATTCCTGGCATTGAAGTTTGATAAATGGTTTTTTCTTTTTTGCCATAATTTTTTACAAATAATTTATAAGCCAGGAGTGAGAGTTGAACTCACGACCTCGTCATTACCAATGACGTGCTCTAACCGTCTGAGCTATCCTGGCATTGCTGTGGGTGCGGTCAGAGTCGAACTGACGGGGCCCAGAGGACAATAGTTTTACAGACTACTCCCACCCCCTATGGGACTACGCACCCTCTAATTATTTGTCTATTTAATCATAAATCTCGTTGTTTTTCAATCCTTCGATAAGCTTAGCCCGAGATAACCTTTCCGTGTTTTTTGCGCCACTTTTCAATCTCTTTATGATTCCCGGATAACAAAACTTTGGGGGTTTTCCACTTTACGCTTTTTTTTAGAGAAAATACCTCCGGCCTGGTATATTGAGGATATTCTATAAATCCTTTTTCTTTAGTAATTCTTTCTTTTAGTAATTGGGGCTTCCCTAAAACCCCGGGAACTAATCTCGCAACTGTTTCTATTACTACCATAGCTGGAAGATCTCCACCCATTAAATCATAATCCCCTATTGATAACTCAATATCAGCGATATGTTTAGCTACTCTTTCGTCAACCCCTTCATATCTGCCGCAAATTAAAATCATTTGATCTAATTTGCTAAACCGGCAGGCTGTTTTCTGATTAAACTTTTTACCTCGGGGAGTAAACAAGATAACCTTTGTTTTTTGCTCCTTGTTTCTTGTTTTTTTCAAAGCCAATACGGCTTTGTATATTGGCTCTACTTTCATTACCATCCCAAGTCCTCCCCCAAAAGGCCTATCATCAACAATTTTATGTTTATCTGCAGTCCAATCTCTCAGATTATGAATATTTACTTTTATCAATTTTTTCTTAATGGCGCGCCCAATCAGACTCTCGGCTAAATAAGAGTTGAAAATCTCGGGAAATATTGTAATAATATCAAATTTAATCATCGTCGGGTTATAAACAAAAACAGCGCCACTCTAATAGTAGCACTGTTTTCTAAAAAGATAAACTATTCAAGGATTATATCTTTAAGTCCTCTAATCCTCCCTCATCTTTTTTTCCTTGAGCAGCTACTCTACCACCTTCGGGCTCTTCGATTTTTAAGTTCACTCTGGCGTGATTCTTCAAGCCAACAATGCGAACTAAAGATCTAATAGCTCTAGCAGTAGATCCGCTTCGACCAATAAGTTGACCCATGTCTTCAGGATTTACTTTCAAAGAAAGTAAAACTCCCATTTCATCAACTCTCCTTTCGATTTTAACCTCGTCCGGGTGGTCGACTAAAGCTTTAATAATGAACTCAAGAAATTCTTTATCACTTTCTGCTTTTGCCATAAATATCTTTCTTTAAATTCGTAAAGCGAATTCGAAAATTTCATGCTTAGTAGCCCGACCTTTCTATCTACCTGATTCTCTATCTTTCAGAGAATCGGCTTAAATGAATATTAGATTAGCTACTATTTCCAATTATACTCTTTTTAAAAAATATGTCAATCCTCAGGAGTTGTTTCCTCGGGTTTTTCTTCTTTTGGCGATTCCTCTTTTTTTTCTTCTTCCTTTTTTTCTTCGGGCTCTGCTTCCTCTTTCTTTTCTTCCAGCTTAGTCTTTTCAGGCTTAATCTCTTCAGGTTTAATCTCTTCAGGTTTTACTTCCTCAGATTTAGCTTCTTCAGGTTTTTTAATCTCTTCTTTAACTTCTCCCTTTTCTACGCCTTCAGTTTTCTTCGGTTTCTCAGTCTCCTTTTTCTCTTTCTTTTTCTTTTTTGATTTTTTATGAACATCTATTTTTCCTCCTTCTAAAACCCCTTCTTTGATAAGCAGATTATAAACACTAGTTGACGGCTTTGCTCCTTTGGAAATCCAATACTCGATTCTCTCTTTTTTCAGTTTTCTTTCTTTAGTCAAAGGGTTCAAAAATCCTACTTCTTCCACAAAACGGCCACCTTTTGGAGGATTTTTTTTATCTGTAACCACAATCTTAAAAGAAGGTTGCTTTTTTTTACCGACTCTAAAAAATCTTATTTTAAGCATATATATTAATACATTAGCGAAACAAGGTCCCCCCGCCTTGGCGGGAGGTTCTCATTTTAAGCATATTATGTTAAATTTTAATTTTCTTAAGTGAGGGTTTACCCGAGCGACTCACCATCCTTTTACTTTTAATCCCTCTTTAGCTGCTTCTTCCTCTCCTTCTTGCTTTGAAGAACCATCTCCTTTTGCTACCAAATCCTTACCGAGAAAAACACCAACTATAAAATGCTTAGCGTGATCCGGTCCGGATTCCTTCAAAACCTTATAAATAGGAGTAATTCCTATTCTTTCCTGAGCCTCTTCCTGAAACTGAGATTTAGTGTCCCTGAAAAGTCCTTTCTTGATAATATCGGGCAATTCTTTTATTAAGCACTTTCCAATAAAATCTTTACAAGAATCCAACCCTTGGTCAAGATATAAAGCCCCGGTAAACGCTTCAAAGATATCAGCCAAAATATACTGCCTTGCTTTCCCATCTTCTTTTAATTCTCCCTGAGAAAGCAAAAGAAAATCATTAAAATCCAATTCTTTAGCAATTCTTGACAACATTTTAGCATTTACTAAAGCTGCCCGCCAACTAGTCAATTCCCCTTCCGCCTTCCGAGGATAATTTAAAAACAAGTATTCGGTAACCACTTGCTCTATTACCGCATCTCCTAAAAATTCTAATCGTTCGTTGTGAGAAAGTTTAAAATCAGGATTTTCATTTAAAAAAGATCTATGGACAAAAGCTTGAGTGAGTAAGTCTTTATTTTTAAATGTTAAATCCAGCTTTTTCTCAAGTTGTGAAAAATCCACCATTTATTTAACGAACAATGAACAATGGACAATGAACAATTTTATTTCTTTACTGTTCGCTGTTCGCTGCTCGCTGTTCGCTGTTTATTTGTTTGTACACTGTCCCCAATACGCCGTTAATAAACTTACCCGAGCTTTCCCCTCCGAAAGTTTTAGCCAGCTCAATCGCCTCATTTATAGCCACTTTCGGCGGAACTTCTTCTTTATTTTCATATAAAAGTTCGTACAAGCCAATTCTTAAAACATTTCTATCAACAATAGTTATCTGGTCAATCGGCCATTCAGGAGCCGCTTTCTCAATAATTTTATTAAGAGCAGAAAGTTTTGAAATAACCCCGTTGACTAACTGCCAGACAAATTTTTTATCTTCAAGTCCGGGCCCAAATTCTTTTATGTTTTTCTCAACAATTTTCTCTAAAGTCTCCGGCTTCTTACCGGAAAAATCCCACTCATATAAACTCTGCATTGCTATTGAACGTGATAGATGACGGCTTGCCATAGATTAATTACTTTTTAGAAAGCCCTTCCATAGTTAATGGTTTCGTTGTTTTTTCTTCTTTTCCTTTGGTTTCTATTTCTTTTTGTTTTTTCTTCTTTTCCTTTTTGGTTAATTTCTTTAAAACATCGATCGCTTCTATCCCTTTATAATATCCGCAATTTTGACAAACAGTATGCCCTAAAACCGGCTTACCACATTTTGGGCAAGACGTTAAATTGGGTTTTCTAAGAAAAATATGCATCCTTCTCTGGTCCCTTCTAGATTTAGTTTTTCTTTGTTTTGGAACAGCCATACAATAAATATTATTTTTACATTATCGCATTAATTCTTCAAAAAATCAAGCCCTTATTTATTTTAGGGATTTTTTGGAATTGAAATCAACATTCCATCTTTTAGATAATTTATTATTCCGATGTAGCCATTTAAGCCATGGGCAACCGAATCGGTTCTGATATATTTGTTTTCTTTATTCCAAAAAATACCCCCAATTGCTCTTTCCGGATTTTTTAAAAAAGAACTGTTTTCGCTACTATAAGTTCGCTGAATAATCCATCTTATAACTTTTACTATTCCCTCTTTGTACTTATCGCAATCCTCCCTGTTCTCTGCCCTGCAAAGCTCATGGACTTCTGCCATTACTTCGCATATCCAGCCGTTCCCGCTGCTAGAATAAGCTCCGTTAAACTGGCCGTAATCTATAATATTCCCGGGGTCGTTTTTTTGATTTTTTAAAATTAAGTCGTTCAATTCAAATATTATATCTTTATAATAATTATGCCCACTCGCCCTGTAAAAATCTATAAAGGACATTACTACCCAGGAGTTTGAAATTGGATTTTTGGAACGGTATTCGCCCACAATATAATTTCTTCCGGCATCTTCATATTTTTGAGCAAAACGCTGGGCAATTTTCTCAGCTGTATTGTAATATTTTTCATCTTTGGTAACTATGTAAATTTTGGAAAGAGCAGAAAGAACCTGCCCGTTGTAAAGAAGAGACTCTTTGGTACCATAAAACCATTTCCCCTCTTCGGCATCATATCTCGTATAAGACTTTATGCTTCCGTCTGGTTTCTGCATAGTAGTCAGCCAATCAGCGCCCAATTTAGCAGATTCCAAATATTTATTATCACCGGTTAATTTGTATAACCTTAATAAAATAAATATAGTTTTTGATGTGGTTCCCACTACAAATTTCTTTTCTTTTTCTTTACTGTCTAAAAAGTACGAGTAATAAAAAGCGCCGTATGCCCTGCTTCCCTCTTTTTTGTTTTGCATAGAAAGAATAAACTCGCCGCATTTTAAGGCTTGGTTCAAAAGCAAATCATCTTTCTCTAATTCATAAAGATTTAAGAGCGTGTATGTGAGAGTAGATGTATATATGGTGTGCAATCTATTTTCAAAAGAATCATCTCGGGCATAGTAATATTTATGGACGCCGTTTTCCTTTTTATCTATTACTCTAAACAAATACTCTTTGCCCTCTTCAATTTTCTGGCGAATTAACTCTTTATCCAAATTGCGGACTATCACCAAGCCATCAACAACTTCTCGGGACAAATCTTCTTTAGGCGCAGCATCTATTTTATCTGCCGAAAAACCGGCTAAGTTTTGGAAATTAGCTAATTCTTGAGAGATAGAGAAAATTTTATAACCCATCCCTGAAATAACTAACAGAGAGAGTATTAGAATTATATAAAGTAAATTTTTATTTCCCTTCATAATACAATTGAGTTTAGTAATGTTCTATCTTTTAGTCAACCCTTCATAAATTTAAAAGTTTTTCTGTGAATAATTGAAAGTCCGTGTTTTTTCAACATTTTCCGATGAAGTTTGGTTGGATATCCTTTGTGTCTATCAAAACCGTATTGGGGATATTTTTTATGGTATCTGAGCATCATTCTATCGCGACTCACCTTAGCTATTATAGAGGCTGCCGCACAGGAAAAAACCTTCTCATCTCCTTTTATAATTGATTTCTGAGAAATTGATACATTAATTTTAAAATTCCCGTCTAAAATTAAAAAATCAGCCGAAGAAGATTTTTTCTCTAAATTCCGCACTGCTCTTTTCATTGCCAGTTTTGTCGCTTCCAAAATATTAATCTTGTCTATAACTTTTTCCGAAACTCGTCCTATCCCCCATTCTATCTCCGAGCCTTTCTTTAACAGCTTATAAAGTTCTTCTCTTTTTTTAGGTGAAAGCTTCTTTGAATCTCTTAGCTCGGTTAACAGAGATCCGTTCTCTGTCAAATTGACAGAGAACGGATCTCTGTTACTTCTCGATTTTTTTTTAAAGTAATTAAAACAAAGAGCGGCAGCAACAACCGGACCGGCTAAAGGCCCCCTGCCAGCCTCATCTAAACCAACTACAAAATTATATCCTTTTCTCCACAATTTTTTTTCTTCCCTAAAATTAGGATATTTCATTATTTTATTTTACCATAATAAATATGTTTGACTAAAACAATTAGAAAAAGTAAAATGATATAAACTAAGTATGGCAAAATTCACTCATCTTCATGTTCATAGCCACTATTCTTTGCTAGACGGTCTGCCAAAAATAGACGAGCTTTTAGATTATACCAAAGAATTGGGAATGGATTCTTTGGCTTTAACCGACCATGGAGTTTTATACGGAGCGATTGAATTTTATAAAAAAGCTAAGGAAAAAGGAATCAAACCAATAATCGGCTGCGAAGTATATCTGGCTTATGAAAAAATGGAGCAGAAAAGGCCGAATATAGATAATAAAAGATATCATTTAGTTTTACTGGCAAAAAACGAAGAAGGATATAAAAACCTAGTTAAATTAGTTACAAAAGCCCACTTGGAGGGCTTTTATTATAAACCGAGAGTGGATGAGAAACTTTTAGTTAAACACTCAAAAGGTCTTATTGCCCTCAGCGCCTGCCTGGCAGGAAAAATTCCCCGCCTAATTTCGGCAAAAAAATATGAAGAGGCAGAAAAATTAGCTCTTAGATACCAAGAAATCTTTGGAGAAAATAATTTTTACTTGGAAATTCAACACCATCCTCATATTAAAGAGCAAAAAACCGTTAACGAAACTATAATTTCCATATCAAAAAAATACGGCATTCCCTTAGTGGCAACTAACGATACTCATTATTTAAAACCGGAAGATGCCGAAGCCCAGGATGTTTTAATGCTGATTAATACCGGCGCCGACCCCAACGATCCGGAAAGATTAACTATAAAATCGGACGATTTTTCCCTGAGAACTCAAAAAGAAATGGAAGAGGCATTCAAAGATACGCCTGAAGCCATTAAGAACACGGAAAAAATTGCTGATTCCTGCAATCTTGAACTTGAACTCGGAAAAACCAAACTACCCTACTATGAAGTGCCCGATAATAAAACTCCGGACGAGTATCTTGAAAATCTTTGCGCTCAAGGATTAAAAAATCGTTTCGGAGAAAATCCGAATAAAGAAACTATTAATAGATTAAACTACGAGCTTTCGGTTATTAAGCAAACCGGCTTTGCCTCTTACTTTTTGATAGTTCAAGATTTTGTAAACTGGGCAAAACAGCAAAGAATTATAGTTGGTCCGGGAAGAGGATCAGCAGCAGGATCTCTAGTTTCTTATTTATTAAATATTACCAGTATTGATCCTATAAAAAACAATCTTTTATTTGAGCGCTTTCTTAATCCGGAGCGAATATCCATGCCCGATATTGATCTTGATTTTACCGACAGAAGAAGAGATGAGGTTATAAATTATGTAGCCCAAAAATACGGCCGGGATAAAGTTGCTCAAATTATTACTTTTGGAACAATGGCAGCCAGAGCGGTAATCAGAGATGTCGGCAGAGCATTAAGCTACACTTATAGTTATTGCGACCAAATCGCTAAAATGATTCCTTTCGGCTTTACTTTAGATAAAACTCTGAAACAGGTTGCCGAATTCAAGAACATTTACGAAACCGATGAACAGGCAAAAAGATTAATTGATCTGGCAAAAAAACTTGAAGGGGTAACTCGCCATGCCTCCACTCACGCCTGCGGAGTAGTAATGAGCAACCAGCCCCTTTCTGATTTAATTCCCCTACAGTACCCTACCCAAAACGATGAAAATATCATTACCCAATACGAAATGCACTCAATTGAAGACTTAGGACTTCTAAAGATGGATTTCTTGGGCTTGAAAAACTTGACCGTAATTGAGGATGCTCTGTCCAGAATATATGTGGTTCAAGGAGGCAAGAAAATTAACATTGAAAATATTCCTTTAGACGATAAGGAAACATTCAAACTTTTACAGAGAGCAAGCACTACTGGCGTATTTCAACTGGAATCAAGCGGAATGAAAAGATACCTAAAGCAACTAAAACCGACTGAATTTGAGGATATTGTTGCCATGGTTGCCTTATACCGGCCAGGCCCTATACAATTCATCCCGGATTATATTGACCGAAAGCACAAAAGGAAAAAAATTGAATACCTTCATCCTAAACTAAAACCAATTTTAGAAAAAACTCAAGGAATTTGCATTTATCAAGAGCAACTTATGCAAATAGCCCAGCAATTAGCAGGCTTTACTTTATCCGAAGCCGATGTGCTTCGAAAAGCAGTCGGGAAAAAAATAAAGAGTTTGCTTAATCAGCAGGAAGAAAAATTTATTGAAGGAATGATAAAGAACGAGATTGAAAAAAGAACTGCCCAAAAAATCTGGCAATGGATCCTACCTTTTGCCAGATACGGATTTAACAGATCTCACAGTTGTTCCTACGCAATGATTGCTTACCAAACCGCATATCTAAAAGCTCACTTTCCGGTGGAGTTCATGGCTTCGCTCCTAACTTCGGAAAAAAACGATGTGGAAAGAATCGCTGTTTTAATCGAAGACTGCAAGAAAATAGGAGTTGAAGTTCTGGCTCCAAATATTAATGAAAGCTTAAAAAACTTTACAGTTGTCCCCAATGAGAATAAAATAAGGTTTGGATTGTTGGCTATAAAGAATGTCGGCGAAAACGTGATTGATGTAATTGTTAAAGAAATAAAAGATAACGGTCCGTTTGGAGGCATTGAGGATTTTATCCAAAGAATTGACTCAAAAGATTTAAATAAAAAATCAATGGAGAGCTTGATTAAAGCCGGAGCTTTTGATAAATTTTCCGAGAGAAACCAGTTGCTTCATAATTTAGAAAAACTGCTTGAATGGTCAAGAGAAACTCAAAAAATAAAAATGAACGGCCAAAAAGGTCTATTTGAAGAAGCTGATTTCAACAACCATATAAAGTTAGATTCTGTTGCCCCGGCAACAAACTTTGAAAAATTGAGCTGGGAAAAAGATCTTTTGGGCCTCTATGTAAGTTCCCACCCCCTGGATGATTTTAAAGATATTTTAGAGAAAAAAACCATGTCTCTTTCTAAAATCAAAAACGTTTGGATAAATCAAAGAATTAAAGTCGGAGGAATTATTTCAACAATTAAAAAGATTATCACCAAAAACGGAAAACCAATGCTTTTTGTAAAATTAGAAGATCTGACCGACAAAACCGAAGTTGTCGTCTTTCCCGGAGTGATTAAAAAAAACCCAAATGCCTTCCAAGAAAACAAGATTGTTTTTATTTCGGGAAAAGTTAATGACCGAGATAATGTCCGCAAAATAATTGCTGAAGACATTGAAGAAATACTCATCAAAGAACAATAAACATGGAAATTAAAACTATTCGTCACTCTCTATCTCATATTTTAGCAGCTACTGTCCAAGAGTTCTTTCCCGGAGTAAAATTTGGCATTGGACCGGCTATTGAAAATGGATTTTATTATGATTTTGATTTATCAGAAAAAATTACTCCCGCAGATTTGCCAAAAATAGAAAAAAAGATAAAAAAACTACTCAAACAAAATATCAAATTCAAGAAGAAAATAGTTACAAAAGAAGAAGCAAAAAAAATATTTAAAGGACAACCCTACAAATTGGAATTAATTAAAGAAGTGCCGGGCAAAAAAGCGACTATTTATGAAAGCGGAAAGTTTACTGATTTATGCAAAGGTCCTCATATTAAATCAACCAAAGAAATAAATCCCGACGCTTTTAAATTGACCAAGATTGCCGGCGCTTATTGGAAAGGCGATGAAAAGAACCCAATGCTAACCCGTATTTACGGAGTGGCATTTAAAACCAAAAAAGAATTAGATAAATACCTTAAGCTCCAAGAAGAAGCGGAAAAAAGAGATCATCGTATTTTAGGTAAAAAATTAGAGTTGTTTCTTTTTGACGAAGAAGTGGGAGCCGGCCTGCCAATTTGGCTTCCTAAGGGAGCGGTGCTTCGCCATACTATTGAAAATTATTTATACGAAGAACTAACCGCTCAAAATTATAAATGGCTCTATACGCCCCATATAGGAAACCTTAAACTATGGAAAAAATCCGGACATTGGAATTTTTACCGGGAGAATATGTATTCCCCTATTCAGATAGATGAAGAAAAATATTTGCTAAAACCAATGAATTGCCCTTTTCATGTTAAGGTTTATGATTCAAAAATCCGAAGCTACAAAGATCTTCCAATAAAATATGCTGAACTGGGAACGGTTTATCGCTATGAAAAATCAGGAGTTCTGCACGGATTAATCAGAGTTCGGGGATTTACTCAAGATGACGCCCATATTATCTGCGCCCCGGATCAAATATCCCAAGAAGTAAATAATCTTATAAAACAAGGGTTAAGAATGCTCAAAACCTTCGGTTTTAAAGATTATATTATTTATCTTTCCACTAAACCGGAAAAGTACGCCGGTACAGATAAGAGCTGGAAAAAAGCCACTGATACTCTCAAATACGTGCTCAAAGAAAATAAACTTGAATATCAAATTGATCCCGGCGGCGGAGTTTTCTACGGACCAAAAATTGACATTAAAATAAAAGATTCTTTAGGAAGAGAATGGCAATGTACAACAATCCAGTTTGACTTCAACCTGCCGGAAAGATTTAATATGGCTTATATTGACAAAAGAGGAAAGAAAAAAGAACCTTATATGATTCATCGGGCGCTTTTGGGAAGCATTGAAAGATTTATCGGAGTTTTACTGGAACATTATGCCGGAAGTTTGCCTTTGTGGCTATCACCGGTTCAGATTTGGGTTATTCCGATTAGCACCCGCCATAAAAAATACGCTGAACAAGTTAAAAAAGAGCTTAGCTTCCTAAGAGCAGAAATCAAGGACGAAAATGAAACCGTTTCTAAGAAAATCAGAGGAGGAGAAATTCAAAAAATTCCTTATATGCTAGTTGTCGGCGATAAAGAAATGAAAACAAAATCTGTCAGAGTAAGGGAAAGAAAAAAAGGAGATGTAGGAATGATTAAATTGGATAAGTTTACTAAAAGGGTTAAAATGGAATTAGAAACAAAAAAGTAATCATGTCGCAAATATCTCAATCTACTCAAAAATTAATATCCCGTTACCAGTTTTGGCAGCAATCCCTCCAACCAAAAGAAGGATTGCCAACTATTCACGTGGATGAGGTTGCCTCAAAGGTGGCTGCTTTTTACGAAAAAATAAGAGGGATTATAGATTGGAAAGAAGAACACCTTTTAAAAAGGAGAGCAGTTGAAAGAATATTAAAAAGGCGGTTTTTCGCTCAATTAGATTTAACTAACGGAGAATTAACTAAAGAACTTTCCATCGCCGAACCTCTGGTTTTGGAATTAATAAGAGGAGGACATTTCCCAAATGATAAAATTGAAGAATCAAAAGTTAAAGAAGTTCAAAAAGCAATTGATAAATATATATTTATTCTTAACCAAGCGCCCTCCGAAGAAAAAAAATCAAAACTTCAACTTTATAGCTGGGTATCAGGAATTGCGGCCTGCGAAATAGAAGAAATTCTTAGCCCCGCCCTAAAAGAAAGATCTCTAATGAATTATATGTTTGAAATAATGAAAGAGCAGATTAAAGTCAATGAAGGAATTTTAAAAGTCGGAGGAATAAACGAAGAAGAAAAAAATATCCAGATTTATATTTCAGTTCAAAGAGCTCTATTTAAGTTAGATGCTCCGGTAATCAGTTATCATCTTTTAAAATATAGATATTCAGAATGGAGAAATCTTTCAGAATTTCAGCTTAACGAAATTGCTAAAAATATTTATTCGCTTCGAGAAGGTATAGATAAAGATTTAAACCACTCTTTAAGCGACAAATTTTATCAAATCTGCGAGAAATATGATACTCTTTATTTGCTTTTAGGAGATGTTATTTCAAAAAGCCCAATGACGATTAAAGAAAAGGTTTCTAATCCGGAAGTCTTAGAAAATTTAATCAGAGAAGCATATAATAAAAGAGTAAAAACCTTAAAAAAGCGTCTTGCCCGAGCTGCTTTTTATGCTACCTTATCTATTTTTCTTACCAATATTGTTTCTCTTTTAGCTATAGAAATCCCGGCTACTAAAATTCTTACTGGCCAATTTAACTTTTTGGCTGTCGGAGTGGATATTTTAGGCCCCACTCTCCTAATGCTTCTTTTGGTTATAACCATCAAACCCCCTAAAAAAGAAAATCAAGAACAAGTAGTAATGGAAGTAATGAAAATCGTTTACGAGAGAGAAAAGAAAGATGTTTACGAAGTAAAAACTTTTCCTAAAAGAAGTGTAATCCTTGGAACTATAATAAATCTTTTCTACTTTCTCTGTTTTTGCGCTATTCTTGGCCTAATAATTTGGGGGCTCTATCAAGTAAACTTCCCTCCCCTTTCCTATATAATCTTTGTTATTTTCCTTTCTTTAATTGCTTTCGCCGGGGCAAAAATCAGGCAAAGAGCAAAAGAACTGCAAGTAATTGAAGAAAAGGAAACATTTTTTCACCTTCTTGTTGACCCTTTTGCTGTACCGGTTATCCAACTGGGAAAGTGGCTGACAGTCAAATGGAAAAGATACAATCTTATAGCTGCTTTCTTTTCCGCCCTGATAGATATGCCTTTTACTCTTTTTATAGAATTTATAGAACAGTGGAGATACTTTTTAAAAGAGAAAAAAGAGAAAATACACTGACAATAGTAAACAAAGAACAAAAAAAATAGTCTCTAAGGAGAGGCTTTTTTCTTGAAAAAATATGAATTTAAGTTAAAATGTAAATCATGAAATACTTCCTTATTACATTCGGCTGTCAAATGAACAAGTCAGACAGTGAGAGAATTGCAACTGTTTTAGAAAAAACAAGATATCAGCCGGCCTCAAAAATTAACGAGGCCGATTTAATTGTAGTTAATATGTGCTCAGTTAGGCAAAGTGCCGTAGACAGGGTTTTTGGACTTTTGCCAAAACTTCGAGAACTAAAAACTACCAACCACAAACTACAAACCATTCTAACTGGTTGCATTTTAAAAAAAGATAAAAATAAATTATCAAAAATATTTGACCTTGTTTTAGATATAAGAACCTTACCTCGCTTTGCTCGGCAGAACCTTGATTTGCTAAGGTATAAACATAAAAATCTTGAATTTAATTATCTGCCAAAATGGCCGAAAATATTAGATTCTAAAAATAAAAAAACAATATCTGGCAAAGAACTAATAAAAGCAACGAACTATCTTAAAATTCAGTCAAAATATTCTAATAAATTCTCTGCGCTTGTTCCAATAATGACTGGCTGTAATAATTTTTGCTCTTATTGCGTTGTCCCCTATGTAAGAGGAAGAGAAATATCGAGACCAGCAGAAGAGATTATTTGTGAAATAAAAAACTTAGTTAAAAGAGGATATAAAGAAATCTGGCTTTTAGGCCAGAATGTAAACTCATACAGCGCTATACCTTTTCCTCAGCTTCTTAAAAAAATCAATAAAATTCCAGGAAAGTTTTGGATAAGATTTACTTCTTCCCATCCAAGGGATTTTTCAGATGAATTAATTGAAGCTATGGCTGGGTGTAAAAAAGTTACTGAATATCTTAATTTGCCGATTCAGGCGGGAGATAATAAAATCTTAAAACAAATGAACCGCCGTTATACAGTTAAATATTATAAAAATTTAGTTAAAAAAATCAGAAAAAAAATCCCGAACATTGCTTTATCCACTGACATAATCGTCGGCTTCCCGGGAGAAACAAAAAAACAATTTGAAAATACAGCAAAGCTTTTTAAAGAGATCGAATACGATATGGCTTATATCAATAAGTTTTCTCTGCGAACAGGAACAAAGGCGGCAAAACTTAAAGATAATATATCTCCAAAAGAAAAAGACAGAAGAGATAAGATTTTAACCGAAGTTTTAAAACAAACCGCTTTGGAAAAAAATAAAAAATATATTGGAAAAACCGTTGAAGTGCTAGTTAATAAAACCGAGAAAGGATTTTTGTTTGGAAAGACACGAACATACAAAACCGTTAAAGTTGAATCAAAAAAGAAGCTTTTGGGCCAATTCGTAAAAGTAAAAATTATAGACGCTCTCCCTTGGGGCTTAAAAGGAGAATTTAAAAAAACCACCTAGAATTTTTCTAAGTGGTTTAAAAATTTATTACCCAAGAGTCCCAACTAACGAATAAAGCCAGTAAAGTGGGTAACTACATAAATAGCCCGTTAAAATAAACCCGAGCCAAAAAATCAATTCGCTCCGCCAGAAAAAAACATTCTCAAAAAACCATCCGAGAAAAAGACCACCGAACATAGGCAAAGCGACACAAAGAATAATACTCGCATAAAACATTCCAATAAGAAGGAAAGTGCCAATAATAGTGCCACCAACCAAAATAGCTGCCAGAATGCCTGCTCCTTTAAGAAATCCAGTTACTGGAACTATTGGAACGCCGGCAAATACGAGAAAAAAACCAAGACAAACGATAGCGATTATGAGAATCAGTAATTTCTTCATTTCCTATCTCCTTTCAGTTTTTAATAAACAAAATAAACTCTTTACTTTATTATAAGGCTTAATAAAAAATATGTCAAGAGAATCAAAAAAGCTAATTGTTATTTTGGGGCCGACCTCTTCCGGAAAAACCGCACTATCAATAAAACTCGCCAAAAAATTCAATGGCGAGGTTGTTTCTGCTGATTCACGCCAGGTATATAAGGGAATGGATATTGGGACCGGCAAGATAACTAGAAAAGAAATGCAGGGCATCCCCCACTATCTCTTAAATGTTGCCTCGCCAAAAAAAAGATTTACCGTCGCTCAATATCAAAAACTTGCTCTAAAAGCAATTAACAAAATCCATAAAAAGGGAGGCGTTCCTTTTCTGGTTGGAGGAACAGGCTTTTATATCCAGGCAGTAGTTGATGGAATTATTATCCCGGAAGTAAAGCCTGATTGGAAATTAAGAGCTGAACTTGAAAAAAAGAACACTGAAGAACTTTTTAAAATGTTAAAAAAACTCGACTTGAAAAGAGCAAAGTCAATTGATAAAAATAATAGAAGAAGATTAATAAGGGCTCTTGAAATTATTATTAAAACTAAAAAGCCGGTCCCTCTATTAAAAAAGAAGCCACCTCAATTTGAAGTTTTGATAATCGGCATTAAAAAAAACCCTGTTAAGCTTAAAGGATTAATAAAAAAAAGATTATTAAAAAGATTGAAACAGAGAATGATAGCTGAGATTAAAAGATTGAGAAAGTCAAAACTTTCCTGGAAAAGATTAGAAGAATTCGGTTTGGAATACAGATATATTGCTTTGTATCTTCAGAAAAAAATAAACTACCAAGGTATGGTAGAAAAAATACAAAAAGAAAGCGAGCACTACGCCAAGCGCCAAATGACTTGGTTCAAACGCGACCCCCGCATTCACTGGATTCGAAAATACAGCGAAGCAAAAAAACTTGTTAAAGACTTTCTTTTAATAACCGATTAACCACCTCCGGCTTTGCCCTACCCCGGGTTTGCGCCATTACTTGCCCTACTAAAAACTGGAGGGCGTTTTCTTTACCTTTCTTATAATCTTCAATTACTTTTGGATTTTTGGAAATTACTTCTTTCACAATTTTCTCAATCTCTCCTGTATCAGTTAATTGAGTTAGGCCTTTTTCTTCAATAATATGAGAAGGGTCAGCTCCTGTTTTAAACATTTCTTCCAAAACTATTTTGGCAATCTTGCTTGATATTTTGCCTTTATAAATTAAAGTGACAAACTCGGCAAAGTTCTCAGGACTAATTAGAAAATCCTCTCCTGAAACCAAAGCTCCTCCAAGCAAACCCTGTAAATCAGTGATAATGTAGTTTGTAGCTAACTTAGTTAGTTTTAGAAACTCATCCTTTCCAACTTTCTCTTTTATTTCTATTTCTTTTACCCAGTTTCTAAACTCAGACATCACTTTTTCAAAATATTCACCCAAATCTTTATTAAAAGTGAAAATCTCAACAACTTTTTCATCTAAATTATATTCTCTTGTTAATCTTTCTCTTTTTTTTTGAGGAAGTTCGGGAATTTCTGCTTTAATTTCTTGAATAAACTCCTTTTCTAAGTCAATGGTTGGCAAATCTGGTTCAGGAAAATATCTATAATCATGAGCTTCTTCTTTTTCCCGCTGGCTAAATGTTGCCTGTTTTGTTTTATTCCAGCCACGGGTTTCCTGAACAACTTTTTTGCCTTTCTTCAAAACTTCCGTTTGTCTTTCAATTTCATAGTCAATCGCTTTTTCTACTGTTCTGAATGAATTCAAATTCTTAATTTCTACTTTTGTTCCCAGTTTCTGCCCCTTGCTTAAACTAATATTCACTTCAACCCGTAATTGTCCTTTTTCCATATCAGCATCAGAAACCCCAAGATATCTTAAAATCAATTGAAACTCCTCGGCAAATTTTCTTGCCTCCTTGCCTGACTCTAAATCCGGCTCAGTAACCATTTCCATTAAAGGAATTCCGGCTCTATTAAAATCAACTAATGAATTATCTTCTCCCTTAGGATGAACCAACCTGCCAGTATCTTCTTCAAGATGAATCCTTGTTATGCGAATTCTTTTAGCTTGTGCTGAGCTTGTCGAAGTACCGATTTCTAAAAAACCTTCTTTACAAAAAGGCATATCATATTGAGAAATTTGGTAGTCTTTTGGCAGGTCAGGATAAAAATAATTTTTTCTATCAAACTTAGATTTTTTAGGAATCTGGCAATTCAAAGCCAGCCCTGTTTTTATCACCTTTCTTACTGCTTCTTTGTTAATTACCGGCAAAGTTCCCGGATGTCCCATACAAACAGGACAAATATTGACATTTGGATGCTTTTCGTCTGGATCGTTTTTGCAAGAACAAAACATTTTAGATTTTGTTTTCAATTCAGTATGTATTTCAAGACCAATGGTAGATTTATAGTTCATAATTCAAAATTATTTACTTAATTATACATCAAATTAACAAAATAAAGTAGAAGTGACGTATTAATAAAAAAAAGCTCCTATTGGGAGCTTTTTAGCTTTGCGCTTTGCCCATCTTCACTTACTTCAAAATCATCGAAAATAATGGGAATTTTCTTTTGGACATCTTTTAAAAGATTAATCATTACTCTTCTTATTTCCCAATGGGCACCCTGAGCACATCTCAGTTTAAAAATATGGCGCCACTCTCTAAAATTAGCCGTAATAACAATCTGGGCTTTTATGCCAATAGGCAGAGTCTGTCTTGCATCCTGAGAAACCCAACCAGCCTTTCTTAATCCTCTGTACATTTGTTCATTTAAATCTATCCATTCCTGAAAAGAAACTTTAATACTGCCACCCCCCGGAAGATTAAGCAAAACCAGTTTTTCATCTGGATCTTTATCGGGAGGAACCACAACTCGAAAATCACTTTCATCAACATATCGAGTTGATTCTTGGGTATAAGCTGCTAATCGGTGCCGCACTAATTCGTGAGTAAAACCGCGCGATATATCATCAAATTCAACTGTTATGCAAGAATGCTCAATTACCGACTCATGACCTCTTTTTCTGAGCATCTCCACAAATTTTGCCGCGGAATCATCTGTAATTTTATCCCTGCTTTGATAAGAAGTACGGCCGGCAAGCTCAATCAACTGTAAGGGATTTTCCCCGCCCAATCCCGCCATAATTGATAAAATCTTGTAACTACCTGCGTTTTTTAAAATTTCTGACATCTTAATTCTCCTTTAAAAATTTTAAAAGAACGACCTTTTTAACTTGTTCAAAAACTTCTTTAATTGATTCTTCGCCGTCAATCATATAAACATTTTTAAACTTATTTGGCAATATTTTATAAACTTCCCAAACCTTAGCTAATCTTTCTTCCTTTTCAAAAAGGGTCTTCGGGTCTCCCCTTCTCTCTATTCTCTTAATGCAAACTTCGGGATTCACTTTGAGCAAAAAAGTTAAATCGGGCAGTAAAAAATCATTATTCATTTCAATTAACTCGTTTAAATCAGCGCCATGAGCTGTGCCGTAAGCAAAGGTGGAAAAAAAATATCTATCCGAAATAACTATTTTCCCCCGTTCTAAGGCAGGGATAATTGTACTTTCCAAATGCTCTTTCCTATCTTTAGCATATAGTTTTTGTAATTCTAATGGATCTGTTTCAATTTTCTTTTCTAAAATTTCTTTAATTTTTTTTCCGGCTTCAGAATCTTGAGTTGGCTCTTTCGTTAAAACCACCTGATAACCTTTATTAATAAAAAAATCTCTTAAAAGAGATGCTTGAGAAGTTTGGCCAGAGCCATCTAAACCCTCTACTACAATAAGTTTTCCCGAATAAATGTTTTTATTCATCTTTATTAAAATTTTTGTTCTGATCTTTGCCGTATTGATATTTATCATCTAAAATATCACCTTTCTGCCATTCGCTAACCCAGTCTTTTATTTCAAAACTTTTTATTCCTCCGCCTTTATCAGAGCAAATCATTCTTTCCAATCCGGCATTAATAATCATCTTCTTGCAGATATAACAAGGGAAACTATCTATCCTTTTTCCTTCTCCATTTTCGGCATACATATACATCGTTCCCCCATATAAACTTACTCCGGCTCTAGCAGCGTTAATAATAGCATTTTGTTCCGCATGAACGCTCCGGCATATTTCATATTGCTTCCCATGGGGAATATGCAACTTATCTCTTAAACATTCGCCTCTTTCCAAACAATCCTTTGTTCCTCTAGGAGCACCAATATAGCCAGTGGAAATAATCTGATCGCCCCGGACAATAACTGCTCCTCCTTTTAATCTGAAACAAGTTGATCTTTGGGCAACCGCTTTAGCAATATTTAAATAGTATTCTTCTTTTGATGGCCTCATATTGAAGTTAAAAATTATTCTGTTATTTCTATTCCCATGTTCTTGGCCGTTCCTTCAATAATCTTCATTGCCTGCTCGATGTCTTTAGCATTCAAATCAGGCATTTTCTTCTGGGCAATTTCTTTTAGCTGGCTTTTTGTAATTTTAGCTACTATTTTTTTATTTGGCTCACCCGATCCTTTTTCAATGCCGGCTGCTTTTTTCAAAAGTTCTGAGGCAGGTGGCTGTTTCACTTTAAAATTATAACTTCTATCCCCGTAAACCGTAATTTCTACAGGGATTTTAAATCCAGATTGTTCTTTTGTTACATCATTGAATTTTTGGCAGAACTCGGCAATATTTAAGCCGTGCTGAGCTAAAGCCGGCCCTACCGGAGGAGCGGGAGTTGCTTTACCTGCTAGAATTTGAAGTTTTATAATAGCTTTTACTTTTTTAGGCATATTATTAAAGTTTCTTAATTTGTAATGAATCTAATTCGACCGGAGTGTCCCTGCCAAACATATTTACTAAAACCTTTATTTTTCCTCTTTGCTCGTCAATTTCCGAAACCCTTCCGTCAAAATCCTTAAATGGACCATCAACAATTTTTACTGAATCACCCACCTTAACTTCAATTTTATATTGAGGAACCTCTACTCCCATTCTTTTCTTCAAGATTTCAATTTCTTCACTGGAAATTGGCACCGGAGTAGTGCCAACTCCGACAAAACCAGTCACATTGGGAGTATTCCTAACAACATACCAGGAATCATCAGTAACTATCATTTCAACTATAACATAACCAGGATAAATTTTTTCCTCTATTACTTTCCTTTTACCACTTTTAATTTTAATCTTTTTCTCTTTTGGCACTATAACATCAAAAATTTTATCCTCCATACCCAAAGAATCTACTCTTTGTTTTAAGCTTTTAGAAACTGCGTCTTCATAACCAGAATAAGTATGAATAACATACCAGTTTTTTTCCTGAGGTAATTTTTGTTTGGGCATGCGAA
>CAZDKD010000003.1:29078-32272 GCA_964506305.1 uncultured Candidatus Saccharibacteria bacterium | reverse complement strand
AATAAACTTTGTTAATAAAGTATTAAATATAAAATCTAAACCGCCTAAAAAAGCAGCTACTGCTACCGAAACGCCGATAATAATCAAAGTGTATTTCAAAGTTTCCCGGCGAGTGGGCCAATTAACTTTTTTCATTTCAAGTTTAACTTCTTTTAAAAAAGTAACAATTTTTTGAGGTAAGTTAGCAATTTTCATAGTTTTTTAAAAAGGCCTTTCCGGCCTCATTTTTAATATTAGCCGAAAAGAAATCAGATGTCAAGAACCCTATATATCTAAGTTCTTTACCTTCTTGGCATAGGTTTGGATGAACTTCTTTCTCGGAGATACTTCTTCTCCCATCAAAGTATCAAAAACTCTGTCGGCCTCCTGGGCATCCTCAATAGTGACATTCAATAAAATACGATTCTCCGGATTCATAGTTGTTTCCCAAAGCTGAGAAGGATTCATTTCTCCAAGTCCTTTATAACGCTGAATAGAAAAATTTGCAGTTTTTTCTTTTTTTAACCTTGCTAAAATTTTTTCCATTTGGCCTTCATTGTAAGCATACTCTATTTTTTTCCCTACTTGAATCCGGTAAAGCGGAGGCTGAGCGATATAAAGATAACCTTTTTCAATTATAGGTTTAAAATAACGATAAAAAAGAGTTAATAAAAGAGTTCTAATGTGAGAGCCGTCAACATCAGCATCTAAAGTAAGAATGATTCGGTGATATCTTGCTTTTTCAATATTGAAATCTTCGCCGATGGCAGTTCCCATAGCAATAATTAAAGCCCTGATTTCTTTTGAAGAGAGAATTTTGTCTATTCTGGCTTTCTCTACATTTAAGATTTTACCCCGAAGGGGCAAAATTGCCTGAAAACGCCTATCCCGAGCCGATTTACATGAACCGCCGGCGGAATCTCCTTCAATAATATATAGTTCGGATTCCTCAGGATTCTTTGAGGCACAATCAGCCAATTTCCCGGGTAAAGCAAGCCCTTCTAAAACTCCTTTTCTTAAAACTGTTTCTTTAGCCGCCCTGGCCGCCTTTCTAGCCCTGGAAGATAAAACACATTTTTCAATAATCGCCCTACCATCCTGGGGATTTCTTTCTAAAAAATCAGTTAAATATTCAGAAACAACTTGATCTACCACTGCTTTAACTTCTGGATTTCCTAATTTCGCTTTGGTTTGGCCCTCAAACTGGGGCTCTCTTATCTTAACTGCAACAATTCCTGTTAAGCCCTCCCTTATATCTTCCCCTGACAAATTATCGTCTGAGGCTTTCAAAAAATCATTCTTTCTCGCATAATCATTAATAGTTCTGGTCAGAGCGGTTCTAAACCCGGTTAAATGAGTGCCTCCTTCCTCAGTATGAATATTATTGGCAAAGCTTTCCTCGTGACACTCAAACTCCTGAGTATATTGAAAAGCGGCTTCTACGATTATTCCGTTCTTTTCACCACAACAATAAAAAATATTAGGATGACGAGACGTAGAACTGTGAATTAAATACTTAACATAAGAAGCAAGACCGCCTTCAAAATAGAAACTATAACTAGATTTTTCTTCTTCAGGTCTTTCGTCTCTAAAAGTTATTCTGACTCCCTTGGTTAAATAGGCCTGTTGACGCAGATGGCTTAAGATTCTTTTGGCATTAAATTTAATTTCCCCAAAAATCTCCGGATCGGGTTCAAATAGAACAGTAGTTCCAGTTTGCCGACAGCTGCCATCTTTTTTAAGTTTGCCTTGAGTTTTTCCTTTAGAATATTCTTGAAAATACTTAATTCCGTTTCGGCAAACTTCAGCTTTTAAATAATTAGACAAAGCGCAAACCACCGAAACCCCTACCCCGTGCAACCCTCCTGCCACTTGATAGGCCTTTCCTCCAAACTTTGCTCCGGCATGCAGGGTAGTCATTACTGTTTCCAGAGCTGATTTTTTTGTCTGGGGATGTTTCTCTACCGGAATACCTCTTCCATCATCAGTTGTTCTCACTTTATTTCCCGGCAAAAGAGCAACTTCAATATTTTTAGCATAACCGCCAATCGCCTCATCTAATCCATTATCAACGCACTCCCAAATTAAGTGATGTAAGCCATCAGGACCAGTTGAACCAATATACATCCCGGGTCTTCTTCTAACAGGATCTAATCCTTCTAAAACATAAATGTCTTTGGCCGTGTAATCCCCTACCTTCTCTTTCGAGGGCTTTTTAGGTTTGGCTTGCTTTTTTGGTTTTTTAATTGTTTTTTTCTTAATCATAAAATTTTATCTTCTCACTTCCCATTTGGGATTTTTTTCTAACACTTTAATAATTTTATTTTGTATTTTATCTATCTCCTTAGCTTTAAGAGTTTTGTTTTCTGCTTGATAAATTATATGAAAAGCTAAATTCTTTTTCCCCTGGGGAAGTTCTTCTCCTTCATAGATATCAAAAAGGTCAACATCTCTGATTAAAGAACCTCCGGCAACTGAAATTTTATTCAGAACCTCTACAACCTTAACATTAATCGGCACTAATACCGCCAGATCCCGAACTGCAGAAGGATATTGAGAAATCGGCTGATACTCTTGTTCTTCGGAACAGAGTTTTCTTAACTTCCCAAAATTAATATCAAACAAAATTATCTTGCCTTCAATTTTTAAATTTTTCAGCACTTCTGAAGAAATTTCTCCTAAAAATCCAACCTCTTCTCTGCCAATCTTAATTTCGGCCGATTTCTTAGAATGCCAAATTGCTAATTTACTTTCTTCTGGAGTTTGCTCATAAGAATCATACCAAATATCACTTATTCCAAGCTTATTAAGCAATGAATCAATTACCCCCTTTAATTGGTAAAATCCTTTATTATCACCATGCTTTCGGGCAATCACCCCAGCCAACATTATCTTTTCTAATTGTTCGTTACCGCTCAACTTCGTTGAGCGAGCCTCGCCCCTTTGGGGCGGGTTTGCTGTTCGCTGTTCGTTGATAAATATCTTTCCCAGCTCAAAAATTTTAAATTCATTAAAGTATTTAAAATTATCTTTTACGTCTTTGAGTAGGTTGGGAATTAAACTCGGTCTCAAATATTTTTGATCCAAGCTCATTGGATTTTTTACTTCAATCATTTCTTCGTTTTTATAATTAAAAAAATTAACTTCCCTTTCGCCAACAAATGAATAATTATAAACTTCAGTGAATCCTAATTCTTTTAAAATATTTTTGGCAG
>CAZDKD010000003.1:20444-28978 GCA_964506305.1 uncultured Candidatus Saccharibacteria bacterium | reverse complement strand
AATGAATAATTATAAACTTCAGTGAATCCTAATTCTTTTAAAATATTTTTGGCAGCATCTTCCCAAAAAATTTCAAAGTTTCTTTTGGGAGGAATTAAAGAGGCGATAGGAAAAGTTGCGGGAATATTCCGACCTCCGTAAATTCTGCTAATTTCTTCAATTAAATCCTCGGGTAAGGAAATATCTAGTCTAAAAGTTGGCACCTCCACTATTAATTGCTTGGACCGAGCTTGTCTAGCTTTAAATTCCAATTTATTTAAAATATCTTTTACTTCTTTTGTTGGTATTTTTACTCCAAGTAATTTTTCAACATAATTTAAATCTAGTTTAACTTTTTTGGATAAAACTTTCTTAGGATAAAAATCAACCAACCCTAAAGCAATTTTCGGGTATCCGCTTTGCGAGTGAGTCTCTTTTTGGATTAATTCCGCCGTTCTGTTTATTGCTATTTTTGTTAAGTTAGGATCAATTCTATGTTCAAATCTCCAGGAAGCGTCAGTTTTTAAATTTAATTTTTTAGATCCTTTTCTTACAACTCTTTGATCGAAATTAGCCGATTCTAAAACAATGGTTTTAGTTTTTTTATCTATTTCGGCTTTCTTCCCGCCCTTAATCCCAGCAATAGCTAAAGGACCTTCTTTGTCAGCAATAACTAAAATATCTTTGTCTAAATCATATTTTTCATTATCTAAAGTAACTATTTTATCTCCGCCTTTTGCCCTTCTGACAATAATTTTTTTCTTTTTGCCTCCGGAGAGCTTATCAAAATCAAAAGCGTGAAGAGGCTGACCGGTTTCCAACATTACATAATTCGTGATATCAACAATATTATTAATTGGCCTTAATCCACAGGTCTTTAGTTTTTCCTGAATCCACTTTGACGAAGGAGCAACTCTCACATTAGCAACAACCCGGGCAGTGTAGCGAGAACAATCATTTTTATCTTTAATTTCTACTGAAATAAAATCCTTTGCTTTCAACTTCTTATCTTCTTGTAACTTACAACTTATAACTTGTAACTTACTATTTGTTATAGCTGCAATTTCTCTAGCTATGCCAATATGGGAAAAACAATCAGGTCCCCTATTGGGCAAAACATCAATGTCTAAAACATAATCCTTGCCTTGCCTTTTAACTTCATCTACTTCAAAACTATGCATAGTTAAAAGCTCTGCCAGTTTCTCCGGCCTAGGTAGGGGTTTTTTAAAATACGATTGTAACCAGTTATAGGAAAATATCATAATTATAAATGAGGAAGGAAAAGAAAAGTTTACTTTTCTTTTACGACCGAATGCCGTAATTATATCAATATAATTTGCTATATTAAAACTGTTGTAAAAATCTTAAGTCACCTGAATAAAGCAAACGAACATCATCTATTTTATATTTCATCATGGCTAACCTATCCATTCCCATTCCAAAAGCAAACCCTTGCCAGTTTTTAGGATTAATGCCGCCTGCTTTTAAAACATTAGGATGAACCATTCCCGCCCCTATTAATTCCAGCCAGCCGGTTCTAGAGCAAACACTGCATCCTTTTCCCTGGCAAGCTAAACAACTTATATCAACCTCAAAACTCGGTTCGGTAAAAGGGAAAAAACTCGGCCTTAAACGAATCTTAACCGGTTTTTCAAAAAATCTTAAAAAGAACTCTTGAATAATTGCCTTAAAATTAGCTGCTGTAATTTCTTTCCCGACCATCAGGCCTTCCACCTGATAAAAATTGACTTCGTGGCTAGCATCAGTTGCCTCGTGCCGAAAAATTCTCCCCGGGATAATGATTCTTAGAGGAGGATTATTTTTTTCCATATATCTAATTTGGACCGGAGAAGTATGAGTCCGCAGAAGAAATCCATTTTTTAAGTAAAAAGTATCCCAAAAATCTCTAGCCGGATGATCCTTAGGAATATTCAAAGCATCAAAATTATAATATTCATTTTCTACCTCCGGCCCCTCAATCACTGAAAAGCCCATTGCTTGAAAAATCTCTTCAATCTTTCTCTTAATCAAAGTTAGAGGATGTAAATGACCTAAGGCAGGTTTCTTCCCGGGTATCGTAACATCAAACCATTCTTTTTTTCCTTTGCTTGAAAGCCTGACAGAAGAAGGAGATTTTTCTTTAATTTTTTTCTCCAAAAAAACCTTAACTCTATTTGCTTCCTTCCCAACCTCCGCTCTTTCTTTCTCATTTAAATCTTTTAAGGAACTAAAAACCTGGGTAATCTTTCCATTTTTACCTAAATATTTCTTAAAAATTCTATCTAAATCTTTAAGATCTTCTGCTTTTTCTATTTCTTTTTGAGCCTCAATTTTGAGAGATTTTAGGTTGATTTTAAGCATATTTAATTACTTCATTTTACCTTAAAATTACCCTAAAATCAAGTTAAAGTTGTGGATAAAAAAAGCCATTGAATTATTAAATTCTAATGGCTTTGATTTGTTTTTTTACGCTTTTCCAGTCAGCTCTGCCCAATTTGTTTTCGGTCTGAGCCGCTTGGAACCAGCTTTGCATAAAGGACAATTTTCGGGTTCAACTGCCCAAACTTCTTTTTCTATCAAGGCAACAACTTTTATATCGCCATAATCGGCCGGAAGTTTCGGCGGACGATGAACGAGAGCTCCAACAACCGGTAAAAAATTAACCGGCTCAGGATTCCCTTTTTCTATTGCCCGGCGGACTTCTTTGAAAGTCCCGCTAGTAGTAATAAGTTCTTCTATTTGAAGAACTGTTGCATTTTTGGGAATTTCCATCCGGCGCCAGAGCATTCCTTTTCTTTTTGGGTTGGTAGGAATTATCAATGGGTCTTTCTCGGTAAAAGCGTGAATAGCTTCAAAAGCTTTTGCCACTTCATAAGAAAATGTAATAGCGGCATAAGGAGAACCAATAACCCAGTCAACTTTTTTTATTCCCTGTTCTATTAGTTTCTTAAAAAGCTGAAGAGCAAAAATCTCGCAAAGTTTAGGAATTCGGAGAACTCGTATGCAGTCAAAAAATCCATTACTGCACTTTCCAGAAGTTAATTCAGCATGCGGACTTCTTGAATTACCATCATGCATCCAAGCAGCGTCACAGGAATCAAACCAAGAAAGAATATCTCTTTCTTCTAAAATTTTACTATCATAATATCTTGGGTCAGGAATAAGCATCATTTCTTTCTCCTTTCCATCCCTTCGGCTATTTCCTCGGCGATTTTTTTGGCAGCATTTACCGGACTCCCAATTTCTTCCGGAGGTTTTCTAATCGGTCTGCCGATTACCAAATAGTCGGCTCCTGCCTCAATAGCTTCTGCCGGAGTCATAACCCGATTCTGGTCCCCTTTTTGGGCCCATTTTGGTCGGATACCGGGAGTAACCTTCAAAAGATCATTAAATTCTTCACATCTTCCTAATACTTCAAGCTCTTGGGCTGAACAAATTAATCCGTCTACTCCGGCAATTTTTGCCCAGCGAGCAAATTGTATCACTTTTGCCTTTGACGGCGCGCCATAGCTTAAATAAGCTTCTTCTTCAGAAAGAGAGGTCAGAACCGTAACAGCTAATACCTTGCTATTTCCTTTATTTTCTACTGCGCTTCTTATCATTTCTACGCCGCCTGATGCATGAACATTAAACATCTCTACGCCCATTACAGCAATCGGTATAGAACATTTCCCAATAGTGTTTGGGATATCTTTGAACTTTCCGTCCCATAACATTTGTCTCTCAAGCAAAGAAAATAGTTCTCTGATCGTAACAAGCTCCTTGGTGGCATTTTCTAAATTTGAGGCAGTAACTAGAGATGCCAATATAGAATTAATAAACTCCAGACCGATCTTAAAATACCCAACATGCGATTCGAGCTTTCGAACTAAATCCAGGGCTTCCTCGGGACTACTTACATCCAGAGCTACAATAATTTTATCTTTTGCTTCCATCTTTTTTTCCTTTCTTTTTTTTAATGAGTTTCTGACTTTAATCCTTGTTTCAATTCGACGATACTACTATAACCATTCTCCTTCATATACTTTTTCAATCCATCTATCACCTCCGTCATGACACTAGGGTTAATAAAATTAGCTGTGCCGATCTGAACAGCATCAGCTCCACATTCAAGAAAATCTAAAACATCTGTTACATTTCTAATTCCCCCGATTCCAATAATTGGTACTCCTAAATTAGCTTTGGCTAATTCATAAACCAGACTCAGAGCTATTGGTTTAATGGCTGGCCCGGAAAGACCGCCGTTAAGCCATGTTTCATCCTTACCCCTTACTTTGGCTCTTGCTTTGACTGTATTAATAAGAGACAAAGCATCAGCGCCACATTTAACAGCCTGCTTAGCTATTTCAACAATATTAGTCACATTAGGCGTAAGTTTGATAATGAGCGGCAAAGAAGTAATTTCTTTTAACAACACGACTAATGCGCCGACAACCACATCACTTTGGCCAAAAGCCATTCCACCTTGTTTGACATTTGGACAGGAAACATTTATTTCCAAACCGCTAATTAAATTACTAACGCCTTTTTTTCAATCTTGCGAGCTATTTCTATATATTCATCTATCGTTGAACCGGCGATGCTGATAATAATCGGCGTCTTAAATTTCAGTAAAAAAGGAATTTTCTCACTAATCACTGCCTCAATGCCCGGATTCTGTAAGCCAATGGAATTAATCATCCCTGCATCAGTTTCACATATACGCGGCGGAGAATTTCCCTTTCGCGACTTTAAAGTAGTGGTTTTCATTATAACAGCCCCAAGTTTTGAGATATCAACAAATTGAGAAGCTTCCTCCCCGTAACTAAAGGTCCCGGAAGCCGGCATAATTGGATTTTTCATTTTAATTCCTACTATTTCTATGGAAAGCATTAAGTCCTCCTTTCTTGCATTTCCAAACCAAACGTTCTGCAAATATTCTCAAATGTTAATTTTCTTATCTGTTTAGGTGAAACACCTATGCTAGGTAAAAATTCTTCCACAAATTTTCTATAAAGATATAACGAAGGAAAACCTGAAAGATAGGGAAAGAATAATTTCTCTCCGATAGCGTGAGGAGCATGGTCGGTCTCAATCCAATCAATTTTCCCCGCTATTAAAAGTTTTATCAATCCCGATACCGTTACCTGGCTTCTTAACGGAGGATTCATTTTGTAAAGCAGGCCATCTGGCCTATTCATTTCTCTCGCGTCCCATAATATATGGTGCGGTGTTACTCCGCAGGTAATTTTAATATCTTTTCTTGCTTCATCTACTAATTCCACAGATTTCGGGCAGGAGATGTGAACAATATGTAATGTTCCCTGAAAATCCATTTCTTTTGCAAACCTTATTTGGTCCTGGATAGCACTAATCTCAGCCTGCTGAGGTCTGGCAAAAGAATGAGAAATCGGATTTAGGGGATCCCACTCTTCTGACTTTAATTCACTTTCTTTTTCGCAATGAACAGCCAAAACTCCTTTATAATTTAAATCTGCAAGAATCCTATAAATTCCAAACTGTTTTTTTGGATCTATAACTGCTAAATCCCCTACTGATTCTCCAGCGTAAAGCTTAAAACCAATGACTTCCTTGAATTTTCTATAAACATTTACAGCTTCCTGTAATTGCTGCTCATCAGATGTTAAGCCAAGAAATAAGAAATAATTACCTACTTCTGTTTTAGGAACTAATTCCAATCTTTCTAGAACATCTGCTTCTGTTAAAATCGGCGGTTTTGTATTCGGCATATCAAAGATTATTTTTACGCCTTGTGCTTTCGCTACTTCAAAAACATGCTTTATAGTTTCTTTGTAGGCCTCATTACCATCTCTACAATGTACATGTGGATCAATCATTTTTTTCCTTTCTTTTTAAATTGTCAAAGAACTATTTTATGAGATACTTTACCAAAACCCTATAATCCTGTCAATAAAAAAACCCCGCTAAGCGGGGAGATTGCGCGGGCGATGGGATTTGAACCCACGATCTCCGCCGTGACAGGGCGGCACTTTAAACCAGACTAAGCTACACCCGCATATTGTTATTTATAAATTTTCTGAAAACATTTCTTTTACGTTTTAAAAATAATCCGTTTATATTATTTACTTTATTATACATAAGTTCATATAATTGCAAACTGTCATTTTTAGAAAAACATAATCTCCAAGCTCCTCCTGAAAAATAAAGTGTTCCTCCCCTTACCACTAATCCTAATCTTTCTTTAATTGATTTCAGAAAATCTTCGCTAGAACACGTAAAACAAGTCATTAAATTAATTAAAAATTTATTATTCCTATCTCTTCTTTTATATTCAGCAATATATACATTTCCATCTCCATCAAAATAGCCTCTTATAAAATCATTGAAATAAATCTTTGAGATGCTCGGTAAAATTTCGTGACCGGTCTTATTAGTTTTAAGTCCTAAATTCAAAAGATCATTAAACATTTCTTTGCTACCAATTTGCAAACGATATATCATTTTGCAATTCTTGCCTTTGTCTATCTCGCTAATTTTGTGATTCGATCCTAATACTTCTCTAATTCTTAATAAAAGATCTCTATCGGTTATACAAAAATCAATATATCTTGCTCCCCTTGAATTTATTATCATGCTGCCATCAGCAATAAAAAATCCTAAAACATATGCCATTTCAGAAGACCATTTTTTAAAAAAGTTTTCGTTTTTAGTTTTATAAATAGGCATATATGCCGGTGGTGGGATTCGAAGAAGTTGCCCGAAGGCATCCCGCCTTGGCGGGATTCGGAGATTGGATTCTTCAGCACACCACAAACTTAAAATAAAGATTTATGAGTACTCTTGTTGCTCAAAATCTTTATTTGTGCCGGTGGTGGGATTCGAACCCAACGACCTAACGCTTATGAAGCGCTCACTCTAACCACTGAGCTACACCGGCAAATCTTTTATGTTGCGGGGCTGGGAATTGCACCCAGGTCTCGAGGTTATGGGCCTCGCAAGATACTACTTCTCCACCCCGCGATACCATTCTATTACATTTTTTAAAAAAAATCAAGATATCAAAACCCGTATTTAAAACCCGGCGTTAAATGTTCAACGTCGGGTTTTACGAATAGTTTTAGAGTAGGCCTCCAAAAATTAAAATAATTCTAAGTCACGAAAAGTCTTCTCATAGATTGCCAATATTTTCTTCGCTTCATCCAAAGTTAAATTATAATCAGGATTATGAACAATGTTATTTCGGGTTTTATGAACTTCCCGAATCTGATCAATATTTGGCAGAGTGGTTGAATCCAACTGTTCTAATCTTTCCCCTATTGTCTCTCCTTCGTATCCCATTTTTTGCAAAACATCGTTCAATAAACTATCTGCCTCAATTACTGCCAGCTTATATTCGGCCTCTCCGCCAACCTCTAATCTTTTAATTATTCTTGCCCACTGCTTAAAGGTTTTCTTTGCTCCAAAGGGCCTATATGCAGTAAACTCTACTATATCTTCTAAAAGTCGCCTCTTTAGCCAGGTGTTTTTTAAGAGAAGGAAAATAACACATCCTAAAATAACTAACGTCAAAACTATAAAAATAATTTTTAGATAGGAAGAAATTCCTGCAACTGTTCCGGCAATTTCAGAAGATGTGATAAAAGAAGTTACATCATTTATAAAATTTGTTACATCATTCATACCCTGTAGAAGAATTTCGACAATAATTAAACGAGTTTATCTTATCGAAATTCTCTATAATTTAGTAAATTTAAGCTATCAACATATACCGTGTTATTTTTTTTGGTTTTTTGCAGAAAAACCCAGTCGAAATTTCTCTACGGGGCATAAATTTTACCAACTTCTAGAATTTTATTTTCTTCAAATGGTCTGCCGATAATCTGTAAGCCGACCGGCAAATCGCCCGCAAATCCTGCCGGGACAGAAAGAGCCGGCAATCCTACTAAGTTTGCCGAAACAGTGAAGATGTCGGAAAGATACATTAATAAAGGATCATCAATTTTTTCGCCTATTTTAAAAGCCGGGGTGGGAGAAACAGGAGCAAAAACAGCATCAATTTCCTGAAAAGCTTTTTCAAAATCTTTCCTGATTAATGTCCGGACTTTTTGGGCCTTTAGATAAAAAGCCTGGTAGTAACCCGCCGAAAGAGCATAGGTTCCTAACATAATTCTTCTTTTAACCTCGTCTCCAAAACCTTTTGTCTTACTTTGTAAATAGACATCTAATAAATCTTTGTTCTCAGATTTTGACAGCCCATATCTTATACCATCGTATCTAGCTAAATTAGCTGAGGCTTCAGAAGTTGCAATAAGATAATAAGTAGAGAGAGCATATTTTGTGTGAGGCAAGCTAATTTCTTTAATTTTAGCGCCGAGTTTCTCAATTTTTTCAACTGCTCCTTTGATTATTTTTTCAACCCCAGAGTCAATACCTTTAATGAAATATTCTTTTGGAACGCCAATCTTTAAACTTGAAACTCGAAACTTGCTGGATCGAGCGAAGCGAGGAACTCCCCGTAGGGTTGCACTTGAAACATTTGATTCTACGGAGGTGGAATCTTTTGGATCTTTGCCAGAAATTGCCTCAAATAGAAC
>CAZDKD010000003.1:4497-20344 GCA_964506305.1 uncultured Candidatus Saccharibacteria bacterium | reverse complement strand
ATTCTACGGAGGTGGAATCTTTTGGATCTTTGCCAGAAATTGCCTCAAATAGAACTTTGGCATCTTCAGCTGTTTTAGTTATCGGCCCTATCTGATCTAAAGAAGAAGCAAAAGCAACTAAGCCATAGCGTGAAACTGCCCCATAAGTGGGTTTTAACCCAACTACTCCGCAAAAAGAGGCAGGTTGCCGAATTGAACCCCCAGTATCAGAACCTAAAGCGCAACAGCATAAATTTTTTGCTACCGCAGCTGCTGACCCTCCAGAGCTCCCACCGGGAACTCGAGTTAAATCGTAAGGATTTTTGGTCGGGAAAAAACCCGAATGCTCAGTTGAAGCCCCCATAGCAAATTCATCCAAATTTGTTTTTCCAATAATCACGGCTCCAAGCTCATTTAGTTTTTTTATGACGGTAGCATCGTAAGGCGCAATGTAATTTTCCAGAATTTTCGAAGCGCAAGTTGTTTTTATTCCTTTAATTAAAATATTATCTTTTACGGCTATGGGAATTCCGGCTAAAACCGGAATTTTTCCGCTGGTTAAAATCCGATTATCAATCTTTTTTGCTTGAGAAATAGCCGAATCTTCTGTAATCGTTAAAAACGCTGAAATTTCCTTATCGGTTTTTTCAATTCTATTCAAAAAAGCTTTCGTTAGTTCAACTGCCGAAAATTCTTTTTTTAACAAACCCTGATGAGCTTGAGTAATAGTAAGTTCGTAAAGCTCCATCTTAAAATATTGCCTTGACCCTGATATGTCTTTTCTCTTTGTCAGGAGCAGCTTCAATTAGCTTATTTACTACCCCTGAGGGTTGAGATTCTGCTTTGTCTTTTCTCATTTTTCCTAAACTTTTTCCAAAAAAATACTCAGCCGGGTGAAAAGTCGGCTCTATTCCTGAAACATCAACTTCTTTCATAGAATTAAAATAATCCAAAACCGAGGAAAGATCACCTTGAAACCTTTTAAGCTCTTGCTGGCTCAATTTAATCCTTGCTAGCTTTGCAATATGTTGTACTTCTTCTTTTTTAATCATAATATTATCGCGGCGGTTCCAACTCCTCAGTTTTTGCTAATACTTCATGCAACTCACCAATATTTTCCAAAACCACTCCGGCGCCCCTAACCATTGCTGTCATTGGATCTTCAATAATTTTAGTCGGTATTTTTATTTCTTCTTGAATCAAAGAATCCAATCTCTTAAGCAAGCTGCCGCCTCCCGCAAGATAAATTCCTTTTACCATAATATCAGCTAAAAGCTCGGGGGGAGTTTCTTCCACTGTTGTTTTTACAGCCATAACAATCTGTTTTATCGATTTTCCCACAGCTCTTCTAATATCCTCATCTGTAACTAAAATTTCTTCCGGTAATCCGGTAACTAAATTTCTTCCCCTTAAAGGATGTTCTCTTTTTTCTCTTAGCGGAGATGCCGAACCAATCATAATCTTAACCTCTTCAGCCCCTCTTTCTCCTATCAACAACTTGTATTCTTCTTGAGCAAACTGAATTATATCCTGGTTGAGCTTATCACCAGCAACGCGAATGCTTTTAGCAATAACTACTCCTCCCATAGAAATCACCGCTACTTCGGTAGTCCCGCCTCCGATGTCAACAATAAAATTACCGCCTGCTTCCTGAACTGCCAATCTTGCTCCTATAGCAGCGGCCATTGGTTCTTCTATTAAAAATACAGCTCCTGCCCCGGCATTCTTAGTTGCATCGCGAACTGCCTTTTTTTCAACCTCGGTAACCCCGTAAGGAACACCGACAATAACCCGCGGCCGAGGACCCAAAATAAATTTTTTTCTTTGAACTTTCTCAATAAAATATTTCAGCATCTGTTCCGTTACCTCAAAATCAGAAACAACTCCGTCAACCAAGGGCCTAGTAGCTGTAATATAAGCAGGAGTCCGGCCAACCATTCTTTTAGCTTCTTCTCCAATTGCCAAAATCTGGCCTGTTTTTTGATTCAAAGCCACTACTGACGGTTCGTTGATAACTATTCCCTTACCCTGAACGTAAACTAAGGAGTTAGCAGTCCCTAAATCAATAGCTATATTATGAGAAAAGTGAGAAAAAAATTTCCTTAACATAAAATTTTATTATTCATTTTTAGATTCTAAAAATTGTAATACATTTTCCGTTTTTACCAGTTCAGCCTTTTTTGCGTTTCTTTTCTTAACTTCCACAGAATTCTTTTTTAACGTCCTTTCGCTTATCACAATTCTTAATGGTATTCCAATTAAATCCGCTTCGGCAAATTTTTCACCAGGAGTTTTGCCAATTCTATCATCATATAATACTTCAACTCCACCTTTTTGTAAAATTTCGTATAATTCTTTTGCTTTATTTTTTATTTTTACATCTTCTTCTTGTCGCCCAGAACGACTCCCCGTAGGATTGATTTGAATTAAATGAACCTGAAAAGGAGCCGCTTCTTTCGGCCAGATAATTCCTTTATCATCATGATTAATTTCAATAATCGCAGCCATCAATCTCCCTATTCCAATCCCATAACAACCCATTACCACCGGTTTCTTCCCTCCTTTTTCATCCTTAAAATAAAGATTAAAAGATTCGGCGTATTTTGTTCCCAACCTAAAAGTATGCCCTAGCTCAATAGAATCACCTTTAATTAATTCTGCTCCGCATTCCGGACACTTCTCTCCCGCTTTGATTTTAGCCACTTCTAAGTTAGTAGCCCAGTTACATTTAGGGCAATAAATTATCTTATCTTCCCCAACTTTTGATAAAACCTGGAATTCATAGGTTTTCTCTTTAGTAAACACTCCTCCCGAGGCCTCGCTTTTTATTACTTTAAGCCCGCAACGCTTGTAAATTTTATCATAAGCCGCAAGAACTTTTTGAAAAAAATCATCTAAATCTTTCTTGTCGGTATGAAAGCTATAAAGGTCTTTCATTACAAATTCTCGAGTTCTGAGAAGGCCGCCCGTAAAACGCATTTCATTTCTGAACTTAGTTTGAATCTGATAAAGAGCCAGAGGTAAGTCTTTGTATGACTGAATTCGATCTTTTACCAAATCTGTAATTACTTCTTCGTGAGTTGAACCCAAAGCAAACTCTTTTTTATGCCTGTCTTTAAGCTTAAAAAGAGGAGGATCCATATGATCCCAACGATCTGTTTTTTGCCAAAGTTCTTTTGGCTGCAGAGCCGGCAGAAAAACTTCCTGGCCGCCGATCAAATTCATTTCTTCCCGGATAATCTTTTCTATTTTCTTCTGAACTCGGTATCCTAAAGGCAAAAAACTATAAATCCCGGAGGCCAACTGAGAAATAAAACCACCCCTCAATAATAAATTATGAGAAATAATTTCTGCTGTTTTCGGGGCTTCTTTTGAAGTTTTACAAAAAAGTTTAGATTGCAACATATTACAACAATCCTCTGACATCTTTTATGGTTACTAAAATCAGCAAAGCAACTAATAGAAAAAAGAAAACTAAACTGACATTCTGAATAATTTTCTGGTTAACGGGTTTTCCTCGCAACTTTTCGAAAAGTAGAAATACGAACCACCCTCCATCTAAAGCCGGGA
This sequence comes from uncultured Candidatus Saccharibacteria bacterium, assembly GCA_964506305.1. GTDB lineage: Bacteria > Patescibacteriota > Minisyncoccia > Minisyncoccales > GWA2-38-27 > CAZDKD01. The sequence goes on along the minus strand of CAZDKD010000003.1, from coordinate 16,795 downwards.
TCGGTAATATATTAACAATGGCAAGAGCAACAGAGATTACGGCTATAAACGTTAAAAAATAACTAATCCCGATACCCCAGGCCCTGGCAGAACTTTCCATAATTTTTACAGGACCACCTACTTCCATCCCGGACGGTATTCCTTTGCCCTGAACCAAACTACTTATAAATATTCCCCATCCTTTAAGTAAAATCCAGGTCAACTCTCCCGTTCTTTTAATTCCTATAATCGGGGCCTTATACCAGGAACAACGTTTCAAGGCCGTTCTAACCAAAGCCACCCCCATTGGCCCCTCGTCTTCTGGAGAAGAAACCCGGGGCGTTATAGAAATATTTAAAATCTCTCCGCCTCGTTGAATAACTAAAATAATCTCCTCTCCTTTATATTTTTGGGTAAACTCTTGAATCTGGCCTATCTTATCGGTCTCTAAATATTCTTCTTTGAACTTTATTCCCCGGACAATATCTCCGATTTCTAATCCAGCCCCTGTGGCCGGAGAATTAGGAGCAAGAGCAAGAATTTGAACTTTTGGGTCTTTCAAGCTATAATCCTCATCGTTTACTAATACCGGCTCTCCTATTCCTGCGACAACACTTAATAAAATTGCTGCGATTATCCAAAAAGTAATTACTCCGCCTAAAATAATTAAAGACCTCTGCCAAATAGGCCTGGTAGAAAAACTTCGGGGGTCATCAACCGGATTTTCCTGTCCGTGAATCCTAACAAAACCCCCAAAGGGTAAAAGATTTATTGAATAAAGAGTTTCCCCAAACTTCTTTCCGAAAAGCCGGGGAGGATAACCTAAGCCGAATTCTTCAACCTTCACTCCTAATTTTTTTGCCGTAACAAAATGTCCCAACTCATGAAGGGTTATCAAAACAATAAGAGAAAAAATAGCAATAAAAACAGCTAATATCATAAATTTTACTCTATTATCTCTTTCTTTTTTCTCTCCCCCATTTCTTCGACTTTTTTATTATAGTCATCCACTAATTTTTGGAGTTCATCTTTAGCTCGAAATTTATCATCTTCCCGAATTTCTCCTTCTTTAAACTTTTCCTGAATCTCATCCCAGGCTTCTTCTCTCCATCTTCTTATTGTTTTTCTGGCCTCTTCTTGTTTTTCGGACATAATCCTGAGTAAATTTTTTCGGTATTCATCGCTTAAGGGAGGCAAAGAAATACGGATTAAATCCTTGTCAACAATCGGCGAGGCACCTAAGCTTGACCGGGAAAGAGCTTTCTCAATCGGCTCAATATAAGACTTATCCCAGGGCTGAATAACAATCTGCTTTGGATTGGGAGAAGATATTGATGCTAACTGCTTTAAGGGAAATTTCTGATCAAAACACTCAACAACTATATCCTCAACTATAGAAGGAGATGCCCTTCCCGTTCTTATCTTCATTAGTTCCCTTCCTAAAAAACTAATAACTTTTTCTACCTCCGGTTTAATTTTCTCAATAATTTCTTTGTATTCCATAGATATTTTATCATAGCAAAATATTAATTTCCTGTCGAACTCCAGACTTTATAACCCGGGGTATCTGCCCTTAAAATCACAAACTTATTAGCAACATTTCTAAAGCTAGCCGAGAGTTGACGTTTGTAGTAGAAATTAAAAAACTCGTGGACTGAATAAGTTTAATAATTTCTTTCATTTTAGATAAAGAATATTGGTTAAAAATCTCGGCTTTTTCTTTCCTGACCAACCGAGAGAGAAAAACCTTTCTAAAATATCTCAGCCAGGTATCCAAAACCTCTTTCGCTTTAACATCAGCATCTTTTTCAGATAAATTTTTAGCATAACGGAAACGAAATGCTAAATCAGAATTACTGATTTTAACAAGATCGGAAATAAGTTTTTCTTGGTTTTTCAGTTTCTGAGAATCTAAAAGAAAATTGAAAGCCATCCCCGGTTTTCCAAAAGAAAAAGATGAAAAATGTTCCGCTTTTTCTTTTGAAAGCCCTTGAGCCACAAGATAGTTCTCAATATCGGCATCTTTTACTGGAAAGAAATTCAGTTTTTGAACGCGGGAAAGAATAGTCGGAAGCAAAAGCTGGGGATATTCTGTAATTAAAATTAAAAGAGTTCTGCCTTTCGGTTCTTCAAGAAACTTTAAAAAACAATTCTGCGCTTCTCTGCTCATCAGATGCGACTTATCTAAAATCGCTGTTTTAAAAGAAGATGAATAGGAGCAGAGAGAAAGTTCTTTAATAAGATTTCTTATTTGGGAAATCTGTATTTCTTTTCGGGAAGGATCGGGTTTAACTAAAATAGAATCGGGATATATTCCTTTTTGAATATCCTGGCAACTTCGGCAAACCTGACAAGGTTTTTTTATCGAACGGCAGTTAAGAAATTTAATAAACTCAATGGCTAAAGTTTTCTTCCCCAACTGATCTTGGCCAGAAAATAAAAAAGCATGAGGAAGCTTTCCCGCCTCAGCTAATTTCTTAAGAAACTTCCATTGTTTTTGATGACCAAGAATCACTTTTTTGCCTTTAGAGTGTGAATCCCGCACTCTTTATACTCTTTTTATATGCTCCAAGATTATCCAGCACCACTCCTGTTCCTTTTGCTACGCAAAGCAGAGAATCTTCAGCTAAAAAACAAGGCACTCCCGTAGATTGAGCAATAAGTCCATCCATATTCCTAATTAGCGCTCCCCCGCCCGCAAGAATCATTCCTTTATCCATAATATCAGCTGAAAGTTCCGGAGGAGTATCTCTTAATACTGTCTTAATCACCCGAACAATTTCACCAAGCCTGTCAGAAATTGCCTCGCAAATTTCATTAGAGCTTATTTTAATATTCCGGGGTAATCCGGAAATTAAATCTCTTCCCCGAATTTCCATACTTTTTTCTTCTTTCTCCGGCAGAGCTGTTCCAATCTTTATCTTTATCTCCTCAGCAGTCTGATCTCCAATAGCCAAATTATACTTTTTCTTAATATAATTTGAAATTGCCAGATCCATCTTATCCCCAGCCACTCTGAGTGAATGAGCAGTTACTATTCCCCCAAGAGAAATCACAGCTACCTCAGAAGTTCCTCCGCCAACATCAACAATCATATGCCCAGAGCAAGAATCAATAGGAATACCAGCGCCAATCGCAGCTAAAATCGGCTCCTTGGCCACATAAACTGCCTTAGCTCCAGCTTCCATCCCGGCTTCAATTACTGCTCTTTTTTCAGTAGAAGTAATACCGGCCGGCACTCCGATTAAGAGTTCCGGCTTCAGAAACCTAAAAGTCGTGACCGTTCTTTTAATAAAATGTCTGAGCATTGCTTCAGTTACTCGATAGTCGGCAATTACCCCATCTCTTAAGGGACGGTAAATCCTGATAGCGTCAGGAGTACGGCCGGTCATTTCTTTTGCTTCCTGACCCACGGCTAAAATTTTATTTTCACTTAAAGTAACCGCCACTACCGATGGCTCCTGCAAAACTATTCCCTTATGAGGAGTAAAAACAACCGAGTTACAAGTTCCCAAGTCTATGCCAATTTTTTTTATAAACATGGCGATTTTTATGAACGAAGTGAATAAAGATTGACACCCCGCCTCGGCGGGGTTTCGCTCCGCTCAAATTTTTACTCTTTTTATATCTGCCCCTAATTTTTGAAGCCTTTCTTCTATCCGCTCATATCCCCTATCTATCTGATAAATATTATTAATTATTGTTTTCCCCTCAGCAATTAGTCCAGCAATAATCAAAGCCGCGCCAGCTCGAAGATCCGGGCTGGGAATCTTAATGCCTTTGAGTTTAGTCGGACCATAAACTATTGCCCGATGAACATCGCGAAAAACAATATTAGCTCCCATTTTATTTAATTCCTTAAGGTATTCTAATCGCCCTTCAAACAAGGGATCATGTATCATTGTCGCTCCCTTGGTCTGAGTAGCTAAAACCCCAAGTTCCGGCTGCAAATCAGTATGAATCCCAGGATAAGGCAAACTTTGAATTTTATCTATTTTAAGCTGAGAAGAAGGCAAAACTTTAATTGTTTGACGGTCTAAAATTTTAAATCTTGCTCCAAAATCCCATAGCTTTTTTAAAAAAAGGTCAAGAAAAAACAATTGAGCATTTTTAATGAGAACTTCTCCCTTAGTTGCCAGAGCGGCTACCATAAAAGTGCCCGTTTCTATTGGATCAGGTATTATAGTGTGTTTAAAGCCTTTAAGTTTTTTTGCTCCAACAACTTCTATAGCATGAGGTCCCACCTCTTTAATTTTTGCTCCCATCTCGCCAAGAACTTTCATTAATTCTTGAACTTGATAATCCTGGTCCGCAATTTTCAAAATAGTTTTTTGTGAAGAAAGAGCGGAAAAAAGCAAAACATTTTCTGTGGCCGTAACACTAAACTCCTGAAGAATAATCTCAATTGCGCCTTTCTCTTTTTTCTTTATAATAGGAGTTATTTGAAACTTCGGCTTAAAATTTTTCTGCTTTTTAAAATAATATATATTGTTTTTCGGAGTGGCCTCAATTCCAACTTGAGAGAAAGCGTCCAGATGAGTATTGATTGACCTAGCACCAATGAGACAGCCACCCGGCGGCGGTATTTCTAATTTATCAAAACGAGCTAATAAAGACCCCAAAAGCAAGATAGATCCTCGAAAACAACCAACTAAATCAAAGGGAATTTTTAATGGTTTGATTTTTGAACAATTTATTTTAATTTTTCTTTCCCCCAGCCAAGAAATTTCAGCTCCCATTTTCTCCAGAATTTTAAGCATTTTAAAAACATCTTCAATAAGAGGCAAATTATTTATAAAACAATTCTCTTTGGTCAAAATAGCAGCTGCCAAAATAGGAAAAGCAGCATTTTTTGCCCCTTTTATTTTAACTTCTCCTTTTAGAGGATTCCCCCCTTTGATTACAAATCTCTCTGACATAAAACTAGAATCTGTATTTTATAGAACAGACACTATTATACTAATTCATAATTCTAGATTTGGCAAGTTGAAATAATTAAGGTAAAATTAAAAAACGCTTGACGATATGACTAAAAAAACTAAAACTATTTTTTTCTTATCTTTGTTGATCGTGTTTTTAATAACGGCTCCTTTAACTGTTTTTTATTCTTTAGGCTGGAGATTTGATTGGGAGACAAAAAAGTTTGTCCAAACTGGAAGTTTTTATTTTAAAGTTTGGCCGAAAACTGCTCAAATTTATCTCAATGGAAATTTTGAAGAAAAAACTGATCTCTTTTTTGGTTCGGTCTTTATTGAAAACCTCCAACCTAAAAACTACGAAATAGAAATTAAAAGAGAAGGGTTCCATAGCTGGAAAAAAACATTGGAAATAAAAAAAAGACAAGTTACCGAATCAAAAAATATCGTTTTAATCCCGGAAAATCCAAGATTCACTATTATAGCTAAGGGAGTAAAAGACTTTTCTTTCTCTTCTGATGAGAAAAAAATAATCCTGGAGGAGATGGGTATAACTGATTCTGAAAGCCAGTCCTGGACTTTAAAACTTTTTGAAACAGAAAAAAATGTTAAAAGCCATCTAATTAATGAACAAGACATTCTTCTCACCCGTCCTGACTTAAAAGAAAGCAAGGAAAAAGTTCAATTAATTGATTTGCAATTTTCCCCCGATTCAAAGAAAATTTTATTAAAAACGGAAATAAAAAAAGAAATAAATTACTTCCTTCTAAAAATAGATAAAGCTCCTGCGATTTTAACTCCTCTTGATTTTTTAGATTCAAATGCTGATAAAATCTTTTTTAACCCTAAAGATCCTCAAAAATTATTCATATTAACTTCCCAACCAGATCAAGAATCCGAGGGAATAAATGAATTAAAAGAAATAAATTTAACTGACAAAAAAATCTCTTCTGCTCTCATAGGAAAAGTTGTTACTTGTCTGATCTTCAACAATAATATTTATTACCTTGATAATTCGGGATTTCTTTTTAAAACCAACTTTTCTTTTGACTGGCAAGAGAGATTAAATATAATTCCCCTTTCTTTAAAAAGGGAAGCTGAATATGAAATTAGGGTCTCTGGCTCTAATATTTTCCTACGAGAAGATAATATTCTTTATTGTTTAGATGAAAAAGGCAAATCTTTTCAAAAACTTTTCGAACATCTTAATAATACAAGATTTTCTCCCGACTCCAAAGAAGCAGTCTATTTCAATAATTACGAAATTTGGGTTTTATTTCTAGAAAAGAAATACGAACAGCCTCAAAAAGAAGCTCGAGAAAAGTTATTTATAACGCGCTTCTCAGAAAAAATTGATGAAGTTTTCTGGTATACAAATCATTATTTAATTTTCAATAGCGGAGATAAAATAAAAGTCGCCGAAACCGACGACCGAGATAAAATAAATATTGTTGATTTAGCCGAGTTTAAAAACCCTAAAATATTCTGGAATAAAAACGAGAAAAAATTATATATTTTAACTGAAGAAACTCTCTTCACTTCAGAAAAAATCGCTCCCTAGAGTGCGGGATTCGAACCAGAGTCCCGCACTCTTAAGATCTCGTAGAATAAGAAAAAGATTCTATTTTTTTCTTAAAATCTTCCCAGTTCATTTCATCGGGAGCTCCCATATTACAAATTTCCCTAAATTGGCAATATCGGCACTGCCAGCTATCCGGATAATCCGGAATTCTTGAAGGAATGGTGTTAGAATCAATTTGTTTTTTTAGCTTCGTTAAATTATTTAAAAGAAATTCAGCCTGGGTTTGGTTATAGTTGATCATGAATTCTTTTAATTGCTGGTTGTCTTTATTAACATAAAGCAGTATTCCTTTGGGAATCTTAAAATAATGCAAGTAAAGTTGAAGTTGCTCAACATTTTCCTGTTTTGGCTGGCTTAAATTTCTGAAAATCATACTATTCATACTTTTGATGTCTAAAACATAAAGCTGTTTAGTGTCGCTGATTATTGCATCAGCCCTTCCGCTAACTAACTCCTGGGGCGGGATATTAACCTCAGAAGCCACTACATGCACATCTCTAGTGCTAAGCAGGGGTCTCATAATAAGCTTATGAATAGCGTCCCCGTGATCGAATAATCTTAAAATGTTTGGCTCTATTTGTTTTCTAGGAGCGTTTTTAAATTTAAAAAACACTGCCCGAGAGCACTTCCCGGCATCTGAAATATAAAAATGATGCTGTTCTTTATCTTTCTGCCTGTCTAAATAAAATTTATCAATAACTTCTCTTAACATATAAAATTTACCTCTTTGCCCATTGAGGCGCGCGTCGAGCGCGTTTTAAGCCAAACTTTTTTCTTTCTCGCATTCTGGGATCACGGGTCAAATAGCCTACCTTCCTTAATCTTTTGCGAAAATCTGGGTTAAACTTTACAAGAGCTCTGGCTATTCCATGCCTCACGGCTTCTGCTTGACTGTGAATTCCTCCTCCTTTTACTTTAATTGAAATTCTAAATTTATCAAAAGATTTCATTTTTTCAAGAGAGGCAGTAGCTACTTGCTGAAGCTCTGAAGTAAGAAAATAATCCCGATAAGGTTTCTCGTTAACTGAGATTAATTTTTCTCCCTGAGTAAAAAGCCTCACCCTGGCAACAGATGTTTTTCTCCGACCGACTGCTTCAAGATATCTAGTGGGTTTTTCCTTAATCTCTTTTTTCTCAACTTTTTTTTTGGCAACAATTTTCTTCTTGACAGCTGTTTTTTTCGTTGTTTTTTTCGTTTTCCCTCCTATTTTTTTAGATTTTTTAATTATTGCTTTCTTCATTTTGCTTTCAGCCTTTTAATTTGCTGAGCTCTTAATTTATTTTTGGGCAACATCCCAAAAACCGCTTTTCTTAAAATCTCGGCGGGGTTTTTTTCGAGAAGTTTTTTCAAAGGAATTTTTTTCAAATTTCCTAAATATCCCGTGTGGTGATAATAAATTTTCTGCTCCGCTTTCTTGCCAGTTACTTTAATCTTATTGATATTTTTTACCACTACAAAATCTCCTATATCTTTATTGGGCGCGAAATCAATCTTATTTTTACCACGCAAAAGAACGGCTATTTCCGTCGCCAATCTTCCTAAAACCCTATCTGTAGCATCAATTGTATGAGTTTCTCTTTTCATAATTATTTCACTAGCTCTATTATCGCCATTTTAGCGCTATCACTTTTCCTCGCGCCAAGTTTTATTATTCTAGTATATCCTCCATTTCTCTTTTTATATCTCGGACCAATTTCATCAATCATTTTCTTAACTATTTTCTTGGGAAAATATTTTAATAAAAGGCGCCTTGAAGCTAAATCCCCTTTTTTTGCCCGAGTAATATATTTTTCGGCAAAACCGGAAACCTCTTTAGCTTTCGCTTCGGTAGTTTTTATTTTCTCATTTTGAAAAAGTGCGCTGGCTAATAATCTTAACAGAGCTTTTCGCTGATCTTTTTTTCTAGAAAATTTCCTCCCTTGTTTAAGCTTTTTCATATTAATTCTTTTTTGGCTTCTTCTGTTTCTTTTTAGCTGTTACGTTTTTCTTCTTAGTTGCCGTAGTTTTCTGCTTACTGGCAGGCGCAGCAGTAGAAACAGATTTCTTTTTAGAAACTCTACCCTGGGAAATCTCTTTTTCTGCCTGCTTTCTAAAAGTTTCTTCAAATAGGGAAAAATGTTTCACTAAAATTTTTGAGGCTTGAAAAAATGCTTCTTCGGAAGTAATTGTTCCATCTGTTTTAATATCCAAAAATAGTCTGTCGAAATCCGTTCTTTCTCCTACTCGCATATGTTCTATTTTCGGGCTTACTTTCTCAACCGGAGTAAAAATAGAATCAATAGGAATCACTCCAATTTCCAACTTTTTTTGCTTTTTTCTTCGCTCAACCGGTTCATATCCAATACCTCTCTCAATCTGAATTTCCATTTCCAGTTCCGCTTTTTTATCAGTTAAAGTAGCAATATGGCAAGATTTATTCATTAACTCAACCTGGCTGGGAAATTTAAAATCAGAACCTCTAATTTCCTTTTCTCCCTTAATTTTTAAAGTTGCTTTTTGGGGTTCTTCAACATGCATTTTAAATCTTAATTGTTTTAAATTCATTGCAATAACAAGAACATCTTCTAAAACACCTGGTATTGTTGAATACTCGTGCTGAACTCCCTTAATCTTCATCTGAGTGACAGCCGCTCCCGGCAAGGAAGAAAGCAAAACTCTTCTTAAAGAATTGCCAATAGTAATCCCATATCCCGGATATAGAGCCTCAATTTCTAAACGGGCCCAATTCTCTTTTTTATTTACAACCCTAGGGGTTTTCGGTAAAAGAATCATACTTTTCTTGAAACTTTAAACTTAAAACTTGAAATACCTTATTTAAAAAGTTTCAGGTTTCAGGTTTCAGGAGATTAGCGTGAATAAAACTCAAAAATAGCGGAAATCTCAGCCGGAGGAACCACTTCTTTTAAAGTAGGATCTCCGCTTATTTCTCCCTCTAATTTTTTAATATCAAGTTTAATCCAGGAAGGAACATTGTGTTTTTTTAGAGAAGCAGAAAGATTTTGAAAAACAGCTTTTTTACTAGCTCCCGAAACTAAAGCAATCTTATCGCCTTTTTTCACTTGATAAGACGGAATATTAGTTTTTTTTCCATTAACTAAAAAATGGCCATGACCGATTACCTGCCGAGCTTGAGCTCGGGAAACAGCAAATCCCATCCGGAAAACTACATTATCTAAACGGCTTTCTAATTTCTTTATTAAAAAACTTCCCGCATCTTCTATTTTTCCTCTTTTTTTAAGAACTTCTTTTACATATTTTCTAAACTGCTTTTCTTTCAGATTATACCAATTTTTTAATTTCTGTTTCTCGGCTAATTCTTTACCATATTCAGAAATATTCCTCCTGCCTCTTCTCTTTCTTTTTTCTCCCGGAGGATATGATTTTTTAATCATAGGGCACTTCGGCGATAAACATTTATCGCCTTTGAGAAAAAGTTTTACTCCGAGCCGTCTGCAAATTTTACATTTATTATTTTTCATTTCATAAAATTACACTCTTCGGGCTTTCGGGGGTCTACAACCATTATGAGGTACCGGGGTAATGTCGGTAACAGAAATAATATCTAAGCCATGAGCAGCTAAAGACCTAATGGCTGATTCCCGACCAGAACCTATGCCTTTTATAAGAACCGATACTTTTAAAACTCCTAATTTTTTAGCCGTCCAACATATCCCCTGGGCCACTTTTGAAGCAGCAAAAGGAGTAGCTTTCTTCGTCCCTTTAAAGCCAATCGATCCTGCGCTAGACCAAGCCAAAACATTACCTTGAAGATCGGTCAGGGTAACTACAGTGTTGTTATAAGAAGAAGAAATATAAATCCTGCCCTCTTGTATTTTTAAGGGAGTTTTAATTTTAACTTCTTTTTTTACTCCCGCTTCCACCCTTTCCCTTTCCTTGAGAAGTTCCTCTTCAGTTTTTTTTACAATACGTTTCTTGCCCATATTTTACTTGGGTTCGGGCGCTGTCTTTTTCCCCGAACTTACCGTTCTTCTTACATTTCCCCGAACAGTTCTGGTATTAGTTCGAGTTTTCTGCCCTCGGACCGGCAAACCCTTAATATGACGAAATCCCCGCCAGCAACCAATATCTTTTAATCTTTTAATATTCATCATTACCTCTCTTCTAAGCCCTCCTTCTATTTTATATTTTTTTTCAATAGCATCTTTTAGCTTATTAACTTCTTCGCCATTTAATTCAGACGCGCGCCGCTGAGGATTAATGTTTAATCCATTCAAAATCTTCCGGCTCGAAGAAAGCCCTATTCCATATATATAAGTTAAAGCTATTTCTATTTTTTTGTTTTCGGGAATGTTAACCCCGGCAATACGTGGCATGAGTTTGAATTTATCCTTGGCGTTGTTTATGCTTAGGATTTTTTTTACAAATAACATAAACTCGTCCTTTTCTTCGGACGATTTTACAGTGTCTACAAATCTTTTTTACCGATGCTCTTACTTTCATAAATTGGCTACTTGTTACGATATACTATTCTTCCTCGAGTTTCATCATAAGAACTCATTTCTACCGTAACTCTATCTCCAGGTAAAACTTTAATGCGATAGATTCTCAATTTACCGGCAAGATGAGCAATTATTTTTCTTCCATTATCTAACTCTATTCGAAAATTAGTGCTTGGTAAAGCTTCTAAAACAGTGCCTGTTTCTCGAATAATATTCTTATTATCTTTTACCATTTATATTTATATAATCTGTAAGCTTAGCAAAACTTATCTTCTTAGTCAACCTTTAGAGCGCAGGGTTAAGATTCAATCTTACCTTACCTTACCTTACCTTACCTTAAGCTTAAGGTAAGGGGTTAAGATTCAATCTTACTTCACCTTAAACTTAAGGTGAGAGGTAAAGATTTAATCTTATCTCAACCTTGTCAAGATTTTCAGGAACTTTCTTCTTTAAAAACGGCCAGGATTTTATTTCAATTTTAACTATTTGGGGTAAATTTTCTAAAAATAATTTAGTTTCTTCTTGAGATTTCCCCATAAGGGCATTTTTAAGTTCGACTAAATTAATATCGGAATAAACCTTAGTTCTAATTTCTAAATTTAAACTAATCTTTCCTGAATTAAGATCTATTGACTCTAATAAATAATCAATTCTTAAACTTTCTTCATAAATTACTTTGCCCTCAGAAATATTCAAACTTATCAAATTTCTGGCAATGCTCTCTATATCTGACTTTCTAAATCCTATTCCATTTGACCTAATCTTGACTTGAAAATCAAATGATTCTGTCTTATCTCCAACTTCCACTGAACTGTTAGTTTCAACAATTTCCTGAGATATTGCTTCATCTAATAAAATAAAATTTTCAGGAGTAACCGTCTTTAGAAAATCTTTACTGTCTTTTTTTACTTTTTCGACCAAAATTTCTTCGGCTTTTTCTAAATCCTCTTGAGTAACCTGAGAAACTTCACCTTTAAAACCGCCGGTCATTGGTTCAAAAGATTCTCCGTAAAAATCAGTATATTTAGCAGTTCCAACAAACCCTGGAATTGAAAAAGTAGAAGGACCAATATTGTAATCTTCTCCCGATTCCGCTGCTTGTACCTCTATATCCGTAAAACCAGGAACAAATTTTCCTTCTTTATACTTTCCTCCGGAAATCACTTCTTTTTTAATTGATCTAAATAATTTCCCATCGGTAGAAACAAACCGAGTACGAGGAAGAAGAGCTTGAGAAGAAGTAGAATAAGTATTGTAAACACGAATAACACCAGTAGCTTTTTCTTCTTTTAAAGTTTTACCTGAGGCAGAAAAATTTTGAGAAGCAGATTTTTGTTCGCTAAAAAACTCTCCGGGAATA
>CAZDKD010000003.1:0-4397 GCA_964506305.1 uncultured Candidatus Saccharibacteria bacterium | reverse complement strand
GGAGAATAATTAGTTTTTTCAGGAGGAATTATATCAAAAAATTTCTTACTCATAATTACGAATGAGGAAGAAACGAAAGCTTGTTTTCATTTCTTCCGAATGAAGTAATTATATAAATACATTTTTCAAAATATATTTATATAATTCTATAATATGATGTTAATAAGGCAGAAACATATTGAGGACTTTTTAAACTTTTTGTTGTATCTTGAATATCCTTTAAATCCCTTGGATAAATAAATTTTACCTCAATTTTGTTATTTTCTAAAATTTCTTTAATTTCCGGCAGCAAGCTTCCTCCCCCAAAAAGAGAAATGCTTAAGGAGTTAAGCTCCTTAAGTTTTATTTCTTTAATCGCTCGGCTCAAATCTTCATACCAAGCCCTTTTTTCTTCTGAAAACATCTCTTTAATTCTTTTCCCGCTTTCAGGGCTTAAAGCTCCCCCGGCATACCTTTCTTTTAAAATCCTGGCTGATTCCTCGCCAATTCCTAAAGTCTCTGATAATTTCTGAGAAAAAACCTCTCCCCCATTTTTAAATTCATTAATCTGCCGCAGGCTACCGCCTCTTATTAAAAAAATCTGGCTAATTTGACCGCCGACATCAAGAAGAATAATATCCCCTTTTCTATCTCCAGATAGAATTGGCAAACTTTCAACCGGGTGCGCTATTTTTAAAATATTTAATTTTAAGTCTTCAAAAATTTCTTCTATATTTTCAAAATAATATTTCGGCAAAAAAGTAGTTAAAATTTTAAGTTCTAAGTTTTTGCCTTCATACCCCTGAAGTTTTGACACCGAATAGCCATCGATTTTCATCTCTAAAATTTTAAAAGTGACCCATTTAATATCTTCCGGCAAAATTCCAAATTCTTTATTAAACTGTCGAGAAATCTCTTCTTGGATTTCTTTAAAGCATTGCTGATAAATATTCTTTTCTTCGCTTCGGGAAATTTTCAAGCGAGAAGTTTTCTCCCGTTTAAAAAATCTATCAACAATTCTTCCTTTCAAAAAATTGGGAGGCAAGCTAACCAAAATTGGCACTTTCTTAAGATTCAGTTTTCTTACCTTAATTTCCCCTCCTTTAGGAGAAAAAATAAAACTTTGATGAGCTTGTTCAATTGCTTTCAAAATAGCTTTCTTCACTATTTCTGCTTCAAAGTTTTTACTGTCAAATACTCCATATTTCTCAAAATATTGAACAGCTGATCCCAAAACAAAAGTCCTGCCATTCTTTCTCTTAAAAACCAAAGCCTTTACAGCTTCGGTTCCAACATCCAAAACCAAAAAAAACTTGTCCTTTTTTCTTTTACTAAAAAATTCAAGCCCCATTACTATAATTTTAGCAGAAAAACAGTTTAATTCAAAATTGCCCGAATTCGGCGAACGCCGGCACCTGAGGATTCTTCTTTGATAATTTTAAATTTGCCAAGCTCAGAAGTTCTTTTCACATGAGGCCCGGCGCAGATTTCTTTTGAAAAGTTTCCAATAGCATAAACAGTGACTCTTTCGGGATATTTTTCTTTAAAGAACGCTAAAGCTCCTGATTTTATTGCCTCTTCATAAGGCATCTCTTCTTTTTTAACCTCTAAATCTTCTTTAATTTTCTGATTAACAATTTCCTCTACTTTTTTAATCTCCTCCCCGGTCATTTTTGCTGAATGGGAAAAATCAAAACGAAGTCGTTGAGAAGTAATATCAGAACCCATTTGCCTAACATGTTCTCCTAAGGCTTCTCTTAGGGCCTGGTGGAGCAAATGGGTTGCTGTGTGAAACTTTATTTCTTTCTCCCCCGCTCCTTTTCCCACTCCCCCAAATTTCTTCTCTGCTCCAGCCCGGGAAACTTCTTGATGTTTCTTAAAAGCTCTTTTGAATTCTTCTCTATTCAAAGTTATTCCTTCTTCAGCAGCTAATTCCTGAGTAAGCTCTAAAGGAAAACCATAGGTTTCGTAAAGTTCAAACGCTGTCTTTCCTGTGATTTTTTTATTTTTTTTGGCAAGTTTGGAAAATTCTTTCAATCCCTTTTCAAGCGTTCTTTTAAATTTCTCTTCTTCTTTTTGGATTATAGTTAGAATATCCGTTTCTTTTGTTTTTAGTTCCGGATAAACATTTTTATAAATCTCAATTACTTCTTTAGCTAATAAGGCAAGCGACTCTTCCGTTAATTTTATAATTTTCCCGTAACGAATAGCTCTTCTTAATAACCTTCTTAAAATATAACCTCGTTCAATATTGGAAGGAAATACACCCTCTGACGCTAAAAAAACTGAACTTTTTATATGATCGGAGATTATTCTCTCGCTTTTTACTCTCTGAACTTCCGAGAGAATCATTCCTTCCTTACTCTTAATTTCTTCTATAAAAGATGAGAATAAATCTGTTTCAAAAAGATTCGGCACTTTTTGGACCATTGTAGCCAACCTTTCCAATCCCATGCCGGTATCAACACCTGGTATTTTTAATTTTGTTAATTTTTTTGTCGAATCGCAAAAATATTCGTTAAAAACGAGATTCCATATCTCAACACTTTTGCCTTTTAAATCTTTGATGTAAATTTCAGTAGTCGGACCGCAGGGCCCCTCATTGCCTGTCGGTCCCCAAAAATTATCTACTCCATCCATCCTTATTTCGCTTGTTGAAAGACCAACTTCATTTCTCCAAATATTATAAGAATCATTATCTTTCGGCACCCCTTTTCTCCAATCTCCCTCTTTGACTTCGCCGGGAAAAAATATAGTTACATAATCTATTTCTAACCCAAGAACTTTTGTAATAAATTCATGAGCCATTTTAATCGCTTCTTTTTTAAAATATCCTCCAAAAGAAAAATTTCCCAACATTTCAAAAAATGTCAGGTGTCTTTCGTCTCCTACTTCCTCAATATCAGATGTTCTAAAACACTTCTGACAAGAAACAACATTCTCTCCATAAGGAGATTTTTCGCCTAAGAAATAGTCCTTAAATTGCTGCATCCCGGCAGTAGTAAATAAAACACTGGGATCACTAGGTAAAAGAGAAAATGAGGGCACGATTTTGTGCCCCTTTTTTTCAAAAAATTTCAAAAACTTTTTCCGAAGCTCTCCTGAGGTCATTTAAGTTTATTTTAGCTATATCTATCAGCTACCACTGAAGCAATATATGCTTCCGGTTTGATTTTTGGCTCAAATCCATTGCCCCGAATAAGACCGGTTAGCTCCTTTACCATATCTTTTGTCTGTCCGTTCTCGCCAATATCAGCATGAATATATCTAAATTGATATCGAAGATTTCCATCATCCACCCGTTGGATTTTCTTTTTAAAATCCTCTCTTAAAAATAAAGCTAAATCGCAAGATAATAAAACTTCTTCTAAAATTCGATTTTTCCAAATAATAAATTTCTTATTTACAGAAGGGGGATATTTTACTTTTTTTAAAAAAAATCTTCCTCCTTCGCCCTTTCTTAAAACAGCCACAACAACTGGAAAATGCGGCTCTTCGCCCGAGGAAGAATCACAGCCAACAATAATATCATAGAATTTCTCCGGTTTCTCCTTTATATATCCTATTATCTCTTCAATCACCTGATTGGCCAATAAGTTTCCTCTGGTTGGATTATAAAAATATCCATTAAAGTCTACTTTATCCATAATTATATAGCAAGAAGGACTTACTTTTATAATGAATCATTCTACCAAAATTTCTTTCTATCGTCAAACAACAGTTTTTACTATTTGAATGAACTCTTTTGCCTTTAAAGAAGCTCCGCCAATCAACAAACCCTGAAGACCAGCTTCTTTTATATAACCAGCAGCATTTTTACTGTTTACACTGCCTCCGTAAAGCACTTGGACATTTTTCGCGCTTTTTGAACCATAGAGCCTAGAAACAATCTTTCTGATTAGCAAGCCCATTTTCTGGGCTTCTTCAACATCACAAGGCTTTCCTGTCCCAATAGCCCAGATTGGCTCATAAGCAATAGTAACTTTAGAAAATTTGGATTGTGAAATTTTTTCAAGGGCTGCTTCTATTTGCCTTTTCAAAATGTGATCGGTTTCCCCTTTGTTTCTTTGCTCTTGAGTCTCTCCAATACATAAAACAGGATTTAATTTTTCTTCTAAAACAGACTTTACTTTTTTATTTACCGTCTCATCTGTTTCGTTAAAATACCTTCGCCTTTCCGAGTGTCCGATAATAACGTATTGGTATCCCGAACTCTTAAGCATCGCCGGGGAAACCTCGCCGGTATATGCTCCCTTTTTCTCCCAAAAACAATTCTGAGCGCCAATCTTAAAATTTAAACCTTGCGGCTTAAGTCCGGACAAATAAACCGAGGGAGGACAAATAACCACTTCTGCTTTTTTAATGTTTTTCACTCTTTTCTTCACCGATTCAAAAAGCTGCTTAGCTTCTCGTAAAGT
>CAZDKD010000002.1:54578-59949 GCA_964506305.1 uncultured Candidatus Saccharibacteria bacterium | reverse complement strand
TTTATTCTTACGAGGCGGTGAGTATGGTTAGCATGCCGGAGAGTTTTAATGTTGTTGGCGGGATAGTAGCAAGAAAACTATCTTTGGTTAGTCTCTGGCAGTGGTTAAATATTACTCTGGATAATGATATAATATTATATGGATTAGGGTATTTAATAGATGGCGAAGTAGTAACGCCGGATCCTGAGTTTTCGCCAATAATTACTATAGACCATTGGGAAGAAAGTTATTAATAGACTTATGGAATTTTTGACTTTAAAACCTGAGGCATTTGGATTAGATTTTTCTGATTTGTCTCTGAAAATTGCAAAACTTAAAAAGAAAAGAAGGTTTTTAGATTTGGCTTCTTGGGGAGAAACGGAAATAAAGCCAGGAATAATCGAGAAAGGGGAGATAAAAAATGAGACTGCTTTGATTGAAATCATTAGAAATGGATTAGCGGGGATTAAGGGAGAGAAAATACGATCAAAATATGTAGTTGCTTCTTTGCCTGAAAATAGAGCTTTTTTTCAAGTAATTCAAATGCCGAAAATGAAAAAGGAGGAATTAAAGACAGCTGTTCCTTTTGAGGCAGAAAATTATATTCCCCTGCCGCTCGAAGAGTCCTATTTAGATTTTCAAATTATTCCTTCTCTTCGCGGCCATTCAGATCATTTTGATATTTTAATTGGCGCTATTCCTAAAAAAATTGTTGATCCTTATGTGTCTTGTTTAAAAAAAGCAGGGCTTATTCCTTTAGCGCTGGAAGTCGAATCTCAGCCGATTAGCCGGGCTTTAATAAAAAACGGACTGAGTCCTTTTCCGGTATTTATAATTGATTTTGGAAAAAGTAGGACCAGTTTTATTATTTTTTCCGGTGGCTCTTTGCGTTTTACTTCCTCAATTTCTATTTCTTCCCAAAAGTTAACTAGAGTTATTGCTCGAGAGTTTAAGATTGATTTAGAAGAAGCTGAAAAATTAAAAACAGAATATGGTTTGGAAATAATAAAAAAGGGGAAATCCAAACTCTCGGAGAGGATTGCCAAGAGCAAGGAAATCTATAGAGCAGTGGATCCAGTTTTGTCTGATTTGAGCAGTCAAGTTAAAAAATATCTCAGGTATTACCATACTCACGCTGACCAGGAGCATTTTTCGCAAGGGAAGAAAAATATAGAGAAGATTGTGCTTTGCGGTAGAGGCTCTAATCTTAAAGGTTTTACCAATTTTCTTTCTAATAAATTTAAAGTTCCAGTTGAGCTTGGCAATCCTTGGATAAATATTCTGCCAGAACCCTTGAAAGAAGTGCCGGAGTTATCATTTAAAGAGTCGCTGGGTTATGTCACCGCCTTAGGATTAGCCTTAAGAGGAATCCAAGAATAATATGATTAATTTATTGCCCCCGGAAGAAAAAGAAGTGCTTTTATTGGATAAAAAGAAGAAGATAATAATAATCCTCTGGTTTTTAGTTTTGTTTTTTCTTCTTTGTTTAATTTTAGTTTTGTTTTCAACTAAAGTTTATTTGCAAATTCAGGCCGAATCTCAGAAAAATTTATTGAATGAGACTAAAGAAGAAATTGGAAAAACTGAATTTCAGAACTTTCAGGAAAAGGTTTATTCAATTAACTTAACTCTGACAAAATTAGATTCATTTTACCGAGAAAAAGTTTATTTCTCCGAAGTTTTTAGTAAAATCTCAGAAATTCTTCCCCAAGAAATGTATTTGACTAATTTTTCTGCAAATTCTATTTCTGACAAAGAGAGAGAATATATTAGAATTTCTCTTTCTGGTTTTGCTCCGACCGCCGAAAAATTGCAGGAGTTTAGAAAAAATCTTAAGGAAGAAAGTGGTTTTAAAAATTCCAATTTTCCTTTATCAAATTGGGAAAAACTTACTGATATTGATTTCTATGTAACTTTCGAAATTTAGATTAAGCCCTATGGATATAAAGAAAAAGATAATCTTATTTTCATTAATATTCGGAATAGTAGTTTTTCTTTTAATTTCTTTCGCAGTATATCCCCTGATTAAAACAATTAGAAAAAATTCTGAAGAATTTATTCTTGCAAAGAAAGAATTAATTACATTTCATGGGGAAACAGGAAAGTTTGAGCAATTTAAAGAAAGCTATAAAGATCTGGAGCCGGATTTAGAGAAGTTAGATAGGCTTTTTGTTGATTCTGATGTTCCGATTGAATTAGTTAAATTTTGGCAAGGAATAGCAGGAGATTCCGGACTTTCGGTTGATATTTCCTCTGTTTCTATAAAAACTCTTGAAAGCGATCCCTGGAACTCTTTAGGATTTCAGATGAAGCTAGCCAGTTCTTTGCCCAGCTTTCTAAAATTTCTTGAAAGAGTAGAAACAGCGCCTTATTTAATTGAAATTCAAAATTTAGTTGCCAAAAAAGAAACTACAGCGGAAGACAACCCAGGAGTTGATGTCAGCTTAGTAATAAAGGTTTATACAAAATGAATGTAAGAGTAAAAGTGAATAAACTAAAATTTTTTTCAGAGAAATTCATCTGGGTTATTGCCGAGCATGCTTTTTTGACTTGCCTTTTTCTTTTTATTTTGGCTTTGATTTTTGGAGGAGTTTTCTTTTATAAATATAATATTCTGGCTCAGAAAGTAGAACCCGAAATTCTAACTCAAACATTTGTCTTAAAAGAAGAAATTTGTCAGAATATTTTTGAAGTTTGGCAGGAAAACGAGAGAAAATTTGAAGAAACCGACTCCAAGGAATATTCTAATCCATTTGAGAAACCAGTTCCGCTTCCCGAAGAGGATTGACTGAGCAGTTTTTTTAGGTATAATAAATTCATTGAGGTTCAGCCCCTGTGGTTCAATGGATAGAACACGGGCCTTCTAAGCCTGTGATGGGGGTTCGATTCCTCCCAGGGGCACAATGTAAGCATAATATCCTTGACGGATGTTATGATTACATTTTGTTTTTGGGGTGTAAGAGAGCCCCTCCCCTAATTGTCCCGCCGGAGGCGGGAGCAATACCTTCGGGAAACTCTTTCGATTCCTCCCAGGGGCACCCTAAAACCAGAACCAGTTCGGTTCAGGGTAGGCATGGTGGCTATGGTGTAGCGGCAACACTGCTCTTTGTGGAAGAGCCATCGCCGGTTCGAATCCGACTAGCCACCCATTAAAACAATATGTCGTTTTTAAGAAGAGTTAAAACTAAATATTTAGTTGTTATAGTAATAGTGGTATCTTTTCTTTCTGCTTTTTTTATCCCGATACAAAAACAGGTTAGTGATGGGATTAATGCTATTTTAGGAATAGTAGGGTTGCTTTTTGCAATCCTGGTTGGTTTTTTTATTACGGACTTATGGAGTAGGTTTCAAAGAATAAGAGAAAACGTAGCAGTGGAAGTAAGCGGGCTCCAGACATATTATTTATTTGTTCAGATATTGGGAAAATCTCTTCGTCATAGAAAATGGGCGAAAAATCAGCAAAAGCTTATTGATAAATATATTAAAGAGTTTTTTTATATTGAGTGGGGTGATTACGGAAAGATTGATTCTTATTTTAATGCAATTATAGAATCGCTACAGGATGTAAAAAAATTAAAAACAAATAAAGAAACAGAGACCTATACTAACTTTTTGCCTCTTTTAAATGAAGTTACTACTGCCAGAGAAAAATTATTTATGTATGGCAAAGATAAGTTAAATAAAATGGAATGGATAGTGGTTTTGTTTCTTTCGGTGATACTTGTTTTTTCTATATTTGCAATTCGGACGTCTGATTTATCTTCTCTTTTTTTGTCGGGCACTTTAGTTTCAACTGTAGTTATACTTTTACTAATTTTGCGTGATTTGAATGATTTGAGTTTTGGAGAAGAAATGGTTTCTTTTGAACCATACGAAACAATTTTTGACGTAATAGGCAAACCGCGTTTTTATCTAAAGAAAGATATTAAAAATGGACGAGTCATTCCTCCAAAAGGTATAAAATATAGAACCGATTGAAAGAATATGGCTTGAACTCCACATTCTAATTATGCTAGATGTTTTAAATACAAGAATTTCTACTTTTACCGGGCTTATTATTATTCTTTTAGTTACTTGCTCGGTGGGCATAATGATATTTTGGCAGCTCCATCAGTTAATGTCTATAACATCGGGAGTGCCAGAAGAATTCTTGGAGGAAAAAAAATAAGAGAACGAAATCAAAAAAAAGTGGGAAATAGCCGCGATCGCGGCTATTTCCCACTTTTTTTTCGATCTTTAATAATTTTTTAGATTGTCAAACGATTTTACTTTTTCTCTCCAAGTTTGATTTTCAAAATTATTTTTTTCTTTTCTCTTAAAATTTTTAATTTAATTTCTTCGCCAATTTGGCATTTTTGAAGAATATCTGATAAAGAATTTTCGGCGGTAATTTTTTTACTCTTAGCTTCTAAAATTATATCAAATTCTCTAAGTCCGGCTTTGTCAGCGGCCGATCCTTTAACTACTGCTGGTTCTCCTAAGGTTTCTCTAACTATCAAGGCGCCGTAATTCACTGACAGTTTGTTTTTTTCGGCTATTTGTTTATTTAAAAGAACGTATTTTACTCCCAGGAAGGGAGATTTTATTTTTCCATATTTTTTAATTTCTTCCAGATCTTTTTTGGCGTAATTAATTGGAATAGCAAAACCGATGTTTTGAGCTCCCATTACAACAGCAGTATTAACGCCGATAGCTTTTCCCTCCATATTTATTAAAGGGCCTCCGGAATTCCCCGGGTTAATAGCGGCATCAGTTTGAATAAGCCCTCTTAATCTTGATGCCTGTCGGGTCATCTGGTTGGTTGCCTGGATATATCGAGATAGTCCGGAAACAATTCCAGAACTTACCGTATCGTTAAATTCTCCCAAAGCATTTCCAATAGCCACTACCTCTTCCCCAAGATCGATTTTGGTTGAATCGCCCAGTTCTAAATAAGGGAGTTTTTTATCTTTTATTTTTAAAATAGCGATATCGTTAATAGGATCGCGGGCGAGAACTTTGGCCGGATATTTTTTCTTCGGCTCTAAAATAACAGTATAGTCGGCTTCGGGATCGGTGACAACATGCCCGGAAGTTATAACATAACCCTCGGGAGAAACAATAAAACCCGAACCCCCGCCTATTTTTGTCGCTTCCTTTTTTCCTTTTTTGAACTTCGGGAAGATGACTCCCTTTCCTCCGAAAGGCATCAGATAAAAACCTTCTATTTTGGGCAAATCTTTGCTAATAACGATAGTTATTACTGCCGGACAGACCTTTTTCGCAATTTTGACAATCGGTGATATAATTTTCATAATTTTTTGAGTAATTAATTGATTATAATAACTTCATTTTACTAAAAAAAGTAATTGCAAGCAAGGGGAAAACCTGATAGGATAAAATTACTTAATCG
>CAZDKD010000002.1:50711-54478 GCA_964506305.1 uncultured Candidatus Saccharibacteria bacterium | reverse complement strand
TGAAGGGTTGACAAACAATTACATTGAATTAGCATAGATAATGAAGGGGGTGAGGGATAGAATATTCCCAAAGGACGACAGGATTTAATGAAGGAGGTTAAAGGAAGACCCTGGTGACGTCCAAAACCAGCTTTGAAGATTTAACCGAGTTTGTTAAGCTTGTATCCCCCTTCACTAAAGACCCCTCGCTTCAGCGGGGGATTTTTAGTTTGACAAATTTATGTTACAATATGAATAGAAAGGTCAAAAAGTTTTTATTAATTTTAATTTTCTATAAAGTATGCCGGAGAAAAAACAAACTTCTCCAGAAGAAGGAAAATTAATTGGAAAAGTTACTCATTATTTTTCAAATATTAAGGTAGCGGTTATTAAACTATCAGGCGCTCTTTTGATAGGGGATAATATTCGGATTGCCGGAGGGGAAGAAACCGATTTTACTCAAACCATTGATTCAATGGAGGTGGAGCATGAAAAAATAGAAAAAGCAAAAAAGGGCGATGAGGTTGGCATGAAAGTCAAAGAGAAGGTTAGAGAAGGATATAAAGTATATAAAATTTCGTAAAACTTGAAACAAGTTTTAAGATTCTATGGATTATCAGATCCAACTTATTTTGCAGTTAGGTTTGGCGCTTATTTTGGGAGCAGTGCTTGGTTTGGAAAGAGAGTATAAGGGTAAAGAGGCCGGGCTTCAGACCTATAGTTTGGTTACTTTAGGATCCTGTCTTTTTACTATCCTTGCCTTTAAATTCTTTAGTTTTTCTGCTGGGGAGGCTGGTGTTAGTTTCGATCCTTCGCGGATAGTCCAAGCAATAGCTATAGGGATTGGTTTTATCGGGGCAGGAGCTATCATTTACCGGCAGCCTCACGTTGAAGGAATAACTACGGCCGCCGGTCTTTGGTGTTCGGCCGCTATTGGGGTGGCTGTTGGAGCTAAACTTTATTTTCTAGCTCTTCTCACGGCCCTCTTAGCTAGTATTATTTTGATTGGTTTCGGCGAGCTTGAAAGAAGGTTTTTTAAAAAAGAGTAGTTATTGTGAAAAGATTATTAGATTTTTTTAAAGCCCTTTCTATTTTTCTCGGAACAGTGATAGGAGTGGGGATATTCGGCCTACCTTATATAGCTTTAAAGGCCGGTTTTTTTGTTGTAGTTCTTTATTTTTTGCTTATGACCTTAATTGCTGTCTCAATCCACTTTCTTTATGGGGAAGTGGTTTTGGGTACTAAGGGAATCCACCGCTTGCCAGGTTATGTAGAAAAGTATCTTGGAAAAAAATGGAAAAAGCTTAGTTTTTTTGTTATAGCGGTCGGGCTTGCAGGCGCTCTGCTTGCTTATTTGATTATTGGAGGGGAGTTCTTAAACTTTCTTTTTGCTCCTTATTTTGGCTCAAGCTCTACTTTATACACTCTTTTGTTTTTTATCTTAGGAGCTTACTTGGTCTTTCGGGGCATTAAGAGTATCTCCGGGGTTGAATTATCTCTGCTTTTCGTTCTCTTAGTTATTTTATTCATTTTCTTTATAAAAGCATTTTCTTTTATTGATGTTGATTATTTTAAAACCCTGAACCTAAAGTTTCTAACATTGCCCTATGGGGTGGCTCTCTTTTCTCTTTGGGGTTCTGCTCTAGTGCCCGAGATTAAAGAAATGCTGGCTGCTTCATCTCCAGGTAATGCAAAAGGAGTTCGCAGCGATTTAAAAAGGGTAATATTGGGGGGAATTATCTTCGCGGCTATTATTTATCTTTTCTTTATTTTTATTGTCCTAGGAGTTTCAGGAGCCGAAACCTCTGAAGATGCAATTTCCGGATTAGAAGGAGCATTAGGTAAAAATATTATTAAATTAGGTTTTATTTTCGGTATTATTGCTTGCTTTACTTCTTTTATTGCTCTCGCTCTAACTTTGAAAAAAGTGCTTTGGTACGATTTCGGACTTCCTAAAAACTTTGCTTGGTTTTTAACCTGTTTTTTGCCCTTAACCCTTTTTCTTTTAGGAATTAGAGAGTTCATTGCAGTAATAGGTTTTACTGGAGCAATAGCTCTTGGACTGGAAGGAATAATTATTGTTTTTTTGTATAGGGGATTTTTGAAGAAAAAGTTTTCTAAGAAGATGAATCCTCTTCTTTATCTTCTATCGGGAATCTTTGTTTTAGGAATTGTTTTTGAATTAGTCCATTTTTTTATTCTCAGAAATTGATAAAAATCTCCAAAAGCGTTAAAATAGCATAAGTAATATGATATTGATATTGGATATTATAACTATAGTTGTTTTTGTTATTTTTGTGCTTTGGTATCTTTTCAGCAATGTTTTACCAAACTTTTTCTAATGGCAAAGAAATCTTTTGACCAAGAACTATACCGAAAAATTTCTCTTAATGGTCTAATTCTTTTTAGTATTTTTTTAGTGACAGAAAAAAAAGAGAAATGTACTTTTGAAAGGTTGGCAAAAGAATGTTTCGCTTTATTCCCTAAGCGCTTTTCTTTTTCTGGAATTCTAAAATGGCCGGATTCTCGCAAACTTGATAGGCCCTTGAGGTCGCTTAGGAAAAGAAAGTTAATTATAGGGAGTCCTAAAGGTTCTTTTTCTCTGACTAAAACCGGCAGAAAAATTGCTGAAGAGGTTGCCAAAACATTCAGACAGGGAAAGTTAAAACTATGAAAGTTAGGGCGCATATTTTTGTTTCGGGAAGGGTGCAGGACGTTGGTTTTAGGCTGGAAACGCGCTGGAAAGCTAAAAAACTTGGGCTTTACGGTTTTGTTAAAAACCTTTCAGATGGCAGGGTTGAAGTAGTTTTAGAAGGAGAAAAAGAAAAAGTAGAAAAACTAATAGAGTGGGTAAAAAGAGGCCCATTTTTTGCTAGGGTCGACAATATCGAAATAAAAGAAGGAGAATATCAGGGCGAGTTCGATAAATTTGAAATTAGATATTAATCATTAATTTTCATGTATCTATATATTTTTATCGCAGGTTTTGGAGGAGGGGCTCTGCGAGGATTAGTGGGGTTTATAAAACACCAGTTCTCTTATAAAAATGTAGAGTTCAAGTTGCCTTATTTTATATTTATAATGTTTTTGTCCGGAGTAGTCGGTCTTCTTACTTCTATAGCCGTAAAGGAGACCGGGATTACCTTTTTGGGTTTGGAATCTCTTACCCCGGCTCTGGCTTTCATTATTGGTTATGCCGGTGGAGATTTTTTGGAAAATCTTTATAAAATTATTGTCAAAAAGCCCTCGTTGTATCCTTTATCTTAGAGCTTGAAGGGGTAGAAATTTTTTCACAATAATCAAAAAACCCCCGCCTTAGCGGGGGTTTTTTGATTGGTAAAGAAATTTTAAACTTCTGTACTTTCTTCAGGCGTCTCGGGAGTTTCGGGAGTTTCAGGTGTCTCGGGAGCTTCTGGTGTTTCTGGAGTTTCGGGTGTTTCAGGAGCTTCGGGAGTTTCGGGAGTTTCGGGAGTTTCGGATGTTTCTGGAGCTTCTTCTCCATCTTCTTCTTTAGGCGCCTCGGGAGTTTCAGGCTCTTCCTGAGAAGTAAAATAAGGGTATAATTTGTCTTTGATCATAAATTTAACTTGGCTTTATATTTAACGAAACGAGATAGCTGTAAAGCTTCTCGTCTCCGAAAACTTTTTAATCTTTCCGACCTTTTAATTCAAGATTATATATTTTTACCTTGACGAATCAAGGTTTCCCCGCTCAGCGGGGGGTTCTTAGACAATGGCTTACCCGAAGGGTAAACATTCAAGGTTTCCCCGCTCAGCGGGGGGTTCTTA
>CAZDKD010000002.1:47685-50611 GCA_964506305.1 uncultured Candidatus Saccharibacteria bacterium | reverse complement strand
TGGCTTACCCGAAGGGTAAACATTCAAGGTTTCCCCGCTCAGCGGGGGGTTCTTAGACAATGGCTTACCCGAAGGGTAAACATTCAAGGTTTCCCCGCTCAGCGGGGGGTTCTTATTCTTTTATCTATTTTACGTACTATAACCTTATTATATACATCTAAAAGCTTCTGTCAAGCCCTATAGAGAGAATTTGACAAAAATTTTCTGAAAGAAAATCTTTGTCAAATTTCTTCTACAGGGCAAGTGTTTTAATTTATTTATAAGAATGGTAAAATTATAATACATGAATACGAAATTCAAAAAGATTCTCGGCTGGTTTTTATTAATAGCTGGATTGGTAATAATATTCTGGCCCTTGTATTTTTCTTATAATATATTTATGAGCAAAGCCTCGGCGCCCGAAATTTTTAAAGAGGAGGAAAAAGTAGAAGAAGAAATATCTGAAAAAGGGGAGGCAGGGCCTATTTCTCAAGAAGAACTTCAAGAAGAGATGAGAAAGGCGGTTGAAGAGCAGATAAAAGAAATGATCCCCGCTGAGTTTTTAACCAAACTTTTGAATTTGATGAGTTGGTCCATTTTTGCCGGTATTTTGATTTTTGGCGGAAGCAAGATTTCAGGTATTGGACTTAGATTAATAAAGAGGGATATGGGCAATAATAACTAATAACTAGAAAATGAAAATAACTGGGAAATGAAAAGCAAAAACCAAAAAAATAAAAAATTCCCAACAGAATCTGCTGGAGGAAAAATGATCGTAGCTGTTCCTCTTAGTCGCCCCGAAGAGTGTATTTTGGATGTTAAAAAAATGCTCTTTGAAAAAATGAAAGAGCTGGAGACTATTAATTATATTTATGTTGTCAATAAAGAAAAAAAAATGGTCGGGGTGTTTTCTATAAAAGAAGTTTTTCGCAGATCTGAAAAAACAAAAATAAAGGAAATAATGCAAAAAAAAATTGTTAAGGTAAGACCTCGTACCGACCAAGAAAGAGTAGCAATTTTAGCTCTTAGGAACAACCTTAAGTCCATTCCAGTGGTAGATAAAGAAAACAAATTTTTAGGAGTTGTTCCTTCAGATATTGTTTTAGATATTCTCCATTCAGAAAACGTTGAAGATTTTCTAAAGTCAGCCGGTATCCATAGTCCTCTTAGAAAGATCTCAAGGGGCTCTTTTTTATTTTTAGCTAAAGCCAGGATTCCTTGGTTGATTTTCGGTCTTTTGGGAGGAATTTTTGCTGCCAGAATTATT
This sequence comes from uncultured Candidatus Saccharibacteria bacterium, assembly GCA_964506305.1. Classification (GTDB taxonomy): domain Bacteria; phylum Patescibacteriota; class Minisyncoccia; order Minisyncoccales; family GWA2-38-27; genus CAZDKD01. Next base: position 49,365 of record CAZDKD010000002.1, on the reverse strand, counting down.
AGTTTTTTTGAAACTCCTTTAAAAACCCATTTTATTTTAGCCTCCTTTATTCCGTTAATTGTTTATGTCAGTGGTGCTGTTAGTGTCCAAACTCAGACTTTGTTTATTAGAAATTTAACTTTAGATAGCCATCTTGAGACAAAAAAATATCTTCTAAGAGAAATTAAAACAGGTTTTTTGATAGCTTTGGTTTTAGGCGGACTGCTTTCTCTTCTATCTATTTTTTTGTTTAATTCTCCTTATTTTATTGGGATTATTTTAGGGGTTTCTTTATTTTTAGCTATTTTGACAACTATTTTAATAGGGGTTTTTATCCCTTGGATTTTGCAAAAATTAAAAAAAGATCCAGCTATTGGTTCTGGACCTTTCGGAACAATTATTTGCGATGTTTTAAGTTTGATAATTTATTTTTCAGTTGTCTCTTTAATGCTTAAATTTTTTGTCTAGCCCCGTAGAAGAAATTTGACAAGGTTTTTTAAAAGAAAACCAATTTGCCAAAAAGCAGTCCAATTTTCTCTACGGGGTAGGTATCCAGGAGATTAAATTATTTGTAGTTTCAAATTTCCCATTTAGGAATTTTTCAATTACCCAAATATTAGTTTTAAAGTGATTGGTAATTTCTGAAACTTCAATTTTTGATCTTTTCCCGCTTAGAGCTAAATAGGGCAAGAGTTGGTCTGCTAAGTATTTATCTAGGCAGGCTTTTTTTTGTCCCTCTTTCATAAATTCTAAAGCAGCTTCCCTCCCGATATTTTCTGCCGGCTTTCCTAATTGCCCTAAGTTATCAGTTCCAACTATTGTATTCTCAAACTCGGCAATCATGCAGATCTGGCTTCCCGGACAGTTGGTTTGGTAATACTCGGTTTTTTCTTCAATGGGTAATTTAAATTTCCCCAAGATATTTTTTGCCCCGGATAACTGCCTTTCAGCGACCTTTTGCTTTTTTAAACTTTCCGAAGCTCCGGAGATTATTAGAATTTTTTGAAGTTCTCCTTTTTTAAAAAGTTTTAAAGGATTTAATTTTGAAGGGAAAATCTTTGCTTTGATTTCGCTTCCCCCGGCTGGGTAGTATCCTCGTTTTAAAATGTCAATTTCAACTTTAACTCCCATTTTTTCTAGAATTTTCAAAAAAACAAAACGGAAATAATCAAAAGTCGGCGAAAAAGGAACATCGGTTCCTCCTCCGTGAAAGTGGATCTTTACCGGGATTGGAGCAAAAATGGAAACCGGCAAAAGGGATTGGAGAAGCAAGGTGATGGAGCCCGCTGTTTTAATTCTCAGGTGAAGATTTTTGGCTGTAATCTCTTCTGGTTGAAATATGATTTCTTCTGAGCCGATTTCATCACCTTCTAAAAAACCATTGCATAATTCAGCGATATTCTGGACTCCTAAAAGGTGCTGTGTTTGAAGCCCCGGCTTAGGCCGTGATTTTCTAATATTAAAAACCCGGCAGGGGATTTTCTTTATTGCCGAGAGAGCGCAAGCAGTGCGTAGTATTTGTCCGCCTGATTCTAAATAATTTCCATCGATTTCTATCATATGTTATAATTATAATACAACTAAACTCAAAATCATATGTCTAAATTTTACCAAAAGGGAGTTTCTCTTTATTTAACGATAATAATAATGGTCATTCTTTTAGCTATTGTTTTAGGTGTAAGCGCGATTTTGCTGGGCCAG
>CAZDKD010000002.1:42952-47585 GCA_964506305.1 uncultured Candidatus Saccharibacteria bacterium | reverse complement strand
AATGGTCATTCTTTTAGCTATTGTTTTAGGTGTAAGCGCGATTTTGCTGGGCCAGCTGAAAACGATAAAAGGGATGGAAAATTCGGTAATTGCTTTTTATGCTGCCGAAACCGGCATAGAAGAAGCATTATACGATATATATGAAGGCAAATTTCAGCCTTCTTACCCTCAAACATTTGTTGGCGATGCTTCTTATGAAGTTAAGGTGGTTTGTTGTCAGGAAGGTGCCGGTGATTGCGCCTGGGGTGATTCTAATTCTTGCCCTGTTGGTTTATCTCCGGACCCTCTTTGCCTGGCCTCGCATCTCTGCGTAGATTCGGTAGGAACTTATAGAGAAACAAAAAGAGCGATACGAACAACTATTAAATAGTTGTGTAAAATTTTTTTTTCTTTTATAAAATTTCAGTTTTGGGAACTTTATTTTTATGCAAAAAGAGCAATCTAAGCAGCGCATTAAAAAACTTAAAAAACTTATTAGCTATCACCGCTATTTGTATCACGTATTAGACCAGCAGGAAATTTCCGACGCAGCTCTTGATTCCTTGAAGAAAGAGCTTTTTGATTTAGAGCAAAGATTTCCAGAGCTTATTACTTCTGATTCTCCAAGCCAAAGAGTTGGAGGAAAGCCCTTGGAAAAGTTTGAAAAAGCAAGGCATTTAAAGCCTATGCTTTCCTTTAACGATGCTTTTTCTGAAAAAGATATGGGGGATTGGCTGGAGAGAATTTTAAAACTTTTAACTAAAAAAGAAAAAGGCCAAATCGGTTTTTATTGCGAATTAAAAATTGACGGATTGGCAATTGAGCTAATATATAAAGATAATGTTTTAGAAACCGGCTCAACAAGAGGAAGCGGGTTAGTCGGTGAGAATGTTACTCAAAACCTGAAGACGATTGAAGCTGTTCCCCTTAGGTTAAGGAAGAAAAGGGACGTGGTAGCCGATCTAAAGAAAGAAAAAATAGATTCTTCAATAATTAAAGCAGTAGAAAATTTTGATTTTGAAAAACTTATTATTGTCCGGGGAGAGATTTTTATATCTCAGAACGAATTTAGAAAAATTAATAAAGCGAGGGAAAAAGCGGGAGAAGAGCCTTACGCTAATCCTAGAAATCTTGCTGCCGGTTCAATCCGCCAGCTCAACCCCAAAATTACCGCTGCTCGTCGATTAGACTCATTTGCTTATGACATAATCACCGACTTTAAAGACAAGACTCATCAAGAAAAGCACAAGATCTTAAAATCTTTTGGATTTAAAACTAATCCTTATAATGAATACTGCCGTAATTTAAAAGAGGTTTTTGAATTTCATAAGAAAACTCAGAAATTAAGAGAAAAACTTCCTTATGAGATAGATGGAGTGGTGGTAATTATTAATTCAAATGGAATTTTTGAAAAACTGGGAACAGTTGGCAAGGCTCCTAGAGGGGCAATTGCTTTTAAGTTTCCCGGTAAACAAGCTACTACCATAATAAAAGATATTAAAATTCAGGTTGGCAGAACTGGCGCTTTAACTCCGGTGGCTTTATTAAAGCCGGTTCGGGTTGGAGGAGTAACAATTTCTCGGGCAACTCTGCATAACGATGATGAAATAAAAAGGTTAGGAGTTAGGATTGGAGATACGGTAATTGTCGGCAGGGCAGGGGATGTTATCCCGGAAATCGTAAAAGTGTTGTCTGAGCTAAGGACGGGCAAAGAAAAGAAATTTAAGATGCCTGAGAAATGCCCGGCATGCGGGAATAAAGTAGTGAAGAAACCGGGTGAGGCAATCCACTATTGTATAAATCCTAAGTGTTTTGCCAAGCAGAGAGAATACTTTTGCCATTTTATTTCTAAAGGATCTTTTGATATTGACGGCTTGGGACCGAAGATTATTGACCAGCTCATAGAAGAGGGGTTAGTTTCCGATCCGGCTGACCTTTTTGGGTTGAAAGAGGGAGATCTCATTTCCTTAGAAAGATTTGCCGAGAAAGCAGCCCAAAATTTAGTGAAGGCGATTCAGAAAAGAAAAGAAGTAACTCTTCCTAAATTTATTTATGCTTTAGGAATTAAAAACATCGGAGAAGAAACTGCCCGGGATTTAGCAAAAGAATTCGGCAATTTGAAAAAGTTCAAAGATGCTGATATTAAGAAGTTGGAAAGAATAAAGGATATTGGCCCGGTGGCAGCAAAATCAATTTATGACTGGTTTTGTCAGAAACGGAATATGAAATTGCTAAGAAAGCTTAAAGGAGCCGGTGTGCGTATTAAATACTACAAACCACAAACTAAAAACTATAAACTAAAAAGAAAAACCTTTGTTCTCACCGGAGAATTAAAAACTATAACGAGAGATGGAGCTAAGAGGAAAATTAGAGAACTTGGCGGAGAAGTCTCCGAATCAGTTTCTCAAAGGACTGATTTTCTTATTGTAGGTAAAAACCCTGGTTCAAAATATCAAAAAGCAAGAAAACTAGGAATTAGAATAATCAATGAACGAGAATTTCTAAAGATGATAAAGTTGTGATCAATGCAATGTTCCAGCATCTCAAAAAATTGGATTGGATACTTATAGTTTGTGTTTTTTTGTTAGCGGGGTTTGGCTTATTATCAATTTATAGTTTTTCTCTCGGAAGAGGGGATTTTTTAATTTTTGAAAAACAGATTATTTTTTTTACCGTAGGAATTTGCCTAATGATGATTATAAGCTTCTTTGACTGGAGGGGAATTTGCGAAAACTCTTATTTTATTTTAGCGCTATATTCTCTTTGTATTTTATTTTTAATAGGTCTCTTTTTTTTCGCTCCGGAAATTAGAGGGATAAAGGGCTGGTATAAGATAGGTTCTATTTCGTTTAATCCAATAGAGTTTACTAAAATTGTTTTAATAATTCTGCTTGCTAAGTATTTTTCAATGCGGCACGTTGAAATGTACAGATTAAAACATATTCTCCTTTCTGGTTTTTATATTTTACTGCCTGCGGGTTTAATTTTTTTACAGCCGGACATGGGATCTGTCATAATTATAAGTATTTTATGGATAGGGATTTTACTTATTTCTGGAATTAAGTTACGCCATTTTTTAATTCTAGTTTTAGCCGGTCTTCTTATCTCGGTTTTAGGATGGTCGTTTTTATTGAAAGAATATCAAAAGGAAAGAGTTATAAGTTTTTTAGCGCCTCAGATTGAACCTCTCGGAATAAGTTGGAGTCAGACCCAATCTAAAATTGCTATTGGTTCTGGAGGAATTTTTGGACAGGGTATTGGCAAAGGCTCTCAGGCTCAATACGGTTTTTTACCTGAGCCTCATACTGATTTCATTTTTGCTGCTGTTGCAGAAGAGTTGGGTTTGGCAGGTGTATCGGTTCTTCTTTCTTTGATTTTGATTATGATTTGGCGGATTATGAAAATTGCTTATATCTCTGGAACAAACTTCCCCCGACTTTTTGCTTCGGGCCTTGCCATTGTTTTATTTTCTCAAGTTTTTGTTCATATTGGCATGAATCTCGGGATTTTACCCGTGATTGGGATTTCCTTGCCCTTAGTTAGTTATGGTGGGTCGAGTTTGATAGCAACTTGTGTTGGACTAGGGATCTTGCAAAGCATAAAAAGTCATTAAAATTTTCATTTTTTTTGATTCTTATGAATTAAAATAAAAATATCTCATAAAATTAGTTTTTAACTGTGGACGATGGTTCCTGTGGATATTCAGAACAGAATCCCCCACCCAAAATCCGGAGGATAATGAAGCGGGCCCGCTTGCTTGTAAAGCTTGCGGCGGGGAGCTCGAGCCAACCCTTTGACTATAAGTTGAAAATCATATAAAATAAAATTGATAATAATTAATATAAATATCTTAATTAAATAATAACGACAATGACAATGACAAATTTAGTCATAGGTCATAGTCGTAAACCACATATATGTCTAAAAAATTAAACATATCTAAAAAATTAAGTGTTGGGGGTAAATCTTCTGAAACGGCTAAAATCTACGAAAATATTTCTAAAGTTGCCATTTATCTATTAGCGTTTTTACTGCCTATTTTCTTTTTGCCTTGGACCTCAAATATCCTTGATTTTAATAAACAGGTCTTATTAGTTATTTTAGTTTGTGTTTCTCTTTTTGCTTGGCTGTTGAGAATTTTAATTTCCGGGAAAGTCAGTCTTAATTTAAACTTAGTTCATATTCCGGTAGTTATTTTATTTGTGGTTTATCTAGCTTCAACAATTTTCTCTGCCTGGCGATATGGAAGTTTTTGGGGCTGGCCCCAGGTCACTTCTGAAAGCCTTCTTACCTTGCTCGGTTTTTCGCTGCTCTACTTTCTGGTAGTTAATATTTTTAGAAAGAGGGAAGTTTTCTATTTAATAACTCTGTTATTATTCTCCTGCTTTTTGGCAATGTTTTACGGAGCCATTCAACTTTTTGGCAAATTTGCGCTTCCTTTTGATTTCGCCAAGGTTGCCTCCTTTAATACTATTGGGGGAGTAAATAGTTTAGGCATATTCACTGCTATTTCGCTGCCTTTATTTATTATCTTTTTGATTATAGGCGTTAAAAAATACTGGAAAGTATTTTCCATAGCAGCTGTAGCTTTAAGCGCAATCTTATTAGTTATAATAAATTTTTCCTTTGCCTGGTGGCTAGTTATAGCGGGCTC
>CAZDKD010000002.1:23451-42852 GCA_964506305.1 uncultured Candidatus Saccharibacteria bacterium | reverse complement strand
TCTTATTAGTTATAATAAATTTTTCCTTTGCCTGGTGGCTAGTTATAGCGGGCTCTGCTTTAATTATTGCTTTCGGAGTTCAGAAAAGAGAGGTTTTTGATAACCGTTGGCTAGTTTTACCAATGTTCTTTTTGGCTCTAGCTTTATTTTTCAGTTTATTTAGCTTTCAGATTCCCGGAGTTCCATCGCGGCCAAGCGAGGTTTATTTAACTCAAAAAGCCAGTTTTAATGTTTCCAAGCAGGTTTTAAAGGAAAGCCCGATTTTAGGATCGGGTCCAGGCACTTTTATATATGATTTTTCGAAGTATAAAAGTGTTAGTTTTAACCAGAGCCCTTTTTGGAATATGAGGTTTAGCCAGGCCGGTTCGAAACTTCTAACCATATTATCTACTGTTGGAATTTTAGGAACTCTTTCGTTTTTATCCCTGATTGGATTTTTTATTTTTTATGGGATAAGGTTTCTTTTCAAAAGACCGGATAAAGACCAAATTAAGGGAAAAGAAACATCAAAGGAATCTTTACCCGAGATAGGGGAGGAGTGGAGCGAGGGGTTCTTTTGGAGTTTGGGCCTAGGGATTTTTATTAGTTTCACGATGATTAGTCTGGGGTATTTTTTCTATTCGTCTAATATGTCTCTGGATTTCACTTACTTTTTACTGATAGGCGCTTTTATTTCCTTATTGTCTCCTGCCAGAAAAGAGTTTTTGCTCAAACCTTCTTCTTTGATAACTCTGGCGGTCACCTTTACGGTTACTTTAGTTTTTATTTTCGGCTTGGGAATTCTTATTCTTGAAGGGCAAAGATACGTGGCTGAAGTAAATTATACTAAAGGCGCCAGGGCTTGGCAGCAGGGAAGGATTGCTGATAGTTTGGAACATATGACTAAAACAGCAAGAATAGCTCCTAAAGTAGATTTATACTGGCGGGAACTGGCTCAGGTTTACCTTCAAAATGTGAGCGAAGTGGCTAAAGATGAAAATTTATCCCGGGAAGAAATTAATCAGAGAATCCAAATTTTTATTAATAATGCGGTAAATTCCGCTAAAGTAGCTACTGATGTGAATTCTCAAAATGTTGCTAATTGGTCGGTCCGAGGATTTATTTATCAGAACCTGATTGGAGTAGTCGGTGGCACGAAGGACTGGGCGGTAAATGCTTATGAAGAGGCTTTGAATCTTGAACCGACTAATCCCTATTTTCCAACCCAGGCAGGAATTTCTCTTTTGAAAGAAAATACCTTTTTGCCTCAGGAAGAAAAAGAAAAAAGAGAAAAAAATCTTAGTCAGGCAGAAGAGAAGTTTAAAAAAGCGATTGAGCTGAAACCCGATTATGCTCCGGCTCATTTTCAATTAGCGGTAGTTTATCAGGCTCAGGGCAAGCAGCCAGAAGCAATCGAGGAGCTTGAGAAAGCGAAAAGCTCTGCACCCAATGATGTTGGTTTGGGTTTTCAATTGGGGTTGATTTATTATCAAAACGGGGAGTATCAGAAAGCCCAGTTAGAATTTGAGAGGATAGTCTTGCTTAGTCCTAATTATTCCAATGCTTTGTATTTTTTGGGCTTGACATATAATCAATTAGGAAAAGAAGGAATGGCGATTGAGATATTTAAGAAACTTTCTGTTTTAAATCCTGATAATTCTCAAATTAAAAAAATTATAGAGAATCTAGAAACCGGAAAAAATATTTTAGCGGGAATAGCTGAAGAAATACCCCCGACTGTTCCTATTGAAGAAGAACATCCGGAACTTGAAGAAGAGCCGAAAGAAGAGGAGGGTGAATAAGATGAGGTGCATAGGGTTGACATTTTTCCTGAAAAGGATTAGAATTTAGGTTAGTATTATTATTTGCATACTAAATAAGGATATTTTGTTTAGAAAATATCTCTTTTGTATATTTGATTTTTCTCTCATTTTTAAAAAACTAAAAAAAATTATTACCCTAAAAACTTTAGGGCACTTTTAATTTTTTGAGCTCCGGGGCTTATTAGAGTGCGAATCCCACACTCTTTAGGTAAGAAGATGAAAACTAAAAATTTTTCTAAATCAAAAGTTTCTTTACCCTTGCCTTATTTACTTGGTCTCCAGAAAGAAAACTGGCAGTGGTTTTGGGAAAAAGGATTAAGAGAACTTTTTTCCGAGGTTTTCCCTATTCGTGATTATTCCGGCGAAGAATTTGAGCTTTGGTTTTCGGATTATAAATTAGGTAAGCCGAAATATGAAAATGATTTGGAAGCTAAACAGAATAATGATTCTTATGAAGCTCCTCTGCGAGTTAAAGCAAAGTTAGTCAATCTTAAAACGAAAGAAATTAAAGAACAAGAAATTTTTTTAACTGATTTTCCCCTAATGACAGAAAGGGGAACTTTTGTTGTTAATGGAATTGAAAGAGTAGCAATCTCTCAACTTATTCGCTCCCCCGGAGCTTTTTTTAGTCTTCAGGCAAATTCGGAAAAAAATCGCTTCGGAGCAAAAATTATTCCTAATCGGGGAGCTTGGCTTGAGTTTGAAACCGAAGCATCCGGATTTATTGGAGCAAAGGTTGACCGGAAAAGAAAAGTAGCGGCTACCGTTTTATTAAAGGCTTTTATGGGGCTGAATAATGAGCAGATAAAAAAGATTTTTCAGGATGTTGAAAAAGATTCTGAAATAAAATATATTGAGGAAACTCTGAAACGGGATATAGCCCAAAATCAAGGGGAAGCTTTAGTTGAGATTTATCGGAGGTTAAGGCCGGGCGATTTAGTAACTCCTGATACTGCAAAAGAGTTGATTGAAAATGTTTTTTTTAATTTTGAAAGGTATGACTTATCTAAGGTTGGCAGATGGAGAATGTGGCAGAGATTGCCAGAATTAAAAGGGAAGGCAAAAATTGTTCCGGAAGACAGGACTTTAAAGCCAGAAGATGTTATAGCGGTATTGCGGGAGATTATCAGGTTGAACAGCGATCCGGAAGCAAAACAAGACGAGATCGACCATTTAGGAAATCGAAGAGTAAGAAGCGTAGCCGAGGTTTTACAAAATAGAATAAGAGTTGGTTTAATGAGAATGGAAAGGATTGTAAAAGATAAGATGTCTACTTTGGATATTCATAGCTTGGTTCCGGCTCAATTAATTAACCCTCGGCCGGTTATGGCAGTTATTAGGGAATTTTTTACTTCCTCTCAAATATGCCAGTTTATGGATAACGAAAATCCCCTGGCTGAGCTAGAGCACAAAAGAAGGTTGTCGGCTACTGGTCCCGGGGGGTTAACCAGAGAGAGGGCAGGATTTGAAGTCAGGGATGTTCAACCTTCTCACTATGGAAGAATCTGTCCAATTCAGACCCCCGAGGGTCCGAATATCGGATTGGTTAATCATCTAGCTTCCTTCGCTAAAATTAATCCTTACGGGTTTATTGAAACGCCCTATTTTAAAGTGGAGAAAGGAAAAATTACTTCTAAAATTCAATATCTTTCAGCCTTCGAAGAAGAAAAATACAATATTGCCCACGGGGGTACGTTGATTGATGATAGTGGAAAGATTATTCCCAATAAAGTTGAAGCTAGAATGAAAGGGAAGCCAGGATTAGTTGATAAGAGCAAAGTGGATTTTATTGATGTTTCCGCTGAGCAATTTATTTCTATCGGAACCTCTTTAATTCCTTTTTTACAGAATGACGATGCTAACCGAGCTCTTATGGGGTCCAATATGCAGAGGCAATCTGTTCCTCTTTTAAAACCTGAAGCGCCTTTAGTTTGCTCGGGAGTAGAAAAAAGAGTGGCAAGGGATTCAGGCCTTGAAGTAATTACAGAAGAAGACGGAAAAGTAGCCGAAGTTGATGCTGATCATGTAGAAATTAGAAGTTCAAGAAAAAAAACCAGAAGTTATCCTTTAAAAACTTTTATAAAAACCAATCAGTATACTTGTTTTCATCAAAAACCGGTAGTTAAAAAAGGACAAGAGGTGAAAAAAGGAGATGTTTTGGCAGACGGTGGAGCAATTTCTCAGGGAAGATTGGCTTTGGGACAGAATATTTTAGTTGCCTTTCTTTCTTGGCAGGGATTGAATTTTGAGGATGCAATTATCATTTCAGAAAGATTAGTAAAAGAAGATTATTATACTTCAATTCATATCGAGAATTTTAGATGCGACGTGAGAGAAACAAAGTTAGGCCCGGAGCTTACTACTTGTGATATTCCTAATGTTTCGGAGGAAAAACTAAAAGATTTAGACGAAGAAGGTATTGTCAGAGTAGGAGCTGAAGTTGGGCCTAATGATATTTTGGTAGGTAAAATTTCTCCCAAAGGGGAGACTAGTTTGACCGCCGAGGAAAGATTGCTGAGGGCAATTTTTGGGGAGAAGGCAAGGGATGTTAAAGATGCTTCCCTGTCAATGGAACATGGGAAAAGAGGAAGAGTGATTGGAGTGAGAATTTTTTCCAGAGAAGAGGGGTATAAATTAGAGCCGGGAATTATAAAAAGGGTTGAAGTTGAAATAGCGGTAACCCGAAAAGTTCAAGCGGGGGATAAATTGGCCGGCCGTCACGGGAATAAAGGAGTTATTTCTAGAGTTATGCCGGAAGAAGAAATGCCGTTCCTGGAAGATGGTACACCGGTAGATATTATTTTAAATCCCTTGGGAGTATCTTCAAGAATGAACATCGGGCAAGTGTTAGAAACTCATCTTGGTTTGGCTGCTAAAAAGTTAAATTATATTGCTATTTCTCCTGCTATGTCTGGCGCTACCGAAACAGATATTAAACAGGAATTAAAAAAGGCAGGTTTTTCGGAGGACGGAAAAGCTATTTTATATGATGGGAGAACTGGTCTTCCTTTCTCAGAGAAGATTACAGTAGGTATCATATATATGATGAAACTGATTCATATGGTTGAGGATAAGATTCATATGCGTTCAATTGGCCCTTATTCTTTAATTACTCAGCAGCCGTTAGGGGGTAAGGCGCAGTTTGGCGGACAAAGATTTGGAGAAATGGAGGTTTGGGCTTTGGAAGGATATGGCGCTTCCAATGTTTTACAAGAGATGCTGACTATAAAATCAGACGATGTTTTAGGAAGAGCAGCGACTTATGAGTCAATTTTAAAAGGAGAGCAAATTAAAACTCCAAATATCCCAGCTTCATTTAATCTTCTAGTTAACGAGTTAAAATCTCTTGGGTTGAGCGTAGAAATAAAAGAGAAGTCCAAGGGAAAAGAAGAAAAACCAAAAAAGAAAGAATTTTGAATTTGGACTCTTGAATCTAGAGTTAAATTCAAAATTCTTTATTCTATTTATGATTTTCATTCAAATTTCAAATTTCAAATTTCAAATTTATGCGTGTTTCTGATTTAGAAGCCATAAGAATAAAAGTTGCCTCGCCTGAAGAAATATTGTCTTGGTCTCACGGCGAGGTTACAAAACCAGAAACTGTCAATTATCGGACCCAGAAAGCCGAAAAAGATGGTCTTTTTTGTGAAAGAATTTTTGGTCCGGAGAAAGATTATGAGTGTTATTGCGGTAAATACAGGAGGATTCGATATAAAGGAATAGTTTGTGATAGATGCGGGGTTGAAGTAACGAAATCTTCAGTGAGGCGGGAAAGGATGGGACACATAAAGCTAGCTTGTCCTGTTTCTCACATCTGGTTTTTAAGAGGAATTCCTTCAAGAATAGGGATGGTTTTAGATATACCTATGCATCAATTGGAAAAAGTAATTTATTTCGCGGCTTATATTGTTACTGATATTAATAAAGAAGCGAAAGAAAAAACTTTGAATAGAGTTGAAAAGGAATACAAAGCAAAAGTCAAAAGCCTGTCTCATGATCCCCATCTTAGCGGGGTGCCCCAGGATCAAAAATCCTCGAAGAAGCCCCGCCTTGGGCGGGGTCCTGCGGGGCGGATAAAAACCAAAAAGAAGAAAGAGCTGAAAAAAGCTTTAGAAGAATTAAAAATAAGAAGGAATAAAGCAAGGGAGGAGATTTTGGGAATTAAATTCTTAAAAGTTTTGTCTGAGGTTGAGTATTATGATTATTCCTTAAAATACGGCGAAGTTTTTGAAGCAGGCCCCGGAGCTGAGATTTTAAGAAAGATTTTTGAAAAAGTTGATTTAAAAGAAGAGATTAAAAAATTAAAAAAAGAAATTGAAAAAGTAACAATAACAGCTCAAAGAAAAAAATTAAGAAGATTGAGATTTTTACAAGCATTGCTTAAAGCTAAAATCAGACCGGAATGGATGCTTCCAACTGTTTTGCCAATTTTGCCTCCCGACTTAAGACCAATGGTCCAACTAGACGGCGGCAGGTACGCCTCTTCTGATTTGAATGATCTTTACCGAAGAGTAATTAACCGAAATAATCGCTTAAAATATTTATTAGAAATCGCGGCTCCCGAGGTAATTGTAAGAAATGAAAAAAGAATGCTTCAGGAAGCGGTAGATGCCTTAATTGATAATAATATGAGAAAGGGGATCTTAACGACTGCTACTACTGGAGGGAAACGGCTTCTAAAATCTCTAGCTGATATGCTTAAAGGAAAGCAGGGTAGGTTTCGGCAGAACCTTTTAGGGAAAAGAGTTGATTATTCTGGAAGGTCAGTAATTGTTGTTGGGCCAAAATTAAAACTTCATCAATGCGGTCTTCCAAAAAAAATGGCTTTGGAATTATTTAAACCGTTTGTCATCCAAAAGATTTTAGAGAAAGAGCTTGCCTATAATGTTCGGGGAGCTTCAAAATTAATTGAGGAAGAAAGTAATGAGATTTGGGCGATTTTAGAAGAAGTGGTAAGAAATAAACTGGTTTTATTGAATCGCGCTCCTACTCTTCACCGACTAGGGATTCAAGCCTTCCAGCCGGTTTTGATTGAGGGAGAATCAATTGAAGTTCATCCAATGGTTTGCAGATCTTTTAATGCTGACTTTGACGGGGACCAAATGGCGGTTCATCTTCCTTTGAGCGAAAAATCACAACAGGAAGCGAGAGAAATAATGCTGTCTACCCTTAACTTGTTAAAGCCTGCTACTGGCCTGCCGGTTGTTTCACCGACTCAAGATATTATTCTTGGCTGTTATTGGCTAACTAAGATTGCAGAAGGCAGTAAGGGAGAAGGGAAAATTTTCTCCGGCCCTAAAGAAGCTTTACTAGCTTATGAAGCAGGAGAGATAGATTTAAGAGCCCGCATTCGCGTACGAATGCCAAGCGGTATTACAGAAATCTCAATGGGAAGAATTTTGTTTAATGAAACCTTGCCTGAGAATTATCCATTTATTAATGAACTGATAAATTCTAAAAAAATAGAGAGAATAGTTGGAAGAATTATTGAAAAATATAAACAAGAAGTCGCCGAAGAAACATTAGATAAAATTAAGAACTTGGGATTTGAAGCAGCTACTATATCTGGAATAACATGGGGGATGGACGATTTAATCGTTCCGCCAGAAAAGAAAAAAATTATTGAAATTGCCGAGAAAGAAATTGGGTTGATTGAAAGCCATTTTAGAAAAGGTTTGCTTTCCGGTGAAGAAAAAAGAAGCAAGATAATTGAAGTTTGGACGAGAGTGAAATCAGAAATTGAAAAGTTAGTGCCAAAAACTCTACCGAAAATGGGTCCGATATTTTCAATTGTTGATTCAGGAGCTAGAGGATCTTGGAGCCAACCGGTTCAAATGACTGGGATGAAGGGCTTGGTAATTAACCCGGCAGGCCAAATTATTGAATTACCTGTAAAAAGTTCATTCAAGGAAGGATTTGATGTGTTGGAATATTTTATTTCTACCCATGGAGCAAGAAAAGGAACAGCGGATACTGCCTTGCGGACTTCAACTGCTGGATATTTAACCAGGCGTCTGGTTGATGTTTCTCATGAAGTAGTAATTTTTGAAGAAGATTGTGGAGACAAAACGGGTTTTGAGGTATTCAAGAAAGAAGCTGATGAGATAGGCCAGGATTTTGCTTTCAAGATTGTCGGCCGAGTAACTTTAGAAGATATAAAATCTCGAAAAAATAGGAAGAAAGTAATTGTGAAGAAAGGAAATATAATTGATTGGGAAGCAGCAAGGCAAATAACAGAAGAAGAGATTGAGAAGGTTAGGATTCGTTCTCCTATTAGCTGTAAATCTACCCGAGGGGTTTGCCAGAAGTGTTATGGCTGGGATCTTGGTTTGAATAAGCTAGTTAAATTAGGAGAGGCTGTAGGGATTGTGGCTGCTCAGGCTATTGGAGAACCGGGCACTCAGTTAACCATGAGAACCTTTCATACGGGTGGGGTGGCAAGCGGAGGAGATATTACCTTTGGTCTTCCCAGGGTTCAGGAGGTTTTTGAAGCAAGAATACCAAAAGGAAAAGCAGAGATTTCTCAAGTAGATGGAAAATTGTTGGAGATAACTCCGGAGAGAATAATAAGAATTAAACCTCAGCCTATGGACGATCAGGCGAAAACTGTAAAAATTTCAAAATCAAAACGGACTAAAAAAGAAGATATTATTGAGTATAAAATACCTCCAAAGGTGGCAATTTTGGTAAACAAAGGACAGGATATTAAGAAAGGGCAGCAGCTTTGCGAGGGAAGTTTGGATTTAAAAGAAGTATTTAAGTTAAAGGGCGGCGAAAGAACTCAGCGGTATATTTTAGAAGAAATTCAGAAAATTTATGTCTCTCAGGGGGCAGTTATTCATGATAAGCATATTGAGGTAATAATTCGTCAGATGTTTTCTCGGGTAAAAGTTAAAGACTCCGGAGACAGTTATTTTACAACTGGAGAAATTATTGAAAGAACTAAGTTTCTTGAGGAAAATGCTAGGCTAAAAAAAGAAAAAAAGAAATTAATAAAAGCCGTTACTGTTTTGCTTGGAATGTCTCGGGTAGCTCTGACTACAGATTCCTTTTTATCGGCTGCTTCTTTCCAAGAGACTTCCCGGGTTCTAATTAAAGCGGCGCTTCAAGGGAAAGAAGATAAGCTCCTCGGATTGAAAGAGAACGTGATTATTGGTAAACTAATACCAGCAGGCACCGGATTTAAGAAATAGTCTTCTCAAAGCTGTGTTTAAAAGAAAAAAGCATAAAAAGTTCAAAAAACTGCCCAGAGAAAAGAGAAGCTCGGGTCGTTTTGGTTTACCCGATGAGATTAAGCAAATGATTTGGGGTATTGTGATGATTTTAGTGGCAGTGGTAATTGGGCTGAGTTTTTTTGAGAAAGCCGGTAGGGCAGGTGAAATTTTTATGAAGGGAACCAGATTTATAATAGGCGAGACAGTTTTTCTGACTCCTCTAATTTTTATTTTAAGCGGATTAATTTTTTTAAGCGCCAGAAGCGAGGGAAAATTTTTTAAGAAAGGAAAAAAAGCTTCTTGGCCGGTAATTTTAGCCACTTTGATTTTAATTTTAGGACTTACTGGAATTTTAGGAGGCTTTAATTCTGAAGTTAGGCCTGGAGGCTGGTTGGGTTATATTTTAAGCTGGCCTCTTTTAAAATACTTTGGATTTTGGGTAACTCAACTTATATTTTTAACCCTGGTTGTTATCGGCGGTTTAATTTTTTGGCAATTTTTAAGCAGGCCTTCTTCTAAAAAAGAAAAAGATGCTGAGCCTTCAATTTCTCAGAAGGAGGCTCCGCCTAAAAAATCTATTATTAAAAGAATTTTTGCTCCCAGATTTAAAGTGAAGGAAATTCATCCTTCTTCTCCGGAGATTAAACGTCCCGAAGCTCCGCTTAGCGAGATAAAGATGGAAACTTCGTTAAGCGGAATTGGAGCTAAAATTTTTTCCTACCAGCCTCCTCTTATAAAATTATTAGAATCTGACCAAGGATCTCCTACTAGCGGCGATACCAGAGTGAATTCAGCTATTATTCAAAAAACCTTAGAGAATTTTGGGATTGAGGTTACGATGTCAGAAATAAATATTGGGCCAACTGTTACTCAATATACCTTAAAGCCAGCAGAGGGGGTAAAATTGTCTAAAATAACATCTCTTTCAAGTGATTTGGCTTTAGCTTTAGCCAGCCACCCGATTAGGATTGAGGCTCCCGTTCCCGGGAGGTCTTTAGTGGGTATTGAAGTGCCAAATAAGGCTAGGGCTCAAGTTAGACTGAGAAATTTAATAGAAAATTCTAATTTTCAACATTCATCTTCAAATTTGGTAATTGCTTTAGGAAGAGATGTTTCCGGCCAGCCTGTATATACAGATTTAACTAGAATGCCTCACCTTTTAGTAGCAGGCGCTACCGGAACCGGCAAGACGATTTTTCTTAATTCTTTGATGATGAGCCTTCTTTACCAGCCCAGCACTTCTACAAAAAGCGCCGGGCCCGAAACTTTAAGATTTATCTTAGTTGATCCTAAAAGAGTTGAATTTCCGGTTTATGATTCTCTTCCCCATTTATTGTGTCCGGTAATTTATAATGCCAGGAGGACTATCGCTGCTTTGAGGTGGCTTACAGGCGAGATGGAAAGAAGGTTTGATCTACTGGCGGAAATTAGAGCAAGAAATATTGCAAGTTTTAACGAAAAATCTTTAAGAAATGGAACAAGCCCCTTGCCCTTTATCGTTTTTGTTATTGACGAGTTAGCCGATTTAATGGCAGCCAAGGGGAGAGAGATTGAAGCTGGAATTGTTAGATTGGCTCAAATGTCCAGAGCGGTTGGCATCCATTTAGTAGTAGCTACCCAAAGGCCTTCGGTGGAGGTAATTACCGGCTTAATTAAAGCAAATATAACTTCCCGTGTTACTTTTCAAGTTGCTTCTCAGGTTGATTCGAGAACAGTTTTGGATAGTTCCGGAGCCGAGAAGCTTTTAGGTTCGGGAGATATGCTTTATATCTCAGCTCAGACTCCTAAGCCCAAGAGAATTCAAGGCGCTTATACTTCAGAAAAAGAAGTTAAGAGAGTGGTAAGAGATATAAATTCTAAGATTCAAGGACCCCAATTTCCCACAGAAACTCAGGATGAATTGCTTCAGGAGCTGGAGAAGGATTCAGGGAAGTTGGAGAGAGGAATTACGAATTTTTCTGAAGAGGAAGAGCCTCTTTACGAAGAAGCAAAAAAAATTGTTATTGAAGCTAGAAAAGCTTCTGCTTCTTTGCTTCAGAGAAGGTTGCGGATAGGTTACGCTAGGGCAGCTAGATTGATAGATATGTTAGAAGGAAAAGGGATAGTTGGACCGGGAGAAGGAGCAAAGCCAAGAGAGGTGTATGGAAACGCAGAAGGCCAAGAGATGGAGAGCGAGCAGCCGGAAATTTCTGAAAGCGAAGATGATTGGCAGAAAGTGTAAGTCGATTTGCCTCTTTTATTAAAAAATGCTATTTTAAAAATAGGTATGGCTAATAAAAAAGAGAAAAATCCGCCAACTGGCGGAGAAAAAAAGGATTTAGAGGAAGCAGTAGACGAAATTAGACAGCGTTTTGGCGAGGGAGCAATTATGAAACTCAATGAAGTGAGAGCGGTTGATGTTGATGTTATTCCCACGGGTTCTATTTCTTTAGATTTGGCTTTAGGGGTAAAGGGAATTCCTCGAGGGAGGGTAGTTGAAATTTTTGGTCCTGAATCGGGCGGAAAAACAAGTTTAGCGCTTCATATCTGCGCTGAAGCTCAGAAAAAAGGAGGAGTAGCTGCTTTTATTGATGCTGAACATGCTTTAGATCCTGATTATGCTAGGAAGATAGGGGTAAATATTGATGATCTTTTAATTTCTCAGCCAGATTCGGGAGAGCAAGCTCTCCAAATTGTTGAAACTTTAATTAGATCAGGAGAAATTGATGTTGTTGTAATTGATTCGGTAGCAGCCTTGACTCCCAAAAGAGAAATTGCCGGAGAAATGGGTGAATTTCAGATAGGCCTTCAGGCAAGATTAATGTCAAGCGCTTTAAGGAAACTATCTTCAGTTGTGGCTAAAACCAAAACATCTGTTGTGTTTTTAAACCAAACCAGGATGAAAATCGGGGTAATGTTCGGAAATCCAGAGACAACACCCGGCGGTTTGGCTTTGAAATTCTATTCCTCGGTAAGAATTAATCTAAGAAGAGTAGCTCAAATAAAATACAAGGATGAAATTATTGGTAGTAGAATTAAAGCAAAAATAGTTAAAAATAAAGTAGCTGCTCCTTTCAGAACTACTGAGTTTGATATTTATTATAATGAAGGCATTTCTTATCTAGCCGACATTTTAAATATTGGTTTAAAAAAAGGAGTTGTTAAGAAAGCGGGTAGTTGGTATCAATATGAGAATAAAAAATTGGGACAGGGGATGGAAGGCGCGAAGATATTTTTGAAAGATAACCCGGAAGTGGTAAAACAAATAAAAAAGGTAATAATAGAACAAGCCTAAATTAAAAACGCCCGTTTGAAATAGAGCGTCTTTTATAAAAAGGCGTTTTTTGTTTTAGAATAAATTATTTCATTGTATAGGGAAGCAATCCAAGATGCCGGGCTCTTTTAATAGCTTTTGATAGTTTTCTTTGATGCTTAGAACAAACTCCAGTTCTCTTTCTTGCTCTTATCTTGCCTAATCCCGAAATAAACCTCTGAAGAAGTTCTGTGTTTTTGAAATCAATTTCTTTTATATTTCTTTGGCAAAAATAACAATCCATAAATTTTGTTTAACCAATATAATGATTACCCTTTTTTATATTTTCTATTTTCTCTAATGGCTGTAGATTTTTTAAAGACCAGCATTGTTTAAATTCCAAATCATCTGAAGAAGTATAATTAAATAAACTCCTTGGCCTTAAATGGTCAACTGCCCAATAACTGCCATAATTATCCCAATTCATTTTACTATTAAATTGTTTTTCTAAATGTTCTATTAACTCTTCTAAGCTATAGCTGGCCAGAGTTTCCCATTTTCGCCCAGCTTTTTTATTCTTTAAGGAAACCCAAATAGCTGTACCCATATTTTCATCAAGCCGATATCTTGGGTTTGTTTTCCTTTGGTATTTTTGCCATTTTCCTTTATACTGTAATCTTTTTTCTTTGTTCTTTTTGTTATACTCTTTTTGACTCGTTAGTATCTTTTCTCTATTTTTCTGATAATAATCTCTATGTTGTTGCAATCTTCTCTTCCTATTTTTCTCTCGCCACTCTTTCTGATACTGTTGCACCTTTTCTTTATTTTGCTGATAATATTCTCTGTGACGCAGCCGCATTTTCTTTATATTCTTTTGATACCATTTCTTACCAGATAATCGCGTTCTCTTTAATATCTTTTCTTTATTCTTTTGATAATACTCCTTCTTATTTTGTAATATCTTTTCTTTATTCTTTTTATAATATTCCTTCCTATTTTGTAGTTCCCTTTTTTTGTTTTTATAAGCCATAATTCTTAATTCAAGAATATATGTTTATACAATAGCGAATCAATGTTCTTAAGGGTTTTTATCAACCCTCAGAATGGGATACTCTTCACGTCGATTTCTTCCTCCTTGTCGTCTGGGGGGTTTCCGGCCGTGGTTGCTTGAGGTTCTTCGGTAGAAGGGGGTTTTTCTTCGTCTTTCCCTTCTTCAATAATCGGGATGTTTTCCTGAGATATTTTTTCTTGGGGCTGGTTTTGATTCTGATCAGAAAAAGATTGGGGAGGAGCAGTTTGAGAGAAACCGCTTCTCGGCCCTAATTGTAGTCTTTCGGTTATAATTTCTGTTCGATTGCGCCTATTTCCAGAAGAATCCTGCCAGTTTCTAGTTTGAATTCTTCCTTCAATTAAAACCATTGAACCCTTTTTTAGATATTGCTGAGCGATTTCTGCAATTCTTCCGAAAGCAACAATATTATGAAATTCAGTTTGTTGTTGCTTCTGCCTTTCTTTATTATAAAAAATTCTATTAGTAGCTATACTAAAATTAACTACTGATTGGCCCGATGGCAATGCTCTGGCAACGGGGTCTGCGGTAAGGTTTCCTAAGACAAAAATTTTATTTAAATTCATACTATTTAGGTTTCTTTAAGCATTTCTTCTATTTTTTTATCAACTTCTTTTAGCTCGACTTTTCCAGCTTTTGACTGGCGAGATAGAGGCTTGTTTGCTTCAGTTATTCTTTGAGAAATCATCGGTTTTTTTCGCAGGCGTTTCTTTGCTGTAATTTTTTCCGGAGTCTTTATTAAAATCATATAGCGGAGAATTTGATTTTCGGCTTTTAATTTTTTCCCCAGGCTCTTTAATTTATCAGGATCTAAGGAAAAATTTAAGGAAACTAAAAAACTATCCTCTTTCTTTTTTATAGGGTAACCCAATTTTTTCTTAAAAGGCTTAGTTATTTTTTCTAAAGTGCCGGTTTCTTCTTGAATAAAGCTATTTATCTTTGCCGACATATTTTTTAAATCTTCTTCAGAAAAATCTGATGGGATTAGATAAGTTAATTCGTAATTTTTCATCATATTTTAAACTCAATAATATCTCCGTTTTGAACAATATACTCTTTTCCAACTGTTTTTATTAATCCTAACTCTCTTGCTTTACTCCAAGAGGCTGCCCCGACTAATTTTTGCCAAGAGATTACCTCTGCTTTAATAAATCTTTCTCTAAAGTCAGAATGAACTTTTTCTGCAGCTAAAAGAGTATTTGAGCCACGTTTTAGAATTCGGGCTCTAGCTTCCTTTCCTCCCGTTATAGTGTAGAAAGTAATTAAGTCAAGGATATTGTAGCAAGAAAGGATTATTTGGTCAAGCTGAGATTGAAGTCCCAACTCTAAAATTTCAGATGGAGATAGATCGGATGCCTCTTCCTCTATTTTCAAGTCAATATTTAAATAATCTGGATTTATTATTTCTCCTCGGGTATTAAAAAGATAAACAATAGGTTTCTCGGTTAAAAACTGGTATTTTTTAATTGCTTCTTTTTCTTCTGGGGGCAGATTTAATTCTGAGATTGGCTTTCCTTGGTTAGTAGATTCTTTAATCCTTTTTAAAAGTTCTATTTCTTTTATATTTTCTTTATCTTCTTTTGCTTTTTTTTCTAATTTCTCAATAATTCCTTCAATAATTTCAATATCTTTTAGCAAAAGTTCGTTTTTGATGATTTGAATGTTTTTTTTCGGATCAGATTTTTCTTTAAAAGCGCCAATTACTTCTATAATTGCATCACATTCTTTAATGCGAGAAAGGAATTGATTGCCTAGCCCCTCGCCCTTATGGGCTCCTTCTATTAATCCTGCGATGTCTACGAACTCAATTACTGTATTAGTAATTTTTTGGGGACGGACTATTGACGCAATTTTTTCTAATTTTTTATCCGGCACTTCTACCACTCCTACGTTTGGATTAATGGTTGTAAAAGGATAAGAAGCAATATCAACCTTTTTTTTGGTTAAGGCCTTAAAAAGAGTTGATTTGCCCGTGTTCGGAAGGCCGAC
Organism: uncultured Candidatus Saccharibacteria bacterium; assembly: GCA_964506305.1. Taxonomy (GTDB): domain Bacteria; phylum Patescibacteriota; class Minisyncoccia; order Minisyncoccales; family GWA2-38-27; genus CAZDKD01. The sequence continues at coordinate 27,546 of CAZDKD010000002.1, read as the reverse complement.
AATGCCTACTGAAAAACTCATAGATTTATGTTATCATAGTATAATACATCTACATGAAAATCAATCCATCTATTTTTAAATCATATGATATTCGGGGTATATATCCTGAAGATTTAAACAAGGAAACTGCTTATAAGATCGGCCGGTCTTTTATTGAATACACAAAAGCTAAAAATGTAGCAGTTGGCCGGGACGCGCGGCTTTCTTCTCCGGATCTTTTTGAGGCGTTAACTAAAGGGATTATAACTCAGGGGTCTGATGTTTATAATATAGGCCAGGTTCCAACAGAAGGAATGTATTTTGCTGTAAGTTATTATGGTTACGATGCAGGAATTATGATTACAGCAAGCCATAACCCAAAAGAATATAATGGGTTTAAGATGATAAAAAAGGAAACAGAGAAAGCTAAAGTGATTCGGGGAAAAGATATTCGGGAAATAGTTGAGCAAAATAATTTTACAAAATCTGAAAAAGTAGGAGTGATTAAAGAAACAGATGTTTGGTCGGATTTTTTAAATCATATTTTTTCTTTCGTCGATGTTAATAAAATGGAACCCCTTAAGATAGTAATAGATGCGAGCAATGGTATGGCAGGAAAAGTTATTCCTTTGCTTGCTTCCAGGCTGCCTATTGAAATTATCTCTTTAAATTTTAATTTAGACGGCAATTTTCCTGCTCATTCGCCGAATCCTTTACTTGAAAAATCATCTGATGAGATAAGCCGAAAGGTTTTAGAAAAAAAAGCCGACGCCGGTTTTATTTTTGATGGTGACGCTGACAGAATTTTCCTAATAGATGAACAAGGTAAATTTACCAGAGGCGATATTACTCTTTTGTTTTTAGCTAAATATTTTTTGAAGAAAAGTCCCGGTAAAGGAGTAGCTTATAATATAATTTGCTCTAAGGCCGTGTCTGAATTTATACAGAAATGGGGAGGAGAACCTATCAGAACTCCTGTCGGGTTTGTTAATGTTAGGGAGGGAATACTAAAAAATAACGGAGTTATGGGCGGAGAAGTATCAGGGCATTACTGTTTTAAAGATAATTTCTATTTTGATTCTGGATTCATTGCTTTTTTGGTTTTGTTGCAAGTAATTTCGGAATCAGGCAAAAAAGTTTCTGAAATTAAGAAAGAATTATCGCCTTATGCCAAGTTGCCGGAAATTAATTTTGAGATTGAGAATAAACAAGCAGTCTTGGATACGATCAAAGAGAAATATTCTGACGGAAAGCAAGATTATTTGGATGGAATTACGGTAGAGTATGATAACTGGTGGTTTAATCTTCGTCCCTCCCAAACCGAACCTCTTTTGCGCTTAGCTATAGAAGCTGACGATGATCAACTTTTGGAGCAAAAGAAAAAAGAGCTCACAGCTCTAATTAAAAAATAGTTATCAACGAGGATAAGTCGAATTATGTCAGGCCTATTTTTTGGCGAGTTTCGGTCATTGTGCTCTCGGCGACGACTTTAGCTCTTTTTGCTCCCACCTTAAGGGTTTCTCGAATATAAACTTCTCTGGCGAGAAGCGCTTTTCTTTTTTGGCGAAAAGGCTCTAAAGAATCTATTAAAAGTTGGGTTAGAGATTTTTTAAGATAGGCATAGCCCTTTCCTTGGAATTCTTTTTCTGATTCTTTTATTGTTTTTTCACTAAATAAACTATAAATAGTTAGAAGATTAGAAACTCCGGGCTTTCGGCCTGGATTATATTTTACTTGCTTGCTTGTATCTGTTACGGCTGACATTACTTTTTTCTTAATCTCTTCAGGTTTTTCAAAAAGAGAAATATAGCTTACTGGCCCTAATGATTTTGACATTTTCTGTTTAGGATTATTTAGAGCCATAATTTTAGCTCCAAGTTTCGGAAGTAGAGCTTTAGGTTCAATAAAAGTTTTGCCGAATTTTTGGTTAAATTTTCTGGCAATTGTTCTGGTCAGTTCAATATGTTGGACCTGGTCTTTGCCTACTGGCACGGCTTCTGTTTTGTAAAGCAGAATATCAGCTGCCTGTAAAACAGGATAGGTTAAAAGGCCGGCATTGATATCTTTCTTAAATTGTTTGCTTTTCTCTTTAAACTGAGTCATTCTTTGCAGATCTCCGATTGGGCAGACGGTATTTAAAAGCCAGCAGAGTTCTGTATGTTCTTTAATATCTGATTGAATAAAGAAAATGCTTTTTTGGGGATCAATTCCGACTGCCAAATGGGCAATAGCAGCTTCCATGATATTTTTTTGAAGATTTTCCGGTTTATGGGGAACAGTCAAAGAATGTAAATCAGCAATAAAAAAAACACACTCATTTTTTTTCTGAAGTTCAACCCATTGTTTAATAGCTCCTAAATAATTTCCTATATGAATTGAGCCTGTTGGCTGGATGCCAGATAAAACTCGCATAGTTATACTTCAATAACGACTGGTAATATTATCGGCCTTCTTTCTGTTTTAGAAAAAAGAAAGCTGCCTATCTTGTTTTTTATTTCATCTTTAAGATGGTTCCGATTTATTGCTTTTCCGCTCCCGGTTGATTTATTTACAATGCCAATCACTTTTTTTCGAGTTTGGGCAAGCAATTCCTTCGACTCCCTTAAATATATAAACCCTCTTGATATTATATCAGGAGAACCCTTAACTTGGCCAGTTTTTTTGTCAACGATTGCTATAATTACAAACATTCCATCTTCCGCTAATTTTCTCCGGTCGTTTAGAACTATTTCTCCGATATCTCCGACTCCGGAGCCATCAACAAAAACATAATCGCTTGGAACTTTTTTCTCCAGAATATTCATCTTTCCTCTATCTATTTCTATTACAGAGCCATTATCGGGAACAATAACTTCGTCTTTTTTATATCCCATACCGTAAGCAATTTTAGCTGCTTCTTTCAGCATAAAATGGTTGGCATAAACTGGGATTAGATAGGTTGGTTTAATTTGATTTATTATCTCTTTAATATCTCTTCTGTTGCTGTGGCCTGAAGTATGGACATCCATAATATTGCTATGGATAATATTATCAGAAAGACGGTAAAGCCTATCTTTCAGTTTTTGGATAGTTCTTTCGTTTCCTGGGATAACCGAAGCCGAGAAAATAATTGTATCGTTTTTTTTGATTTTTATAAATCTATGAGTTCCTCCTGCTATTCTTGGGAGAACTGCATTTTCTTCTCCTTGAGCTCCAGTGCAAAGGATTATAACCTTATTGTCTGGGTAATCACTTATTTTATTGATTGGGACAACATTTTCTTTTTTAAATTTGATATAGCCTAATTTTTTTGCAGTTTCTATAGCCATCTTCATGGAAAATCCATCTAAGGCCACTTTTTTATTTGTTCTGGCGGCATGTTCTAAAACTTGCTTTATTCTTTCAACCTGGGAAGAGAAGGTGGCAATAATAACTCTGCCGGGAGCAAAATCTATTAATTTTTTTAAGTTAGCAATCATTTCTCTCTCGGGAACAGGCTCTTTGTTATTAATTGCTCCAATGCTTTCTAACATTAAAATGGTAGGCTTGGGTAATTTTGCTAAATGGTTGTATTTTATTTCAGCTCTTCCTATAGGTTTATGTTCTATCATCCAGTCCCCTGGGTGAATAATGGTAGCCGAAGAGGTTTTTAGAATTACTCCAACGGCATCTATTATGGCGTGGTCTACCGGGAAAAAACTGATTCGGAAAGAACCAAGCTTAATTTCCTTTTCTATATCTCTTATGTAAGTTGCTTTAAGAGACTTCGAACTTCCCTTTAAATGATCTTCCATTCGATTTTTAATCATTTCCAAAGTAAAAGGCCTGGCTATGATTTCCGGATTGCCGAGCTTGTCTAATAGAAGAGGAGTTGCCCCAATATGATCTAAGTGGCCATGAGAAAAAATAATTGCTCTTATATTTTTTTCTTTCTCTTTAAGATATTTTATATTAGGAATAACATAGTTAATTCCCGGCATGTCGTCTTCCGGAAATTGAATTCCCATGTCTAAAATCACAATATCCTGGCCATACTCAAAAACAGTCATGTTTCTGCCGACTTCTTCACATCCTCCGAGAGGGATTATTCTAAGATTTTCTTTTTTAAATTTTCGCTGTTCGAAATTTTTTCTCATA
>CAZDKD010000002.1:20421-23351 GCA_964506305.1 uncultured Candidatus Saccharibacteria bacterium | reverse complement strand
TTGTGCGGGCAGGAGGATTTGCACCCCCACGGGATTTCTCCCACCAGCTCCTGAAGCTGACGCGTCTGCTGTTTCGCCATGCCCGCTTAGCCCGTCAGGTAACCTTTTAGGAAATCCAAATTTTTAGGTATTGTTTTTCGAGGTTTTTCAAAACGCAACTTAGGAACTTTTTTATAATTTTTATTTTTAACCCAGCCCTTTTTAGTGTAAAAGTAACAAGCTCCCTTCATTTTTAAAATTGGGTTATAGTCACTTTTTACTCCCCCTGCCATCCAATTCGCCATTTTTAGATCTTTTTTGGACGGATTGATAGTAATATGGCCGTACCCGGGAGGAATAACAGCAACATTGCCTTCTTTGGCTTTTATTGCAAAAACATCTTTAATTTCTTTGCCTCGCCTTTTCTGCATTAGATAAATTGCTTCTCCTTTAAGGACGATATAGACTTCTCCGTAATTTCCAATATGCTCGTGCCCTTTGGTTTTGACAAACTCTTTTCCTAACATTCTAGCAGGTATCATAGTAATATCATATCTTAAACCCTTCTTTTTTTTGATCCCTCTATACATATAATAAAGTTCAAAATTAGAGGCAGTTTTTACCCATTTTTTATCATAAAGAACTTCTCGCATATCATATAAATATCTAATATCCGGTTTTTTGTTTTCTAAATCTATTCCCATATTACTTAAAAACCCTTCGAGTTTTAACATACCACTCCTCAATTCCGATAAAGCGTTTCGAGGGGTCGGTAATTTTTTTTGTTGTTACTCCCTTAATCTCTTTTGAGACCAAATAAATATAATCCGGGCTGTATAAAAACACACAAGGGACATCTTCAATTAAAATATCTTGAAAGAGAGCCAATTTTTCAGCTCGTACTTTGGGATCTGGGGATTCTCTGATTTCTTCTAACAGTTCGTCGGCTTTTTCATTTTCATATAAAGCTAAATTTAAACCGGGATCTCTTTTTTGGGAAGAATGCCAGAAAGGAAGGGGGTCGGGAATTGCGCCCAAAACCTCTCCAAAAAGCAAGCTTTCATAACTTCTCGGATTTATAAAGTTTTGTTCAAGGTCAGAAGGAGAAAGTTTCTCAATTTCAATTTCGATTCCTAAGACCTTCCATTGTTTCTTTAAAAGCTCGGCAACCTCAGCCATTTGAGGCTGATCAACGGTTACCAGAGAAAATTTAAGAAGTAAAGTTTCTTCCGGTTCCCCAAAGCAAACTTCATTTAATTTAGCCCGAGTGGTTTTACTTACTATCCCCGTGCCCTTGGTAAAACCCCAGGGCTCTAAAACATCTTTAGCATGTTCTTCTTGGAATCTAATAACTGCCGCTTTTGTTTTTGAACCAAAATGCCCGGTTATTTCACCTTCAGGATAAATTTCAGGAAATCTGGCTAAGCATTTTTGCAGTTCTTCTACTTCTTTGCCCTGCGATCCCTGGGTTAAATAACTTTCGAATTTAAAAGCAAGCTCTTTTTTAATAGTTTTTTCCCTTATGCCGTCTCCATCTTCGTCTTTAAAACCAGCTTCTTCCAAAAGGTTTTTTGCCTTTTCAATATTAAATGCGTAAATTTCTGACGGAGGATCAAATCCGTAAACTTTGGAGAGAATAGGAGAATTAACGATTTTTTCCTCGGCGATCGGAGAATTTTCCGGAAGGTTTAATATCTTTTCAACAATTTCTTTTTTGTTTGTTCCATAATTTAGAGCTAATCTTACTTCTTTTTCAGCCAAAATTTTTGATTCACTTTGATTAAAAAACACAGCAAAGTATCTTGGTAATGGAAGTAGGTATCTCTGCCAGTTTTCGCCAAGATCGGTAAAAGAACTTAAAGATAATCCGGTGACTTTTTTCTGTTGAGCTGCTTCCATTAATTCTTTTTCATTGTTAAAGAAGAGAAAATTAATTTCGGAAATGTAAGGTTTTTTCCCGGAATAAAAAGAATTTTGAACCAAACTTAAAGATTTTATCTGATCTTCTATTTGCTTTATTTCTTTTAGTTTGTAGGGGCCGGAACCGATTGGATTTAAATTTTGGTGAATCTCTAAAAGAAAGTTTTCCGGAGGAATACCTTCCCAGATATGTTTTGCCAGAATTTTTAAGGTGCAATTTTTTAAGAAAGCGCTATAGGGTTTTTCTAGTTTGAACTGCACGGCCAGATCGTCAATTTTTTCAACTTCTATTCCTATCCAGCTTGCTCGAAAAGGGCTTTTAGTATCGGGGTTCTGGATTGTTTTTATAGTGAAAATTATATCATCGGCAGTAAGAGGAGTGTTGTCTTGCCAGACCAAATTTTCTTTCAGGCGGAATTTATAAACAGTTCCATTTTCTTCAATTTCCGGATATTTCTCGGCTAAGTCAGGAATTATTTCCAGGTTTTCGTTGTATTTCATTAAACCGGAAAAGATAAGTTGGACTAAATCCCTATCAGCGTCGGTATTTGCATAAATTGGATTGATGAATCTTGGCCGCCCGATTATTCCTTCGGTATGAGTTCCTCCTTGAGCGGGAGCGATTCTGGTATTTTTGAAATAAAAGTTAAGAGAGAGAAAAATAAAAGAGCCCAAAGTTAAGAGAAAAAAAGCAAAAAAGGCAATTTTTTCTTTCTTTGTCAGAACCTTAAAAAACTGCCACCACTGGGATTTAGTAGGCCACTTTTTTCTTTTTTTATGAGAAGGCATACGTTAGGCAATAAGGTTTAATAGGGCTAGAGCAATAAATAAAACTCCGCAGATTATAGTTGCCCAATAGATTTTTTTCTGAATACCTCGGCGAGTAGCGTAAAAACCTCCTCCCTCGCCGCCGAAAGCAGAACCTAAAGCAGTTCCTCTCTGCTGAAGGAGGATAAAAACAATTAGGAGAATAGCGATTATAATTTGAACAAATGGTAAAATAGTTTTCATAAAAAAATTATTCTCTAATT
>CAZDKD010000002.1:9662-20321 GCA_964506305.1 uncultured Candidatus Saccharibacteria bacterium | reverse complement strand
ATTTCTACTATTTTTCTTTTTTTTAGGATTATGCAATCCAAAGAAAAAATTTAAGAGCCAGATTATAAGCGTTGTCCAAAAAAGAGGAAGGATGCCTATAATTTTTATCGGAGAAAGAATATCTACTGCTATCCAAACCAAGACCATATTTATTATTAAGCTGAAAAAACCGAAAGTTATTATTCTTAGAGGCAGAAAGATTACTTTTAAAACCGGTTTGATGAAAAAATTTAAGAGGCCAACAATTCCTCCGGTTATTAATATAGTTTGAATAGGGCCGGTAAACTCTATTCCGTAGATAAATTTTACTGTTTGGCTTTCGCTTAATTTAAGAGCTAAAAAAAGTCCTAAAATTCCAGAGAAAATATGAAAAAATAACTTAGCCATCGTTTTTTAATGTTATCAAGATTTTGGCAGAAGGTCAATGGTTCACCGGGAGGGGCTTGAAAAGTTTTAAAATTTCGGGTATAATTGCGAGAGAGAAAAAAATAAAAGCTTGTTTTCACTTTGTCGGGCTTTCGAATCCCACACTCTTATCAAACGAAGTAATTATGCAGATTTTCTGCAATAGTAGATTACTTTATTATGAAGAATGACATTGTTAAAATCCGAGGAGCCAAAGTCCATAACTTAAAAAATGTTGATGTTGATATCCCTCGGAACAAATTAGTGGTAATTACTGGAATTTCTGGTTCAGGTAAATCATCCTTAGCTTTTGATACCTTATATGCCGAGGGGCAAAGAAGATATGTTGAAAGTTTGTCTGCTTATGCCAGACAGTTTTTAGGGATAATGGACAAGCCGGATGTAGAAAAAATTGAAGGGATAAGCCCAGCTATTTCTATTAGCCAAAGAAAAGCAACCCATAATCCTCGTTCCACTGTTGGTACTATGACGGAGATATATGATTATCTCCGTCTTTTATTTGCCAGAGTTGGAAAACCTCATTGTCCAAAATGTGGAAAGCCGATTTCCCGCCAAACAGTTAACCAAATTGTAAAACAAGTTCTAAAACTACCTCCCGCCCCGAAAGGGCAAGGCTCGCTCAATAAAATTGAGCGGCGAGAATTAGAAGTTACTATTTTAGGTCCGGTGGTCCGTTCCAAAAAAGGAGAACACCGGGGAACTCTGGAAGAAATTCGAAGAGGAGGTTTTGTCAGGGTGAGGATTGACGGAATAATATATAGGACCGAAGAAGCCTTGGGGAAAACCCTGGATAGGAACAAAGAACATAATATTGAAGTAGTAATTGATAAGCTCGTGATTAATAAAGAGCTAGATGAGGCTAGATTAACAGATTCTTTAGAAATAGGCTTAAGAACAGGAAAGGGAATTGTGATAATAAGTCAAAAGACGAACAGCAAGAAATCTGCCGATTTAATATTTAGTGAGCGTTTTGCTTGTAAAAAATGCGGTATTTCTCTTCCCGAATTAGAGCCTCGCCTTTTTTCCTTTAATAGTCCTTATGGCGCTTGTCCAGAGTGCATGGGGCTCGGTGAGAAATTAGAAGTTGATCCGGAGTTGGTCATCCCAAATCAAAACCTGACTATTGCCGAAGGAGCTATTAGGTTCTTGATGCGGGCCTCCCAGAAAGTTGGCAGACAAAACTATTTTTGGGAACGATTATCTGATTTAGCAGATAGGCACGGCTTTTCTCTCCATGAGCCAGTTAAGAATCTATCTAAGGAAAATATAAATGCTATTCTCTACGGAGAGGGGAAGTTTGCCGCCCCGCAACAGCGGGGCGAGCCTCACCCAGATGGTTCATCTGGGTGGGAGGGAGTAATCCCCAATCTTGAGAGGAAATATCATGCTACTGAATCTGATTGGACCCGTCAGGAAATTGAGCAATATATGGTAATCAAGAAATGTCCAAAATGTTTAGGCAAAAGATTAAAGCCGGAGGTGCTGGCAGTAACCGTAGCTGGTAGGTCCATTGACAAGGTAGTAGAGATGCCGATTAATAGATCAAGAGTTTTTTTTGAGAGACTTTTCAGGTCAAAGATGAAAATCTCCGAGTCAAAAATTTCCCAGCCAATAATTAAAGAAATTCTTAATCGCCTCCAGTTTTTAATTGATGTTGGTTTGGATTATTTAACTTTAGATAGGAAAGCAGCTACTTTAGCTGGGGGAGAAGAACAGAGAATAAGGCTGGCAACTCAGATTAGTTCAAAGCTAACAGGAGTTTTATATATCCTGGATGAACCCTCAATAGGCCTTCATCCAAGAGATCAGGGAAGATTGATTGATACTCTGAAAAAGCTTAGGGATCTTAATAATACTGTAGTAGTTGTTGAACATGATCCTCAGACAATTATGGCAGCTGACTGGACAATCGATGTTGGTCCTGGAGCAGGGAAGCACGGAGGCCGCGTTGTTTTTCAAGGAACGCCAAAACAATTGCTAAAATCAAAAACTCTTACCGGAGATTATATTGCCGGTAGAAAGAAAGTGGAAGACCAAAACCCAAAGCCCCTGGATGCCCGCAGGCAGACTCCCCGAAGGGTTGCAACTCAAAACTCAAAACCACAACTTAAAGTTCAAAACTATTTAATTATTAAAGGAGCTCAAGAGCATAACCTGAAAAATATTGATGTAAAAATTCCTCTTGGCAAATTTGTTTGCATAACCGGAGTTTCAGGGTCCGGGAAGAGTTCTTTAATGAATGACATTTTAGCCAAAGCTCTTCTTAAGAAATTTTATTCAGCTAAAGAAGAAGCTGGAAAGCATGAAGAGATTTTGGGCGCTGAATTTTTAAATAAAGTTGTTTTGGTTGATCAGTCCCCAATTGGCAGGACGCCAAGATCTAATCCCGCAACTTATACTGGCGCTTTTTCATATATCAGGGATCTTTTTTCTAAAACAAGGGAAGCCAAAATCAGAAATTTTGCCCCGGGACGCTTTAGCTTTAATGTTAAAGGTGGAAGGTGCGAAGCTTGCGAAGGCCAAGGACAGATTAAAGTTGAAATGTATTTTCTTCCCGATGTTTATATTGAATGTAAAGAATGTAAGGGAAAAAGATATAATAAGGAAGCTTTGGAAATTGATTATAAAGGGAAGAACATTGCCGAAGTTTTAGAAATGACAGTTGAAGAAGCTATAGAGTTTTTTAAAAACATTCCCGGGCTTTTCCAAAAACTAAAAACCTTAAATGAGGTTGGCCTATCATATATTCAGCTTGGCCAGCCAGCTCCTTCGCTTTCTGGAGGCGAGGCCCAAAGAGTAAAATTAGCCACCGAACTTTCAAGAAAAGCTACTGGAAAGAGTTTATATATTTTAGACGAGCCAACAACCGGTCTCCATCCGGACGATATTAAAAAATTAGTTAAGGTTTTAAAAGAGTTAGTTAACAAAAGAAACACAGTGCTTGTTATTGAACACAACCTTGATTTGATTAGTGGCGGCGCTGATTGGATTATTGATCTAGGTCCCGAAGGCGGTGATAAAGGCGGATATATTGTGGCTGAGGGAACCCCATTTGAAATCACTAAAAACGCAAAAAGCTGCACAGGGAAGTATTTAAAGACAATCCTGCCGGGCAGGGGTTGACATTTTCTTGGATTTCCGTAAAATATCATTATGATATCAAAGGTCACAATTATTAACTTAATAAACAATAAATAATAGATTATAGTAATTATAATTAATATAATCACTTCATTCGGTTGAAAAAGAAAAATAAATTTTTCTTTTTCTCCCTCACTTGTAATTATGAACATTAAACCACTCTCAGATCATATTCTTATTGAACCAATAAAAGAAGAGGAAAAAACAAAAGCTGGAATTCTGCTTCCAGAAACAGCTGAAAAAGAAAGGCCTGAGCAAGGCAGGGTTATTGCTGTTGGGCCGGGCCGGAAGACATCTTCTGGAAAAACTATTCCTCTGGAAATAAAACCGGGGCAAAAAGTTTTATTTACCAAATACAGTCCAAATGAAATAAAAGTCGAGGATAAAGAATATTTAATCGCTAAGGAGGAAGATATCCTTGCTATTATAGAATAAATCAAAGATTTATTATATAATTACGGCGCTCGGTTAGAAAACGAAAATCTATTTTCGTTTTCCTTCCTCGTTTGTAATTATAGAATAATATGGCTAAACAAATTAAATTTCAAGAAGAAGCTCGGAAAAAATTAAAAGCCGGAGCAGATAAATTAGCTGATGCGGTAAAAGTTACCTTAGGTCCCAAAGGAAGGAATGTTGTTTTAGATAAGGGATTCGGAGCTCCTACTATTACCAATGACGGTGTAACTATCGCTAAAGAGATTGAATTAGAAGATAGAATTGAAAACTTAGGGGCTGAGATTATTAAAGAAGTAGCCGAGAAAGCTAATGATGTTGCCGGAGACGGCACGACCACTGCTGTAATTTTAGCTCAAGCTATAATTGCCGAAGGTCTTAAAAATGTAGCTGCCGGAGCTAACCCCTTAGCCCTTAAAAGAGGGATTGAAAAAGGGGTGAAAAAGATAGTGGAAGAACTTAAAAAAACGGCAAAACCAATTACTACTAAAGAAGAAGCTGCCCAAGTGGCAACTATTTCTGCGGAAAGCAAAGAAATAGGTGATTTGATTGCCGAAGTGATGGAAGAAGTTGGTAAAGATGGAGTAGTCACTGTTGAAGAATCGAAGACTTTTGGTTTGGAAAAAGAAATTGTTAAAGGGCTGCAGTTTGACCGCGGTTACATTTCTCCTTACATGATTACTAATCCTGAGAGAATGGAAGCTGTTTATGAAGACCCTTATATTTTAGTAACTGATAAAAAGATTTCTACTATTAATGAAATTGTGCCCTTATTGGAAAAAATAGCTCAAAGTGGCAAGAAAGAATTAGTGATTATTTCAGAAGAAATAGAGGGTGAAGCTTTAGCTACTCTAGTGGTTAACAAGCTTCGGGGAACTTTTAATGCTTTAGCAGTTAAGGCTCCTGGGTTCGGAGACAGAAAAAAAGAGATGCTTGATGATATCGCCGTAGTCACCGGGGCCGAGGTAATTTCTGAAGAAAAGGGCCTGAAACTGGAAAATGTTGAAATGAATATGCTAGGTTCTGCCAGAAGGGTTGTTTCTACCAAAGAAAACACTACTGTTGTTGAGGGCAAAGGAGAAAAAGGAGATATTGAAGCCAGAATCTCTCAAATTAAAAAAGAACTTGAATCTTCTGAGTCTGATTTTGATAAAGAGAAAATACAAGAAAGGTTAGCTAAATTAGCAGGCGGAGTGGCGGTAATTAAAGTTGGAGCGGCTACCGAGGTTGAGCAAAAAGCAAAACAACACAAAACAGAAGACGCTTTAGCGGCAACAAAAGCCGCAGTTGAAGAGGGAATTGTTCCCGGCGGAGGAGTAGCTTTATTAAGAGCAACTTTGACTTTAGAAGGGTTAGAAGTTGAAGGAGATGAAAAAACGGGGGCAAACATTCTTAAAAGAGTTTTGGAAGAACCAATCAGGCAAATTGCCCAAAATGCTGGAATAGACGGAGCCGTAGTTGCTCAAAAAGTAAAAGAAACAAATGAAGGATTTGGTTTTAATGCAGAAACCTTGAATTACGAGGATCTGATGAAATCTGGGATTGTTGATCCAACTAAAGTGGTTAGATCTGCTTTAGAAAACGCAGCTTCTGCAGCTAGTATGTTTTTAACTACGGAAGTTGTGGTTGCTGAAAAACCGGAAGAGAAGAAAAATCTGCCAGCCGGGGGAATGCCCCAAATGCCCCAAATGGGATACTAAAATTACGGAGATCGGCCTCTAGAGGCTGACCTCTTTATTTATAGGCAAAAGGCTCCAGCTGTGTTAAAATTTAATATTAGGCTTGGATGCGTATGGAAAAGCAAAAGTTAAAAAATTTACTAATTGAGTTTTTAGTTGAGACAACTAAAAAAGTAAAAAAAATAGCTGCTCAGGGCAAGGGCAGAGAGATTTTAGGTGAAACTATAAATAGGCCCGAAGATCTGGAAATTGGAATTGATAGAATAGGAGAAGATATTTTAGAAAAACTTCTAAAGAAACACGAAGTAAAAGCGACTATTTTTTCTGAACCGGAAGGCAGAGATATTAAAAACGGAGGAGAAGTCTATGGTTCAATTGATCCTTTTGACGGATCAATGCTTTATCTCAGAGGGTTTGAACATAACTGGTATACAGTTCTAAGCTTTTTTGATAAGGAGAAAAATTCTTTATGTTGCGGTATAGCTGATATTATTAATGAAAAGTATTTTATTACGGAAGAAGACGGAAATTATTTGGTTTCAATGAAGACCGGGAAAAAAAAGAGAATTAAACCCGCTGTCAGGAAAAAATTAACCGAGCCCATTGTTTTAGCTAGCTATTTAATGAGTTCTCAGTATTCTCCAAAGTTCCTTGATATTTACGAGGATTTAATAAGAAATATGCACCCAAAAGGACTTTTTTATCCTCACGGCGGTTCCTATATCTATGGCCTGCTTGCTTCAGGATTAGTTGATGCTTATGTAATGTTTAATGAACCTCGTTCAGAAATAGATCCTGGTTTTCCGATTGCCAAAAAAGCAGGTTGCCAGATTGTCAGCGTTGATTCCGATGGAAGCTATCAGGATTATCAGTTTATTCCCGGAAGGCAGCACGGCAAAGTAGATTTATTAATTGCTACTTCAACTCCACAGCTTCGCGATAAGCTGATAAAACATTACGTTAAAAAATATGAAGAAAAATACTCTTTTAAGTCTTAAGCCAATTAAGAAATTCATTGACGGGTTAGGAAAAGATATAATAAAATATTTTGGGAAAGATAAAGGATGTATAATTGGTTTGGAAGATGATGGAGTTTTTTATGCTGAAGGGCTTTATTATTGGCTCTCTAAGAAGAATAAGAATATAACTTTTACTACAATGGATGATTACGGTAAGGGATTGGAAGGAGAAAAAGTAAAAGGAAGGAAAATTTTATTAGTTGATAATGATATTATTACTGGTAAGGCCTATCGGACGGTTATGAAATTTATGCGGGAAAAGAAGGATAAGTTAAAGATAAAAGATATAAAGTTTGCTGTTTTGTGTGACAGAGTAAAGATGGCTGATTTTTCAGTTGAAGATTATCCTGCTCCCATTTCTTGGAATATTAAAGATTTAGACGAAGTTGATCTTGAAATAATTAGATCTCTATCTCAAAATGGAAGAAAAAGTTTTGTGGATATTGCTAAAAAGACAGGTTTAACTTCGGCAGGCGTTAAAAATAGAATTGAGAAATTAATTAAACAAGAAATGTTAAAAGTCCAAGGATTATTGAATATTGAGAAATTTTATTCAGTAAGCGCAACTGTTGGAATTGAGGCACCTTCTAAAATAGTTTCTAAACTAATAAAGAAATTTGAAAATTGCCCGCTGGTTTATAATTTAGTTAGGTTTCCTTCCGGCCATCACCAAAATTTAATTATAGGCATAGTCGCGCCTAGCTTGGAAAGGATAAATGATCTCATAGCAAAACAATTAAGATCTGAATCAATGATAAGAAACATTGAAGCAGATATAGGGGAATTGCCAATATTGCCAAAAGGACATTTATTATCTAATCTGGCAGATGAATCCAAAAAATGTGTTTGCGAGAATAGATGTAATGAATGTGAGTATTTTTTGTAATTGTTATTTATAAAAACAGCATAGAACCCTTTTGAGGGTTTTTTTTGTTTTTATTTATAATTTAATGAGTTTTCCACAGGGAGGGGTTGACAGACTGTTTGGGGAAGATTAAAATAAAGTGTCGGGGGAATTTTAGAAAGCAAAGAGAAAAACTTCTTTAACTACAATTTCTAAATAAACTTGACAAACTTTCTTAAAAGATTAAACTAAAAGTAGAGAGTAATGTTAAAAAATAATTGGCAAAAAGTTAATACTTCCAGGACTTATATCCTTCTTCCGGTTTTGTTTTTTGGCTTTTTTGCCTTAATTTGTAAAGTGATTTGTTGAGGGGGTTAGAAAAAAGTAAAGTAATAAAAAAATAATCACTAACCACTAACCCCTTCGAAAAAAGGGGTTTTTATAAAAATATGGAAGAGAAAAAGAAATTTTATTTAACAAAAGGTGGATTAGAAAATATAAAGAGTGAATATAAGGTTTTAAAGAATCTTAGATTAGCGAAAACCAAAGGAGAAGCTCCGAAAATTTTGGAATCCGAGAATTTAAATCCCGAATATCTTTCTTTTCAGGAAGATTTAAGCCTCCTTGAAACGAGAATAGTTGAAATTGAAAACATTTTTAAAAACGCAGAACTAATTAGATCTCCTTCTAAAAAAATGTCCAAAGTAATAAATTTAGGAGCGACGGTTATAATAGATGTGGGAGGAAATAAAGACGAATTTACAATCATAGGAACTCTTGAAGCTAATCCCTCTTTGGGAAGAATTAGCAATGAGTCGCCAGTTGGGAAAGCTCTCTTGGGGCATGAAGTCGGAGATGAGGTTGCTGTTTCCTCGCCCATAAAAACGATCTATAAAATAAAAAAGATAAGATACAAACATTTATAAATTAATTGGTATGTCGAGCAAGCAATGGCTGTTTCTATACAGAAAAAGCCGGGGAGGTCCTGGCTTTTAACTTTTCAAGCTATGGAAAATATTGTTAATTTTTTAGCCGAAGTTAATAAACTAAAGAAAATGAAAAGAACGGGTTTTGTTTGGCTTGAAGTTAAAAATCCCGAAACGATTGCTCAGCATTGTTTTCGGGTAGCAATAATGAATTGGATTTTGGCTAAGAAGGTTTTTCCGCTGCTTGACTTAGAAAAAATAATTAAAATAAGCCTGTCTCATGATCTTTGCGAAGTGTATACTGGAGACATGACGCCTTATTGGGGGTTGTTGCCCAAAGATAAAGAAAAGAGAAAAGAAATTTTGAAAGACTGGATCCGGCTTCCCAAACCAGTAAAAGAAAAGAGAGCAAAAGAAAAATTTAAAAAAGAAAAAGCCGGTCTTGATAAATTAATAAAACCTCTTCCTTCTGAAACAAAGAAGGAGATAATGAATTATTGGTTGGAGTATGAGAATTTAGATTCTAAAGAAGGAAGATTTACCAAGCAGGGGGATAAGATAGAAACTCTTTTGCAAGCCCATGAATACTGGGGATCTGATATGGATTCTCCTCTTAAGGGCTGGTGGGAAGAAGTAGAGGACTTGATTGACCACCCCGTTCTGCTTGATTTTTTAAATAGAATTGAAGAGAAATTTTGCAAAAGAAATATAAAGGATAATCAAGAACTTGAGTTTTTTTTAAAAATCGGGAAGTTAAAGCAAATGGTTAGAGGGGGCTGGCTTTTGAGAGGAGTGGAAAATGGCAGTACCGTTGCCGAAGATGCATTCTTACTGGCTATAGTTATTTGGCTTTTGGGCAAAAGAAAAAAATTAAATCTCGAGAAAATGCTTAAAATGGCTTTGGTTTATGAAATCTGCGAGGTCTACGCTGAAGATAAAACTCCTTATGAGAAAATTCTTCCTAAAGATAAAAGAGAAAGAAAAGAAATATTGGACAAATGGCCAAGATTCTTGGAAAGCGTAAAAAAGAAAAGATTTATTGAAGACTATAAAGAAGAAAAAAAATCTCTGAATCAGCTTGTTTCAGGACTTCCCGAGAATTTAAGAAAAGAAATAATTTGTTTATGGGATGATTGCAAGAGAAGGAGAACACTGGAGGGAAATTTTGTTAATCAGATTTACTGGGTAACAATGATGATGCAGGCTCTCCGATACCGGATTAAGGATAAAAGTTTTCCTATAACGGGCTGGGTAGAACAAATGAAAGAATTTATAGATGATCCAGTTGCTCTTGAATTTTTAAATGCTCTTTATAAAAAATATCCCATCGGGTAGCTTAGAATGCGAATTTAGTCTTTTTTAGCTTCAACTAGGATAAATCGGGGTTGCTTGAAATTTTCTTTCCACCATCTATTTTGAAGAAGCTTTAGAGGAGGATGAGGCTCTTTAATATTTGAAATTGAAAAACCAGACTGGGCCAAAAGAGAAATCCATTCAGAAAGAGGTAAGTGGAGGTAAAAATAAGGAGCAGGTGATTTAGATCTGCTTACCAAATAGTATTTTTTTTCAATTCTCTTTTTTTGAAAATAATTTTGAGAATTTAATTTATTCCCCTTAAGATCAAAACAAGGATGCAGAAAAAGAAGAATTAACCTCCCTTTCCTTTTTAGGATTCTTGAAAATTCTTTAAACGCTTTTTCCGGATTTTTAATTTCATTGATAGTTTGATGAGATGTAATTATATCAAAAAAAGAAGAGGGAAAATTAGTTTTTCTAAAATCTCCCCAAAAGTATTTAATTCCTAACGGATTTTTACTTTCTAGATTTTCAGCGGCGTTAATAAGTTTTTTAGAAGAATCGATTCCGAAAATTCGATGTCCCTTTTTAGCTATTTTTCTACAAAGATATCCTTCTCCGCATCCGGCGTCGAGAATTTTAAGATTTCTTTTCTTTTTTAAAGACTCTAAAACTGCTCGGTTAGTTACTGTTTCTCGAAAAGGGTCCAGCTTTTCCCGGATAATTTTGATCCAAAAATCAGCGTTTGCTTCCCATTCTTCTCGTTTTTCTTTATTCCATTTTTTTATCTTGCAATTCATCTCAATTTAAGTATTGCAGCTTCGCCGCATAATTGCTTCATTCGGTCGAAATACAAGAATAAATTCTTGACTTCT
>CAZDKD010000002.1:0-9562 GCA_964506305.1 uncultured Candidatus Saccharibacteria bacterium | reverse complement strand
TCATTCGGTCGAAATACAAGAATAAATTCTTGACTTCTTCCTCACTTGCAATTATAGTAAAAAACCAGTTCTTTTAAAAATCAAAAAAGCTGAAAAATTATAGCAATAAATAAATGAAACTGACATAGCTATACTAAGAAAGAAAGGAGACAATAACAATGTCTAAAAGAGTTCCTTTAAAAAGTTTATCGAAAATTGAGCGCAAGCTCTTGAAAGCAGCAAGAAAAGTATTAGAAAGGGCCTATGCTCCTTATTCCGGTTTTCAGGTAGGGGCTGCGGTTTTAACTAAAGAAGGTAAGATAATTACTGGTACGAACTACGAAAGCGCTTCTTATGGAAATTCTATTTGCGCAGAGCGCGCCGCTCTGCTTAGGGCTAATAGCCAGGGTCATGGAGATAAATGCGTAGCTATGTCAATTGTTGCCAGAAATAAAAGTTCTCCTAATAATGGAATATCTGCTCCTTGCGGAAGTTGCCGCCAGTTAATTCTTGAAGCGGCTCAACGATCAGAGATTGGCAAAGCCTTTAAGATAATTATGGGCGCTGCTAAACTTGATAAAATAGAAGTTTCCACTATTGGAAGGCTTTTACCTTCCGCTTTCGGACCGGAAGATTTAGAAAGAGATGGTTCTGAAGAAAAAAAGAAAGGAGATTAAAGTGACAATTTATAGGATGTCGAAGAAACAAAAAGTCTTTGGTTTTTCAGCTTTTTACTAAAGGGCGACTAATAAAATATTAGTCGCCTTCTTTTTTTATAAACGGCTCTTTAGGTTTTGCTATTGAGAATGCTGAAACTTTAATAGATTTAGTGTATAATGATAAAATATGAAAAAGTTTTTGGTTTTTTTATTTTTGTCCCTGATCAGTTTAGGTCTTTTTTTCTGGATTACCGAATGGGTGGGATGGGAGAATATAAAAGAGATTATTTTTGCTTTTTCTGGCTGGAAAGGATTAGTAATTTTAGGAATAACATTGCTAGCTTGGTTAAGTGGAGTTTGGGGATATAAGTTTATTTTTAAGTCCCAAAAATATAATTATTCAATTGTGGGTTTAGGAGAAATTTTATTTGCCAGTTCTGCTATTAGTTATTTGTTTCCGACTTCTTTTTTTGGAGGAGAGGCCTTTAAGATTTACGCTGTCAAAAAAAGATTTTCTCTTCCTTTGGAAAAAAACCTTGCTGCAGTTGCTATTGAAAAATTGCTTTCAGCAAGCATTATTCTATTATTTTTAGTTAGCGGAGCAATCTCTTTTCTTTTATTAGCTACTCCTTCCTTAAGAAGTTTTGGGGCAGTAGCTATAGCTGTTATTGGCAGTTTGACCTTTGGGCTAGCATTTTTTTACTTCAAAACTTATAAAAAAGAAAGCATTCTTAAGTGGCTTTTTAGATTTCTTGGAATGGACGAAAAAAGAAACGGATACACAATACAAGATTTTGAAAAAGAGGTTTTTCGCTTTTTCGACTTTAAAAAAAATCTAGTATGGAAGGGTTTAGGAATTTTCTTTTTTAAATATTTTTTGATTTTTATCCGTTGCTGGCTTTTGCTTTTCTTTTTAAAAGGAGAAACGAATGTTCTTATTGCTTTGGCAATATTATTTTTTATTCACCTAGCTTATTGTTTTCCTTTCCCGGCTAGATTAGGAAGCTTAGAGGTAGCTCAGGCTTTTGCTTTTAGTTCTTTAGGAATGGGAGCAGCTAGTGGAATCACTTTTAGTTTTCTTTTAAGGAGCGCAGAGATTTTAGTTGCTCTCTTAGGACTTGTATTTTTAATAAAATTAAGCATAAAATTTTTCCTCCAGAGTAAATTCAATCATCTTGTTTCATAATTCTTAACGAGGTAAAATAAATTATTAAAGAAATTAAATTAATTTATAGCTTGGGAAGTTAAATGTTGATTTTAGTTAAAACGCCAATTCAAAAATTAGAAAAATACAAAGGTATTATTTCCAATTCTCTTTTTAAGGAAATAAATGATTTAGCTAAAGATCTTAAGGGTTTAAAGGTAGTTCATATAAATTCTACTCCTCGGGGCGGAGGAGTGGCCGAGGTTTTAAAAAGTTTAGTTCCTATAATGAAAGGAGTAGCGATTAAAGCAGAATGGTATGTTATGCCCCCGGGAAGAAATTTTTTTGGGTTAACGAAAGAAATTCATAATGCCCTTCAGGGCAAAAAAGTTTTTTTAAGCCCTGATTTTCAGAAGTCCTACCAGCGCTATACGAAGAGATTTGCAAAACTGATGCTAGATATGAAAGCCGATGTTTGGATTTTTCATGATCCCCAGCCAGCAGGAATTATTCAATTTTTACCTGATTCCGGTTTTCATCCTATAATATCGCGCATCCATATTGACACTTCCAGTCCTAATTTAGAAGCCTGGGATTTTTTTAAAAGATTTTTAGCAAAGTACGATAAAATAATTTTCTCTACTAAAGAGTTTGTCCACAAAGACATATCTAAAGAAAAAGCAGTAATTTTCCCTCCAGCTATTGATCCTTTGGTTGAGAAGAATATGCCTATTTCTTTGTCTTCCGCCAAAGAAATCTTAGAAAGTTTTGGGATTAACTCTAAAAAGCCTTTAATTTCTCAAATTTCCCGTTTTGATCCGTGGAAAGATCCGATAGGAGTAATTAAAGCGTATAGATTAGCTAAAAAGAAAATACCAGCTTTGCAGTTGGCATTGGTAGGGCTTTTTTTAGCTCACGATGATCCAGAGGCAATAAGAGTTTTTGATATAGTAAAAAAAGAAACTAAGGGCGATGAAGATATTTTTCTTTTTTCCAACCCTGATCAATTGGGTAGTTTAAAGGTGGATAGATTCGTTAGTGCTTTTCAGCAGGGGTCTGATATTATTTTGCAAAAATCTATTAGAGAAGGTTTTGGACTGACTGTGGCTGAGGCTATGTGGAAGCAAAAACCCGTGATTGGCGGAAATGTTGGAGGGATAAAACTTCAGATTAAAGACGGACAAAACGGTTTTTTGGTTTCTAGTCCCGAGCAAACAGCCGAAAAGATTATTAAACTGATTAGGGATCCTCAGCTCGCTAAAAGAATGGGAAAGAGAGCAAAAACTATCGTCCAAAAAAAGTTTTTAATTCCTCGTCTAGTAAAAGATTACCTGAAATTATTTCAGAAAGTGATTAGTAGCCGTTAATTAATCCAGCGCCGATTACTCCGGCAAGTTCTCCTAATTTAGAAATTTCTACTTTAATATATTTTTTTGAGATAGGAGAGATTACTCTTTTTTTAATCTCTTTTTTTGTTTCAGCTAAAAAGTATAGCCAGGTTTTTGAAATTCCGCCTCCAATTACTACAATGTCAGGATCAATTAGATTAGTCACATTGCTTAAACCTATGCCTAAATATTTTCCATATTCTTTAAAAATTCTCAGAGCTTTCTTATTATTTCTTCTTGCTTTTTCCGCCAACTCTTTGACAGAATATCCTTTTCCCTTAAAAAACTTAGCTGAGCAATAACCTTCGAAACATCCTAAATTTCCACAAGAGCATTTCGGTCCGTCAAATTTAATTGTTTGATGTCCGATTTCTCCAGCTGTCCCAAAAGCTCCTTGATAAATTTTTATTTTATTTTTATCTTTTATTACTAATCCGCCCCCGACTCCACTTCCTAAGGTTATTCCAAAAACTATATTTTTATTTTTTCCAGCTCCCAAAAGAGCTTCAGCCAGAGTAAAGCAGTTTGTGTCATTTTCTATTGAGGTTTTGATTTTTAGCTCTTTTTCTAAAACTTTAGCTAAGGGAAAATTATTTAAATAGCTTAGGTTGGGACATTTTAAAATTAAACCTTTTTTAATATCTAAAATTCCTGGTATTCCGATTCCAATTCTATCAATTTTTAATCCCGAAAAACCCTTTAAACCTCTTAAGTTTTCTTTTAATTCTTTTATTAAATTTTTTTTGGTTTTTGGGGTGGGGATTTTTTTCTTTTTTATCACTTCTCGATTCTTTAATAATCCAAAAATAATTTTTGTTGCCCCAATATCAACCCCTATTGAATTTTTCATAGCTTTATTTAATTTTAACTCGTTTTTTGCTTTTTTCCAATTTTTTAGTATAATAATTGAATATGGCGATAGATTTTAATCAAATTTTAAATTATTATTTTTGGAATAATTCTCTAAAAGGATATTTAATTGCTTTAGGAGTTTTTGTATTGGCAATTATTATTTTGAAGATTTTTAAGCAAGTTATTGTTGTAAAAATAAAAAAAATTGCCGACCATACTAAAACAGAGTTTGATGATTTATTAATAAAAACTGTTGATTCCGTTGGTTGGCCTTTTTATTTATTTTTCTCATTATATTTTGCTTTTAAGTTTATTGTAATACCGGGGATATTAGAAAGGATTGCTTTTTATCTTCTTCTGATTGTTGGTATTTGTTATGTTGTCAAAAGTATCCAAAGAATAATTGATTATGGATTTCATAAAGTAATTGAGAAAAAACAAGACCCTGCAATTGTAAATCTTTTAAGTAAAATAACTAAGATTGTTTTATGGGGAATTGCTATAATTATTATTTTGCAGAATTTAGGATATAATATTTCAGCCTTAGCTGCTGGATTAGGAATCGGCGGTTTAGCAATTGCTTTTGCAATCCAAAATATTTTAGGAGATATTTTTGCTTCTTTCTCTATTTATTTTGATAGACCATTCAAAATTGGCGATTTTATTATAATAGGAAGCGATATGGGAACGGTTAGAAAAATAGGCATAAAATCTACAAGAATTCAAACCTTACAGGGCGAAGAGCTGGTAATATCGAACAAAGAACTAACAGAAACTAGAATACACAACTACAAGAAAATGGAAAAAAGAAGAATTGTTTTTACCCTTGGTGTTGTATATGAAACCTCTGTTGAAAAACTTAAAAGAATACCTAATATTGTTAAAAATGTTATAAGTGATGTTAATCTTGCGGAAATAGACAGAGTTCACTTTAATAAATTTGGCGATTCTAGTCTAAACTTTGAAGTAGTTTATTATTTGAAATCCAGCGATTATAACGAATATATGGATACTCAACAACAAATAAATTTAGCGATTAAAGAAGAATTTGAAAAAGAGAAAATTGAGCTTGCTTATCCTACCCAAACAATTTTTATTAACAAAACATAAGACTTAATTTTTTATGCTTAAATCTATCAACAAAGTTGTAAAAGTAATGGTTTTTTCTGATTTATTTTTGAATTCCGGCTGGGGATTAATCAGCCCGATTTTGGCTATTTATATTTTAGGAAGCATTAAAGGGGGAGATGTCAGAGTGGCTGGAATTGCTATGGGAACTTATTGGTTGGGCAAATCTTTTCTTCAAATACCGATCGCTCATTATTTAGATAAAAACCATGGAGAGAAAGATGATTATTATGCTCTAATTGGGGGGACCCTTCTGGCTAGCCTTACTCCAATTGGCTTTATTTTTGCTTCCTTGCCCTGGCATATCTATCTTCTTCAAGGGTTTCATGCCTTAGGAATGGCTATGGCCATTCCTTCTTGGTCAGCTATTTTTACTCGTCATATTGAAAAAGAAAGAGAAGCTTTCTGTTGGAGCTTAGACAGTTCTTCTATTGGGCTGGGAGCGGGAGTAGCGGCAATTTTAGGAGGAACAATAGCTGAAATCTTCGGCTTTATTCCTCTCTTTATTGGAGTAAGTATTTTTGGGATAGTAGCTGCCCTTTTGTTTTTATTAATTGGAAAAGATATGATGTTAAAAGTGCCAAGAGACAGGGTATTTCCTATGCCAAAACCATAATAGTCCATTATGAAGAACCAAGAAATAGCTAAGATATTTTATGAAATCGCAAATTATCTTGAGATGGAAGAGGTTGCTTTTAAGCCCTATGCATATCAAAGAGCGGCTAATACTTTAGGGGCCTTAGAAGAAGATGTTGAGGATATTTATGAACAGGAAGGATTAAAAGGACTTGAAAAAATTCCCGGCGTAGGAAAAAACATTGCTCTAAAAATTGAAGAATATATTAAAACCGGAAGAATTAAAGACTACGAGAAATTAAAAAAGAGAACGCCGATTAATTTAGGAGAAATAATTGCTATCCAGGGAATGGGTCCCAAGCAAGCCAGGATTCTTTATCAGAAATTAAAGATTAAAAACCTAAGAGATTTAGAAAAAGCAGCCAAGGCTCATAAAATTGCTTCTTTGTTTGGCTTTGGAGAAAAGACGGAGAAAAATATTTTAGAAGGAATTGCTTTTTTGAAAAAAAGCAAAGGAAGATTTTTACTGGGAGAGATAATGCCGGTAGTTGAAGAGATTTTAAAAGAACTGAAAAAAAGGAATGAGGTTGAAAAAGTAAGCGTGGCGGGGTCGGTCAGGCGGATGAAAGAGACAATCGGCGATATTGATATTTTAGCGGTTTCAAAAAACTCATCTAAGCTGATGGATTTTTTTGTTTCCCGGTCCGAAGTAGTTAAGATATGGGGTAAAGGCGCGACTAAGTCTTCGGTAAAAGTAAAAGGGGGGTTTGATATAGATTTAAGGGTAGTTCCAGCTAAAAGTTACGGTTCGGCTCTTCAGTATTTTACCGGTTCCAAAGAACACAATATTGCCACTCGTAGAATTGCTATAAGCAAGGGTTTAAAATTAAATGAATACGGAGTTTTTCGCGGTTCTAAAATAATTGCTGGCAGAACCGAAAAAGAAGTTTACAAAGCGATTGACCTTCCCTTAATTCCTCCAGAAATGAGAGAAAATAAAGGGGAAATTGAGGCGGCTCTTGAAGGAAATCTGCCAAGATTAATAAATTATAATGATATTAAAGGAGATTTGCATTGTCATTCTAATTGGAACGGCGGAGCGAATCCAATCAGAGAAATGGCGAAAGCGGCTCGAGAAATGGGCTATCAATATCTGGGGATTTCGGACCACACTAAATTCCTGAGAATAGAACATGGATTAAACGAAAGGCAGCTAGTTCAACAGAGGAAAGAAATAGAAAAATTAAATTCTAAACTGAAAAACTTTCATATTTTACACGGCGCAGAAACAAATATTTTAAATGACGGCTCAATTGATATTAAAGACCAAGCCCTTAAAAAATTGGACTATGCTATTGCCGGAATTCATTCCAGCTTCAAAATGAAGAGAGGTCAGATGACCGAAAGAATAATTAAGGCAATGAAGAATCCTCACATTGATATTATTTCTCATCCAACTGGCAGGATAATTAAGCGCCGCGATGAATACCAAATTAATTTTGAGAAAATTCTAAGAGCAGCTAAAGATTTAGGAGTAATTTTAGAAATTAATTCTCATCCCGAAAGGTTAGATCTGAAAGATGAATATATCAGGCGAGCCAAAGAAGCCGGAGTAAAAATGATAATTAATACCGATTCTCATCATAAAAACCAATTAAGTTTAATTAAGTTTGGAATATCCCAAGCCAGGAGAGGTTGGGTGGAGAGTGATGACATTATAAATACAAAACCGCTTAATCAACTCTTAAAATATTTTAAATAGATGCCAAGAGAAAAATCAGCTGGCGCTGTTGTTTTTAGAAAAGAACCCCGTAGTAGAGCAAGCTCACTACGGGGCAAGAATAATGAAATTTACTATCTGCTTTTGCATTATGAGGCCGGGCATTGGGATTTTCCCAAAGGACATATTGAAAAAGGAGAAAGTGAAGAAGAGACAGTAAGACGAGAAGTGAAAGAGGAAACCGGGATTGAAGATATTAAAATAATTGAAGGTTTTAAAGAGTGGATAAAATATACTTTCCGCCAGACTTACGACTTAGATAAAAATGAAAAAAATAAAGCGCCCTGGGTTTTTAAAATAGTTGATTTTTATTTAGCCGAAACAAAAGCCAAAGAAGTGAAAATTTCTTTTGAACATACTGGATATAAATGGCTGCTCTATGAACAAGCCCTTGAACAATTAACATTCAAAAAAGCAAAAGAGATTTTAAAAAAAGCTCATCACTACCTGACGAACAAGGTGTGAGGGTTTACTAAAAGAGAAAGGTGTGGTAATTAAAAATAGAAAAGTTGTTCGTTAAAAAGTAAAAAATAACTGAAAAGAAAGGAGACAGAAATGGCTGGAATATTTGGATTGAGTGTTGATTCGGAAAACTATAAAGGTGTTTTTAGAGAAGATTTATTTTGGGGTACTTCTTATGTCAGGCATTTAAGCGAAGAGAGGTCTGGATTAGCAGCTCTTGTTGGCCAATGGATTAACCATAATAGTAAGCCTGGCTTATTTGCCCCGAATTTTAAGAACAAAATGAATGAATTTGATGGAACTGAAGGGATTAGTTATTGCGGTCAGGCAAAAGAACCCTTTTTAGGAGACTCGGAATTAGGCCCTTTATGCGCCTGTTTTACGGGTAGAATAGCTAATAGCGAAGAGCTGTTAGTTGAGATAAAAAGCTCAGGAGGGTTGGTCGAAAGAGGAGATGAGATTGAAGTTATGCTTAATCTTATTGCTCGGGGAGCGAAAAACGGAAACGGGATAGTCAAAGGCATAAAAGAGATGACAAAGAAAATTGAAGGTGCCTATTCTCTTCTTTTACTTACCCGTGATGGTATTTATGCTGTCTGTTGTCCGAATTACCGCTGGCCTTTAGTAATTGGCCAGAAAGAGGGAGCAGTAATTGTTAGCGCTGAATCTGGAGGTTTTGACAATCTTGGATTTAGATTAGTGCGAGATATTGAACCGGGAGAAATTCTTCTATTAAAAAACGGCAGTTTTAAGCAAATAGATATAATGCCGTCGCCTAATCCCCGAGTTTGCAGTTTCCGCTGGGTTTATACTGATTTTGTAAATTCTGTAGTTTTAGGAATTGTAAGTTCCTGGGTTAGAAAAAGACTTGGAGCCAGATTAGCTCAACGAGATATCGAAAGAGGGTTTATTCCCCATATAGTTATTCCGGTTCCTGACTCCGGCCGCTTCCATGCTATTGGTTACTATCAAGAATTTATTCGCCAGATAATGCTGGGGAAGATAAAAAGAGTGCCTTTTTATGATGAATATCTGCTTAAATACGGTTTTATGAGAAGCTTTTTGCGTCCTACCAAAGAGGAAAGACAAAAAACAGCTCATTATAAAATTGTGATTAGTGGAGAAACTATTAACCACTTTCTAAAAATGCTTGAAGAGGAAGGATTGAATGAAATACTGGAGAACATAAAAACAACCGGTCAGATAATAATAGTTATATGTGATGACTCAGTTGTCAGAGGAATTCAGATTGAGTCTAATTTAGCTCCAAAAGTCAGAAGAATATTTGAGGTAGAAACGGAAGATAGAACCCTGATAAAAGTTGAGATTCATATTAGGTCCTCAAATCCTGAACTTCTTTCTCATTGTCCCTGGGGAAAAACCACTAAGAAAGGAGAAACATTAGCTCAGCAGTGTCCAAAAATTGAAGACAGAATCAAAAGAATGGGAATTGACGGTTTAGTTTATAATACTATTGATGATTTAATTTGGGCGATTGGACTTCCTAAAAGAAAACTCTGCGTAGATTGCGATTTAAAAAAGTGATATTTAAAACAAAAAGCCCCGCCAAGGCGGGGCTTTCTTTATACTTAAA
>CAZDKD010000001.1:0-75512 GCA_964506305.1 uncultured Candidatus Saccharibacteria bacterium | reverse complement strand
AATAATAATTAAAGGGTATTTATTTTTCATATTTGTTTATAAATTATTTTAAATGGCCTCTTAATCTTTCCGCAACCAATATTTTTCTAATAGCAACAAGATAAGCAGCGGCTCTTAAATCTATTTTATTTCCATGTTCTTTATGTGCGGCAACTACTCTTTCCCATGAAGAAATCATTTTTTTCTGCAATAATCCTTCTAAATATTTATCATCTAATATATTGCCTGTTTTATTCTGAGTCCATTCAAAATAACTCACAATAACTCCTCCGGCATTCGCTAAAACATCTGGTATTACCATAATATCTTTAGCAAACAATATCTTATCTGCTTGATAGGTGGTTGGTCCGTTAGCAATCTCCTCAATATATTTGGCCTTGATATTGTTTGCATTATCTTTGGTGATCTGGTTTTCTAAAGCCGCTAAAATCAAAATATCGACCGGCAACTCTAACAACGCCCGATTGCTAATTTTTTCTCCATTGGAATAATTAATTACCGAACCTAATCGATTTTTTGTTTTAATAATCTGATCTATATCTAAGCCAGCTTTATTATAAATGCCTCCCTTACTGTCACTAACGGCCACAATATTGAAACCGTCTTCCTCGATCATTTTGGAAAGATTTAATCCGGCATTACCAAAACCTTGAACGGCTATTCTTAAATTTCTTTTATTTAACCCAAATTCTTTTATCATTTCTTTTAAAATAATAAAGCCCCCCTTAGCTGTAGCATCTGCTCTCAAAGCGCAACCTTGTAGCTCTAATGGTTTACCGGTAATCATCCCGGGTTCATGACGGCCTATCTTCTGCTCGTATTCATCAAGCATCCAAGCCATAATTTGGGAATTAGTGTAAACGTCTGGCGCCGGAATATCTTTATCTTGTCCTAAAAATTCGTAAAATGCGTCGATATATTTTCTGCTGACGGTTTCTAATATTTGAGGAGATGCGTTTTTAGGATTAAATTTAACTCCGCCCTTAGCGCCGCCGTAAGGCAGTCCGGCCAATGAATCTTTAATCATCATCCAAAAAGCTAAAGACGTTACCTCGTCCTCGCTCACATCGGGATGGAATCTAATTCCTCCTTTTCCGGGCCCTAAAGAATTATTAAAAACAATTCTCCAGGCCGGAAAATTTTTATCGTTAACTTTGAGTTGAGTACTGTTAATTCTTTTTGGAGTTGAAAGCAGTTGAATCTCTTTATCGGTTAAGTGCTCAATTTTCTGAATTTCGTTTAATCTTTTAACTATGTTAGAAAATATTTTATTTTTCATCTCGTTAGAAATTTTTGATTTTAGCATATTTTTGTTTTACAAACCTCAATTTATAACTTGGCTATGGGGTTGGAATTAATCTAATTTTTTAATTAGACTTAAAGTTCTGTTTCTAATTCTTCTTTAAAAATATGTTTTGCTCTTAATCCAATGAATACTTTAGCCACTTGACCATTCTTGAAAAGCTGCATATTTGGAATACTTTGAATTTGATACTGCATAGCTAATATTTGATGCCCAGGAAGTTCGGTATTTAATTTGCCTATCTTTAATCTATCGCTAAGCTCTTCCGAAAGTTCCTCCAAAGCAGGCGCCATCATTAAGCATGGCTGGCACCAAGGAGCCCAAAAATCTATTAAGATAGGAAGGTCTGACCGTAAAACTTCTTTATCAAAATTTTCGCTTGTAATTTCAATTATTTTTGACATATTTTTTTTGGTTACTTATTTTTAATAATTTCTTTTAGTAAAAACTCAATCGTTCTCCGATTTTTTAAATTAACGGACTGAAGGCAAGAAGTCATATTCTTTTTAAAATATAGCTCCATCGCTTTTTTTAAGCCAGAATTAATCGCGTAAAATTGTTCTGTCACCTTACGGCAGTTCTCATTCTTTTCTATAAGATTGGCTAATCCATCGATTTGACCTGTAATAATATTAAGCCGTTGGGTTATAGTATTTTTTCTCATATATTTTTTATATTTACGTTTTTAACAACAGTGAACTTATTATATACCCACGAGGGGTATATTGTCAAGGGACTGTAAATAGATTTTTAATAATCAGATTCTACGTTTCCTAAAATTAAAAAAGCACGAATCAAGATTTAGTTGGTGGTCCGTGCTTTTAGGTTAAAGAGACAAGCTTCTCCTTTATTCCATACTTATTGCTCCTTCGGTACAAGCATCAACACAAACTCCGCAATCAACGCAAAGTTCAGAATCAACTTTAGCTATGCCATCAACCATTTTAATTGCTTCGCTGGGACACTCTTCTACACAAGTTTCACAACCAATACATTTTCCTTTATCTACTCTAGCTGGCATTTTTTAGTCCTCCAAAAAATTTTCAAAATCCGGATCTATGCTTCTGTCTTGCGTTTTTCTCTCTCCCCAAATATTTTAGTTCCTATTCTTATTAAATTTGCTCCTTCTTCTATGGCAATCTGGTAAGAATTGGTCATCCCCATTGAAAGATATTTCATCTCTACCTTAGATAACTTAAGTTTTTTAATCTCTTCAAATATCTTTTTAGTTTCCGCAAAATAAGACCTGGATTCCTCCGGGTTCCCAAAACGAGGACCCATAGTCATTAAACCCATTATCTTCAGATTAGAAAAAGGTGAAATTTCCATTATCAACTTAATCGCTTCTAAGGGCATTACTCCGGATTTCTGAGATTCCCTACCACTATTAATCTCAATTAAAATTGGCATTACTTTACCAATCCGGCTGCATTTTCTATCGATTTCCGTTGCTATTTCTAAAGAATCAATGGTCTCAATCATGTCAAACATTTCTAAATTCTTTCTTTTTAAAAGATCGTGCTTTTGTCTCTTGGGAATTCCAATAAAATGCCATTTTGCTTTTTTCCCTACTACTTGATAGGCTCTTTTCGCTTCTCTAATATAATTTTCACCAATGATTTTCACTCCGGCATCAATCGCTTCTAGAATCTCTTCCGGTTCTCTCTTTTTAGCCGCCGCTACCAATTCCACTTTATCTGGCAGCTCTGCCAATATTTTTTGAACATTTTCTTTAATCATAAGAATTTCCTTTCTTTTAAAATTTATGTCAATTATTAAGGTTCTAATTTATCTTACGCCTTTTTTAAATATTGTCCATATTTCATTAAAAACTACAGAGATAAAAAAACTTAGATAAAGTAAATCCCTAAAGAGACACATTACCTTTGAAAAAAGCGGCCCAAAGATTGAACCGCTTTAACTTTTTTAAACTTTTTACTTTATTTATTTGGTTTTCTGTAATAAGTAATTGCATCTTTTAATGCACCTACCGCAATACCGCAACAATCCCATCTATGTTTTGGCAAGCCCCTAGGCCCTTCTTTTAAAAACTCTACTACATCTGAAACATTTAATTTGAATGTTTGGTCAATATCCCTATTCCTTATCATTTCAGCCAAAGCAGCTGCTGAAATAACTGCGCCAGAACAACCATAAGTAACAAATTTTGCATCTTTGATTATATTCCCTTCAATCTTCAAATAAATATCCACATGGTCTCCGCAAGCACCGGTAAACCCACCAGTTGCATTTGCCTTTTCTTTTAAGGGATCTTCATCAAGCAAAAAATTCTTTTTGTATCCAAAAAATTCGAGGGCTTTGTCCGAAAATCCAGCTTCTTTTAAACCTGCCATCACTGATTGTTCTACTAATCTTAACCTTTTTAGTTCTTCAAATTCTTTTTTATTTATCTCAGGCATTTTTATCTCCTTTTTTAAATTTTTAAAATTACTATCTTTTTTAGAACATTTTTTTGAAAAAGTCAACCCTTTGACGAGTCAATATTCATTCTCCTATAATTTGAATTTGGACTTTTCTTTCTCTCGCTCTGTCTAATTCGATAAATAAAATCTTTTGCCATTTACCAAGCTGAATTTCGTTGTTTATCAGATTTATAGTGATAGTGGTTGGTAAATTCAAAGCCTTGCAATGGCTATGTCCGTTACGGTACTCGTCATCACAAAGATTTACCGTTCGACGGCTAAAATCATCGTGATTATAGTTTAGATCTTGAGGAGCAATTCTATTTAAATGCTTCTTAATATCCTGTAAAAGCAGGGGCTCGTTTTCTTGAACGAAAACAGCAGTAGTAGTATGGAGACTTTGAATATTAACCAAGCCGTTTTTAATATTACTCTCTTCAACAAAAGCTGTTATTCTATCAGTTAAGTCAATGATATCAAATTGCTCTTTTGATTTAATCTCAATTATTTTATTTGCAGTTTTCATATTTTTTTTAAAACTTTAAAATCTTTTTTTAAAACTTCTTTCATGTTTGGATTATAGGTTGCTACTGCTGGATGATAAAGGGGAATGATTTTTATTTGTTTAATCCCTTTTCTTTTTTGTTCAAAAAGAGAATTCTGAAGATCTTCTGCAATAATCTGAGGTTCAAATACTTTCCCGTGAATTTTGCTGATTGGTTCAATCACATCTTTTAATCCAAATTTCTTCATTAAAAATTCCATTGAATGCCTCCCCAAAGGACAAATTACTTTTGGGCCAATAATTTCAATCTGCTTTTCCAAATAAGGAACGCATGCTTCAATTTCATCTGCCTGAGGATCGCGGTTTTGTGGCGGACGGCACTTTAAAAGATTACAGATGTAAACTTCTTTTCTTTTAATCCCCGCTGATTCTAAAAGTTCGTCTAAAATCCTCCCTGCTGCCCCGCAAAAAGGCCGGCCGGTTTTATCTTCTTGAGCTCCCGGTGCTTCCCCTATAAACATTATTTTAGCTTGGTGACTACCCTCGCCAATAACCGGCAAATATCTACTTTTATACAAAGGACATTTCTTACAACTTACAACCTCATCTTTAATTTTCTTAAGCTCTTGCTCTATATTCATCTTTAAATTCTATTTATTCCAACTCCTTGATACTCCCGTCCGGCATCATATTGTCGGGATGAAATTTTCCTTCTTCTTCCATTTGGAACCTTTTACAATTCCTCCAATTATCATTTGTCTCACAATATTCCTCTTTCCATTTGTCACTAATCTTTCCTTCTCTTTCCAATTCTCTTAACGGACAAAGGTTGTACCATTTACAG
This sequence comes from uncultured Candidatus Saccharibacteria bacterium, assembly GCA_964506305.1. Lineage (GTDB taxonomy): Bacteria > Patescibacteriota > Minisyncoccia > Minisyncoccales > GWA2-38-27 > CAZDKD01. Next base: position 70,437 of record CAZDKD010000001.1, on the reverse strand, counting down.
GCCATTTTAAATTTCAATAATTTATTTCAAGATTATGTATTTATTCCTTAGCGAATCAAGGTTCTGCGAGCGAAGCGAGTAGGTTCTTATAATTCTATTATTCTTCCTGCTCCTCCTTCGATGTGCCTTACTAAAGTATTTTAAGACCGGTTTCAATTAGAAAACAGAGATTACCCTCCACATTAAACCGGCGAATAAAAGCCCATAACCTACAGAACATACGGTTAAAATTAATGCTTTCTTTAATCCAAATTCTTTTGCTAACATTCCCAAAGCGATTATGCAAGGAATACCAATAGTGGCAGCTATGCCAAATGTATAAATCTGGAGAGGACTGAGAATAGAAGAAACATCACTGCCTAAAACCGATATCAGCATTGCTCCGGTTAAATCTTTTTGCAAAAATCCAAATGCTAAAGGAATTACGAGAGCAGCCGGCAAACCTAACCAATTAGTAATCGGGGAAAGAGGACCTACTATAACTTCGGTAAGGCCTGTCATCTTAAGAATTCCATAAACTATCCCCCCTACTGCTAACAAAGGCACAACTATATATACAAAATCTTTCATCCTGAGCCAGCTTTTTACCAAAGTGCCTTTAACCAAGGGCTTTCGGTACGGAGGCAACTCTAAAAGCAGGGGTTCACTCTTTATATGGAAAATTTGTTTTATCACAAGAATCCATATCAAGCCAGCAATAAACAAAGTAATGAAAACAGAAAAAGCTAACTTTATCCCTCCATAAAAACCGACTATCCCCATTATTATAGCTATTCTACTAGAACAGGGAACAAAGGCGAATAATGTTGAAGTATAATGCTGTTCCTTTTTGGAAGATAAAACTCTAGTAGCTCGAATTGCCGGCACCGTACAACCCAAACCCAGAGCTAAAGGAATAAATGATTTCCCAGAAAGACTCAATTTTTTTAAAAATCTATCCGTATTAACAATAAATCTGGAAAGAAGACCTATGTCTTCCAATAAACCCAAAAGCAAATAGAACAATAATACATATGGCAAGGCAATAGCAATACCAGCTGTTAACCCAGTTAAACCTTGAACTAGGATTATAGAAAATACCGAATCTGCTGGAGCAAAAGAAGATAAAAACTTCTCTGCCCATTTCATCAATAAACCTTGCATCCAACTGCCTAGATACAATAAAATCCCGAATATTGCCAAAAAAGATATTCCAGTAGTAATTGGACCCCAGATTTTATGCAATAGAATATCATCGATTCTCTCCTCTAATAACTTTTTTTTACTTTTTAAAGAAACTATATTAGTGACTTCTCTGGCTATAAACGAGGCTGTGCCGTATCTAGTTATAGATATATCTTTGGAAATTTCGGGGTGATTCTTTAAACTTCGTTTAATTTCTCCAATTACTTCTTTATTTTTTAAATAACTATAAAAATCTTCATCCTCTTCCAAAACTCTTAGGGCAATAAATCTTTGAGGTAGAGTATCTTTAACCTGTTCAGAAACTATATTTATTGCTCTTTCGATATCATCGTCATAATTTGTTCTAAATCTAGGTCTTGCCACCTGTTGAATAATCAATATTTTCTTTACCAATTCAGCTATTCCTCTTCTGGTTAAAGGATTGATAGGAACAACTGAAATCCCGAGAAGTTTCTTTAGCTTTTCACAATTAATCTTTATTCCCCTCTTTTCACCGTCTTCTACAAAATTAAGAGCCAAAACAACAGGAATTCGAGCCTCTAATATTTGCAGTAACACATAAAGACTTCTTTCAAGAGAAGTAGCATCAGCGATTACTATTGCTCCATCTATTTTTTGTTCAAATAAAGCCTTTTCGGTGACTTTTTCTTCCTCTGACCTGTCAGATATAGAATATACTCCAGGAGTATCAACAAAACTTATTCTTGTATCGCCAAAAATTTTCTCTGCCTGAGTTATTTCAACCGTGGTGCCAGGATAATTGGAAACCAAACCCCTTGGGCCAACTAAAGCGTTGAGTAGTACTGATTTCCCTACGTTTGGTTGACCAACTAAAAGTATTTTGAGTTTTTTCACCTTTTTAATACTTTAATTTTTTTTGCTATAGATAAATCTAAGGCAAACTTTTTATTTTCTATTTCAACAATAATACTATCTGGAAGTTTATTGGTTATCTTTATTTTCTCTCCGGGACATATTCCCATACTAACTACTCTCTCAAATAATCCAACATTAAAAATAATATCGGTAATTAATCCTTCCTTTTGTTTAAATTCTGTTAAAGGAGCACCCTCTTTTCTGAACGTAGATAACTTTTTTATATTATCAATAACTTTCATAGAAACATAATGTTCAAGAATACTAGCAGCTTTCCAGGCTTCTTCTTTACTTCTTGTCTTTTTAAAATAATTCTCAATAATAGAATGTTTTCTAACAATGCTTTCCGCTTTTTTGTTTCCTTGTTCGGTTAAAAAAATCAACTCTCCTTTAGTTTGTATCAAATCTTCCTTCTTTAATTCTCCAATCGCTTTAGATATAAAAAAACGGGAAACTTTAATCTCAGGCTCTATCAGTAAGGACGAAAGCTTATCATTTTTTCTTTTCAATTCTTCTAAAAGATCTTCTTTTACTATTCTTAAAATATCATTTTCCATAATTAAATATCAATTATTTGGCCTGCTCCGCCTTCAATATATTTTTGGGGATATAACTTTTTGAGCTCGGCTTTGTGTTGAGTACAATGAGTAGGACAAATTAATTCTAAATCTTTAAATAATTCAAATTCAGAAAATCCATGCATTCCTCCAATAACCGCATAGATTTGCCCAAATTTTCTAGCTGCATCTAAAATATGACCCATATAAGGATGGGAGCAACCTACAATCAAAACTATTCCTTTGTCGGTTGAAACTGCCATACTCTGTTCAATTCCCTCCAGCTCTCCGGTAGAGAAAACATTTTCGTGAATTTTTGTCGGCTTTTCTATAACAACAACTTCTCTATTTTTTAGTCCATGAAATGAGGACGGGATGTAAATTTTAGCTTTTTTATTTACATTCAGAAATTCAGAAAGTCCTCCGGTATGGTCAAAATGAGCATGAGAAATAAAAACCTCATCAATTGAAGTTGGATTTATTCCTAACTTTTTCATATTACCGAGCAAAATTTTTCCATCTCCGCCAGTATCAAACAAAATTCTTGGAGTATTTTTTACCTCAACTAATACAGAAAAGCCCCAATTAGATTGAAGGTCTTTTTTGAAAGCAGTATTGTCATAGATAATGGTGACTTTCATTATTATTCAGGAAGAATGCAAAAAGTATTGTTGAAACGGTTGATATAATTAAACAAGCCGATAATTGAAACAATTTCTACCAGCTCTGCTTCTGAAAACTTCGCCTTTAGTTTTTCCAGAAGCTCCGTATTACAAGTAGCTTTAGCAGTTACTTCTTTTACGAGTTCTAACACTTGCTTTTCTTCTTCCGGAAGATCTTTGCCTTCTTTTATTTGCTCCAAAACCTCGCTTGAGGCACCCATAGTTTCAAGCATCTTACCGGTTACATCCACACAAAAAGGACACTTTAAAGTGTTGGAAACAATATAAGCTATTTTCCATCTTAAAGAAGGCTCTATATACCCTTCTTTCATTATTACTTTAAATAATTCGGTAAACTCCTTTACCACTTTCGGGTTATGAGCCATTACTTTTACCCATTCTGGAACTTTTCCGGAATCTTTTTCAAATTTTTCATAAACCTCTTTAGCTGTTTCCTCAACTTCATTTTTCTCTAACGATTTTATAATAGCCATAGAATTTAAAAAAAATTAAGAGTTAATTTTAACAAACGACTTTTTGAATCAGCTTCGTAGACTTTCCTCGCACTCTTTTCATTCAACCAACATAAGCAATTCTGGATTAAACAAAAGAATTATTCCTAAAAAAATCATAATCAAACCCCCGCCAAGTTTTATCATTTGCATTTGGTTCTTGGAAATTCCTTTTCCTTTAAAAAGCCAACCAAACAATAATATTATTATTGAAAGCGGAACTACATAAAAGATATTATAAAGAAACAAGTAAGCATAATAATTGAAAGTTTGAACAAAAAACTTTGAAGAAAGAACACCGGTATAAATTATAGGCCAACCCGCAGTACAAGGCAGTTCAACCAAGGAAGAAAAAACAGCCATGGTAATAGAAGCTATTATTAGGGCAGGTATCGATCCTTTTTTTATAATTTCGGTAATTTTTCTAATTTTCCCGAATATAGCTTTCTTTAAAAAACTCTCTTTTGATTCGTCCTGAGCCTCGCAAACACCGCCAACACAAACACTCGTTTTTGAAAAAAAATAAGACTTTAAATTATAAAAACCGGCAACCAGGGCAATAATTCCAATAGTTATTCTTAAAGGATCAATAAAGCCTATATAACGAAATATGTTTAGCCAAGCAGCTGTAAATAAAAAATAAATTATAAAAACTACTGAAACAAAACTAAATCCTACTATAAATATTCTTTTTCTACTTTCGGAAACAGAAATAAGCAAAACAAGCAAAAAAGTTAAAAGCCACATCGTGCAAGGATTAAAACCGTCAATTATGGCAATTAAAAAAGTAAACAAGGGCAAAGAAAGAGTCAGGCCTAAGTTTTTAAAATACTCGGGATCGGCGTTCTTTGTCAAAAAAAAGAGGGTAACTAAAAACGCAATTGCAAAAATTGCGGTAATAATTTTTTTATGTAGCTGGCTCACTTTTCTTTTTTTTATAAACTGAGGTTATAAAAATTAAAACGAAGATTATTATTAATGCCGGATAAAAAATCTTTGACCAATTTATTTTATTGCTCAAACCTGCTAAAGCAGTAGCGTTAATCGGAAGAGAATTATCTAAACCTTCCCCGTTCCACTGGAACCTCCAGCCGTCTATCAGTAAAGCATTATCAAAATTTACCTCCCCATTTGAGAAAGAAACAAGCTCGGGAACTATTATCGTATAATCTAATCCCTCCAATACAGATAGAATATCATCTTCAAATAAAAGCTTCTTCAATAACTCATCATCCGCCTTTTTTTCTCCTACGGGCGTTAAAACTCTCCCATTCACCCAAATATTAGGTTTTCCCGGCAAATTATTTATATCTAAATCTTCAAACTTCTGACAAGAATTATCTGGTAATGGAAGCTTATTTTCGCATAAATTTTCAATTCTTTTCTCAGCTTCTAAAACTTCAAAACGTCCGAGAGAAACATTGTCTTTATCTAATATCAAAAAGGGGATGCCGGGACGGACACCCGAAGAAATATAGTTTTCAAAATATTCATCGGCTGTGGGATAATTTTCTTCGTTATTTTCGTAAATTTCGTACTCTATTGCTACCAAATTCGGATACTTCAAAGTCCATTCTGAAAGAACAACCGGATCGGTAACCGCGCAATTAGGACAGCCAACCCCGGTAATATAAACAAGGCAAATACAATTTTCCCTAGTTTCTGAAGCTTCTGAAAAATCTCCAAAACAAACACTCGCTAATATTATAGCTAAAAGACTAAAAAGTATAATTTTTGATTTAAACATAGTAACTTATTTTTTCTCTTCTTCTGTCTTTTCTATCGCCCCAAAAAGACAAACGCTTTATATCTCTTCTTCGCTTTCAAATATCAAAAAATTCTGTTTTGGTAAAATATTACATTCTTTTACAATTCTATATCCCGCCTTTTCTAATTCATCTAAAATAGTTCGTTTTTGAGTCCCATGGATTAATATTTTAGCTTTCTCGTATTCTACAATTACCAATTTGCCTTCTTTCTTTAAATACTCTTTTAATTTTCTAAGATACTCAATTCTATTTTCTACTTTTAAATGATGATAGACGTTCCTTAAAAAAATCAAATCAACTTTTTCAGGTAATAAAACCTTATCTTTAATTAGAATAGTTTCAATATTATCTATACCTTCTTTCTTAATTTTTTCATTAATATAATCTAAAAAACTTTGTCTTACGTCTAAAGTATAAACTTTTTCAACTTCTTTGGCAAACTGGAAAGCGAAATACCCTCCACCTGCTCCAATATCAGCTACCTTCTGAAATGGTTTCAATCCTAATTTTTCCAAAATTAATTTCGGCTTGCCCCGCTTCGCTTCTTTATTAAGCACTCTTGCTACAAGATTCATTAATTTAAATTAATTTAAAATTATACCACCTCTCTCTTCTTTATTACATTTCTCAACTATTTTTATTTTTTTAATTTTAACTCTTTATCCTGAACGTAATTAAGATTGTTTTTTAACGCAATTATGGCCTTTTCAATCTCTTTTCCAAGATAAGCAGCATGGTCTAATTTTGAAATTAATTTTCTCTTAATAATCGCTTGCATTATCTGTAATGTAATTGTTCCGGCAAAAGTATGCTTTAAAATATTCTTTGAATTATAATACCTTACAAAAATTTTCTTTTTAGAAGGAAAAGGTTTTATTGTAAAATATCCTTTTGGGTCAGGACTCCATTTTAATACAACATTAGATGTATCTATTGTATTATCAATTTCTTTTTTCATTCTCAATTTTTTATTTAATATCTTTTACTATTTTATTAAGACTAAATAAAAAAAACTGCCTCTCCCGAGGAAATACCTTTCTCTTCTTCAAATTCCCAAACCTTGTCAAAAGATTGACTTATTCTCTTAGAAACTTCTTTTAACACTTTTTCTCTTCTTCTATCTTTTCTATCGCTCCAAAAGGACAAACGCTTTCTCCCCCGCACTGTTCAAGTTTTTCCTGGTTTATAACTTTTGCTTTTCCGTCATCTCCTAACTCTATTGCTCCCTCGCAAGCTTGGACGCAACTTCCGCAACCTATGCATTTTTCTTTATTAACTTTATAAGACATAAGACTTTATAAATCAACCCTTTTGCTTCTTTTTGAAGGATTTGATTCTTTTAATAGCTCCTTTTCATAGACAGGTTTTTGAATTTTATAGAAAATACCAAGGGGAATTTTAGAATTATCCTTGTTATAATCCCACTCTTCAATTTTTTTCATTGCTTCTTTCTTAGAAGTTAAATTACTCTCTTTCATTTCATAAACTCTCTTGTTATAAGAATCAGTGGTATCAAAAAATGTAATACAGGGCTGAAGAATTTCAATAAAAGAAAATCCTTTGTATTTAATCCCCTCTTCTATTAATCCCTTAAGATGATTTAATTTCATAGAATATCCTCTGGCTATAAAACTTGCTTTTGAGGCAAGCATTAATTCCAAGGGATCAAACGGCTCTTCAACACTTCCTCTTGGGGTTGATCTTCCTTTAAATCCTTTAGGCGAAGTGGCTGTAAACTGGCTAGTAGTTAAAGCAAAATTTCTATTATCGTGAACTAAAACCGTAATATCAATGTTTCTTTTGGCAGCATGAATTAAATGAGAAATTCCTTCGTTATAATTGCCTCCGTCTCCGGCAGCTACTATGACCTTAAGTTTTGGATTTCCTAATTTAATTCCTTCGGCAGAAATAACCGGCCGGCCATGTAAAGAAGAAAAAGTATTCAAATCCAAATAATCAATAATTTTTGAACTGCAGCCGATTCCGCTTACCACCACTATATTCTCTTTCGGCGTCCCGCTTGTTATTATTGCAGAAATTGCCCCTTTTAGAGCAGCTAAAATTCCGAAGTTGCTGCATCCCGGACACCAAGTATTTTTAGCATAAGTTTCTAATTTCATAATTTTAAATCAATTTAAAATTTTCTTAACTTTCTTTCTATCTCCTCCGGCAAAAAAGGCCTGGCATCATATTTTAGAACTTTCTTGTCCACCTTTATCCCGTAACAATTTAAGACCTTTTCCATTTGCCCTAAGCCATTTGTTTCAACTAAAGCAATTTTTTTAACTCCTTTTAGGGCGCGCTTCATTTGTTTCTCAGGAAACGGCTCAAGGATAATCGGCTGAATCATTTTAATGCCTAATTTTTCGGCTGCTTCCTTCGCCGGCCCCTTTGTTGAACCCCAAATAATAATCGCTTTTTTAGATCCTTTTTTCCCGCAAACCTTAACTGCCTTTAATTTATCCACTTCTTTTTTCATTTCTTCAAATTTTCTTAATCTTTTATTCTGCATTTCTTCCGTACTTTTTCCATCCTCCACGGTAATACCAAATTCATCATGCTCATAACTATTTGATTTAGAAATTACATTTTTCTCTCCGGGAAGTGCAAGGGGAGAAATTCCGTTTTTTGTATTTTTATACCTCAAATATTTTCCTTTTTTATTCCAAAGCAATGGTTCCTCGCGCTTAATTTCATCTAAAATACTTTCATCAAAACTAAATGTACTTTCAGAAATCTCCTTATCTATTAATAAGATTGAGGGAGTTTGGTATTTCCAGGAAAGATTTAATATTTTCCCGCTCCAAAAACAGGCCTCGTCAGCATCGCCGGGAGCAATAACAAATCTTACTATATCTCCATGTCCGGCGGTTAAAGCAAATAATAAATCGCCCTGGCCGTTATAAGTCGCTACTCCAGTCCCGGGAGACATCCTCTGGCTTTCTACTATTACTAAAGGATTTTCACTCTGAGCAGCTAAGCTAAGCCCCTCTGTCATTAAAGCAAAACCGCCTCCGGAAGTTCCTACCATAGTTCTAGCCCCAGCATAAGCCGCGCCGACAGCTGCATTTACAATTCCTACCTCGTTTTCTAATTGAGCAACAGCTATATTAAAATCTTCTTTATGTTTAGCTAAATAATGCAAAACTCCTGTTGCCGGAGTCATTGGATAAGCAATATAAAGATCGAGTCCGGCCTTAACCGCTCCCAAAGAAAGAGCTTCGTTACCAGTTAAAAGAGGAAATCCTTTTTGATTTAATTTCTTAATTTTAACCAGGCTTTCTGCTTCGCTAAAAGCTCTTTTAGCTATTTTTAAATTAAGCTCTCGGAATTTTTTAAATTCTTTTTTTAAAACCTTTTCTAAAATTTTCCAGTCAATCCCAATAATTTTTGCAAAACCGGCAATAAGGGCAGTATTCCCCATTATCGGAATCCCACCGGCTTCTTTGACAATTGTTTTCATAGCTATTCCTTCAGAATCTTTCCCCGAAAAAGAAATTTCATCACTGTTATAAATAACAATTCCCTTTTTATCCAGCTTCTTTTTGTGTTTTTCAATAACCTCTTTATTTAAAGCCAAAAGAAAATCAACTTTCTCTCGATGAGATAAAACTTTTTCGTTCGAAGCCCTAATATGGGAAAAGCTGTGACCGCCCCTGATTAAAGATTGATAATCATCATAAATAAAAATCTTATAACCAAGTTCAGAAAATAACTTGGCGATTATAAGACCGGCTTTCCGGGATCCTTGTCCGGCCGCGCCTCCTATTAAAATTGAAAAATCTTTTTTCATTTCTTAGTAATTAAATTGAAAATTTAACAACTTCCCTTTAGAATAAGCTTCAACAAGTTTCTTGGAATAAGGAATTTCTCTTCTAATTTTTATTTTATATTTTTTAGCAATCTCCTGAATTCCTTTTTTATTGCCCAAATCTGCCTGATTTAATACTATTTTAGCAGGAATCTTAAGTTTTTTGCAAAGGTCTAAAATCAAACTTAAGTCATACTTACCCATCGGAGTCGGCTCGGTAACACAGTAAGCTAAGTCACAACCCATCAAAGCAGAGATTACCGGACAATGAGTTCCAGCCGCCGTATCAAATAAGATATAATCCGCTTTTATTTTCTTAGCAAGGCTTAGGGCAATCTTTTTAGTTTCTGTAACTACCGGCCCTGTTTCCTCTAATCCCGCTTTAGCTACTCCGGTAACCAGCCAAAAATTTTGTTCTTTGTTCAGATATACTTTTCCAATCTCTTCTTTCTTTGTTTTAATGGCCTTATTGGGACAAACAATCCAACAAGCCCCGCAAGCAGAACATAAATCTTTAATAAAAATTGGGTAATCCGGCTTTCCATTTTTATCCCGTGGTTGAAATATAGCATTTTCTCTACAAGTTCTCACGCAAAGGCCGCACTTCTGGCATTTTTTCTTATCTAAAACCGGAAAATCAGTAAAAACCTTTTTGATCGATTTTTTTAATTTTTTACCTAAAAGCAAATAATCATTAGGACATTCCACATCGCAGTCCACCAAAACAACTCTCTTGCCTTCTTTAATTAATTTATTTGCCGTCAAAACGGCAACAGTGCTTTTTCCAGTTCCACCTTTGCCACCGGTTATTGCTATTTTTCTCATAACTAAGTTTTAATATCTTTAAAAATTAAAGGTTAAAGGAGACCCGCTCTCCGTTTTAGCTAGGTTTTTTCTCTGGTTGGTTCTTTGAGAAAATTTAATTTTCCCTGAGAATAATTTTGGATAGCTTGTTTAACTGTTTTATCAATCCCCCTATAGACATCGACAATATTATCTCTTAAAGTATGAAGGGAAATAGGTCCCATTTCTTTAGTAATTATAGAATCAATTTTTTCTTGAATAACAAACTCACATGCTGCAAGCCCTGCCCTCACCTCTTCTTTCTGATAAAGGTTTTTTTTAATATAAGAACGTTTTACTTCTCCCTCTTCTATTTCTAAAAACATAAACAAAGGAGCTCTGCCAAAATGTAATGAGATTTCAGATTCCAAACCTTTGTCTACCTCAACTGGAATGCAAATCTTTTGTTTTTTTGTTTCAAAGGGTCTGAAAGAAACTGTAAAAGAGTCCACTGTTTTTATTTTCTTTTTAATTTCTCTTTCAATATTTCTTGAGATTTCGTTTGCCTTATCCATGCTTACTGCCTTTCCTATCTTCACCTCAACCTCTCCAAACACAAAAGGGCCTGACTTTCTTAATTTCAAATTTTCAAAATCTCTTAATCCAGATATTTGATTTAAAATCTTCTTAATCTTCTTTTCAACCTCAGGATCTGGAGAAACATCCATTAAAGAAAAAATAGAATTTTTAGCCGATTCAAATCCCGCGTAAAAAATAAAAAGAGATATCAAAACTCCTGCTCCCCCCTCAAGATAAGGAATACCAAATAAAACAGAAATAATACCCACTAAAACAATTGAAGAAGATAATAAGTGCATTCTTGATTCCTTACCATCTGCAATCAAGCTTTGAGAATTAATTTTCTTACCAGTTTTTATTTCATAAGATCCAATTAAAAACATTACTATAGCATCTAAAAAAGCTACAGTTATTGCTACTACTGGGATAGAAAGCTGGTGTTCTACAAAAAGCTTACTTATGCTTTCTTTTACAATGGTGTAACCGGCAAATAAAATTAAAAGAGAAATTAAAAAAGCGGCTACACTTTCTGCTTTATAAAAACCGTAAGGAAATTTCTGGGTGGGTTCTTTTTTAGCGATTTTCAAGCCAAACCAAGCAGCAAAACTAGAAAAAGAATCAGCAAAACTATGCACAGCATCACCTAATAACACTACGCTACCCGAAATAAGCCCAACTATTGCTTTCGCCAAAGCAAAAGTAATGGTAGCTAAAGTTGCTACCATTGTAGTTTTTTGTCCTTGTTTAAAAATATCTGCCATGTTTTTTAAAAATTACAAAAACTCTCTTTTTATCTAACTTTAACTTCCGAGGTTAGGCCTTATTATTATCTGCCTCTCCCTCTGCCAGCGCCGAAACCGCCACTCCTTCTGGCAGAACCAGAAGATCCAGCTCCTCCTCCAGGACCTCTTCCTCCACCAGCAGGTCCTCCCGGACTAAAACCTCCTCCGCCGCCCGGAGCCCCAAATCCGGCTCCAACGGGACGAGTTATTTCCAGCAGCTGATTTTGTTTAAAAGCAGCTAAGGCATCTTTTATTTTTGTTCCTGGCATCGCCTGAAAAATTCTTACCCCGGAAGCGTTTAAGGCTCCAAAAGAATTGGGCCCGACATTTCCAGTGATAGCTATTTCTGCTCCCTGGTCAACTACACTTTGAGCTGCTTGAACCCCCGCTCCCCTTATAGCGTTTATACCAGCATTCTGAACAGCCTCAAACTTATCCGGTTTTTCATCGTCAATAAATATAAAATAAAGGCACCTGCCAAAACGCGGGTCAACTAAAGAATTTAAATTAGGACCATTGCTGGTAATACAAATTTTCATAAATTTTTTATCTTTTTCTAGTCAGCGGACTACCGCATTTAGGACATTTTTGTTCATAACAAGGCACCCCCTGTTGATGAGGAGCATTCGTACCGCATTTGGGGCAAACACACTCACCGCCAGCTCCTAAACCAAAACCGCCGGGCTGGCGGCCCCGGCCGCCTCCTTTACCCAAACCTTGGCCTGTTCCTGGCCCCTGGCCAGCAGGACCTGTTCCATTTCCTAATGGTGACATAATATTTTTTCTTATTTTTTCTTAATTAATTCCTTAAAACGGTCTTCAAGAGCTTTCATTTGATCTTTTAAAGCGCTCATTTCTCCTTGAACCATTTCCTTTTCCTCTTTAATCATCTCCTTCTCTTCTTTAACTGTTGGTTGAGCTGGAGGATAATATCCCCTGCCTCCCCAGGCAGGATAACCCATCTGGGTTCTTTGCCAGCCCGGAAGACCGGTAGCTCTATACCAATTTCTATATCCTCTTCCTCTGCCTAAGCCTCGTCCAAAACCAACTCCTCTTTCGGGAACTGAATTAGCATAACCTGGTCTATCATATCCTGCGCAGTAGCCTGCTCCTCTTCCGGTCATCGGACCTTGGCCCATTGGGCCTGTTTGATTTCCAAATGGCATGTTAGTTTGCGATTTAATTAATTTATTTTAACATAATATCGACCTTTAGTGTATACCTATTTATAGTGTATATCTATTTTAAATATATACCCATAACTATCTCCTGTCAACCCCGTAGAAGAAACTTGACAGATGTTTTGCTTAGCAAAATACTTCCTGTTAAAGGCAGTCAAATTTTCTCTACGAGGCAAGAAAAAAGCGGATTAGTTTTACTAATCCGCTCGTTGTTTTTTAAAAAAATTTCTAATTCAAGACTATATGTTTTACATCAGCGAATCAAGATTCTGACGAGTGAAACGAGTCATGGTTCTTATATCATCCCCTGAAATTTCTGAGCCATGGCAAGTTTGACCTTTTCCATGCCCTCATTAAAGCATTCGCTCAAAACTTTTTCCTGCTCTTCTTTCTCCAACCCCGAATTTAAACTAACGCTCAAAACCTTAAGATTGCCGTTTATCACAACCCGAGTTCCATTTTTTTCTATCTCAACTTTTTCGTCTTCCAAAGATTTTTGAACCTCTCTTAATTTTCCAATTTGTTTTAATTTATCAAACATATTTGTTTGCCGGGCTTGGCTTTAATTATTCAAAAAATTCTTCAGAGCAGACTAATTCGTCCAATTTTTTTCTGGATTTAGGAGCTGACCGATCATCAGGAATGCCAAGAGGTAAAAGGGCAGCTACTTTATAAGGAGCGGGAACATTTAAAACCTTTTTCACTTTCTCCTGGGAAAAAGCGCCCACCCAGCAAGTACCCAATTCCTCTTCTACCGCAGCCAAAGTCATATAGTCTAAAGCAATGGCTAAGTCAAGAGCGTAAGCGGGAACTTCCGAACTCATTAAATTTCCCGGATTTAAAGACACGGCTGCGATAACTATTGGAGCTTCTCCTACAAATCTTTGGCCCGAAGCTGCCTCCCCTAAAGCTTTCCTTTTCTCAGCATCTTTCACTACTACAAATTTATACTCCTGAGAATTATGGGCTGAGGGAGCTAATATTCCCGCTTCCAGCACTCTTTTTAATTTTTTTTCTGAAATATCTTCATCTCTAAAAGATCGAACGCTTCTTCTTTTTTCAATTGCTTCATAAATATTCATACTATTTTTTTCTTTTTACTGAAATAAAAAATATAAATGATTTCCAATATAGCAAGAGTATTTAAAATCAGCATGGCAACAAACCATCCTACTTGTTTATTTTTAGCAGATTTCCATAAGGCCACCCCCTTCCAAGGCAATGTCCAGAGAGCTATTAACAAAAAAATCCATGAATTTTCTAAATTTAAGATCATATGTTCCATACCTTAGCGAATCAAGGTTCTGCGAGCAGAGCGAGCAGGTTCTTATAAATATTGTTCCATATCAGGTTCTCGGTATATTATAATAACCTAAATTTATTAATTATTAAACCGAAATCATAATCCAGGAATTTTGCTGCTTTTCGGCAAAAACCCATTCTTTGGACAAAAATCTCAAAATATTCCAGTATTGGAACAAAATTAGTGTCAATTTTCAGCCTCAAGGTAATTCTTTTTTTCTTTTTATCAACTTCCACGCGACTCATTTTCGTAGCATAATTAACCCGGTCGTGAATATCGGCTTTTATCTCTTTCATGATTTTAACAGTAACTCTCGAGCGGTGAACATCAGATTTATCTGCTAAAAGAACAATGGCTGAAACCGGACTTTCAAAACTCATGTCTTCAGCCTTCTTATCATGATTAGTAATAGCTTGCATAATAGTTACCAATTCTTTCGGATCAGATTCATTCTGAAAAACTTGATGAAAAAGCAAAGCGCCAAAATAATTATGATGGCTCCGGCTCATAAAGTTTGCCATGTCGTGGCAATAAGCAGCGACTGCAGCCATTTCCTCTTCTTTCTTAGGTAAACCAAGCTCTTGAGCAATTTTCCTTGCCCTAGTGGACACCAAATTAGCATGCCTAAACCCGTGATCAGTATAAGAAAGTTTAGCCAAAACGACTTCGGTCCGGCTAATGAATTCCGAAATTCGAGGATTCTTTTTTACTTGAGTTAAAGTAATCATTTTAATATCAGCACAGTACTTGTATTTTACCATATCTAAAAAAATAAAAAACCCCCGTCAAAACAGGGCTTTTAATTCTATTTTGTTTTAAAGAATTCTCTTTCTCTTTAAGTACAAAATGAAACCCAGCCAGGTTCCTGTTATTAATATTACCAGATAGTAAAAAACCCGAGGATTTTCGGCAAAAGGAAGCAAAACATTCATTCCGTAAAGCCCGGAAATTGCAGCCGGTATGCTGATAACAATAGTAAATACAGTAAGAACAGTAATAATCTTATTTAATTTATTAGAAAGAAAAACCACATAATAATTTCTCACATTGGAAATTGCTTTTAAGGATGATTTGCAAAGATTAAGACCCTGGGTTGCCTCAATAGTAAGGTCTTCTATAATTTCTTTATCCTGCTCAAAAAACTTTATTCTCCGAATTGCCCGTTCATACAATAAATTCATATAGTAATAAGCGGAAACGAGATTATTAAGAGTATTTTCTTGCTCTAATAAAGCATTGATCTGTTTTTCTTCCAGTTCGGTAAATGACTTCCTTCCGGTTTGGACCGTTTTCACTACTTCCACAGTTAATCTTTCAAAACTTTCGTTCATTAAAGAAAAAAGCCTAATAAGACATTTCAATTTTTGAGTGGTAACAAGATTGGTTTTTCCCTCTGAAATTTCTTTTACAAAATCGGGTTCGGTTTTAGAAAGCGTAAGAATAAACCTTTTACTGATTACTATCAAATATGTTTCTATTTCTTTCTTCTGGCGAGCCGGAACATTTTTGGCAAAAAAGTAAATATCGCCATTAACAAAATCAATATGAGGAATCTCGTTTTGGTCCATTCCTGATTCTAAGTTTCTTTCATCAAGCCGAAATTTTTTAACCAAATATTCTATCTCCTCCGGGGAGGGACTTATTACATCAACCCAACAGCCTATTTCCAAACCAGAAATAGTTTTTATGGACCTATCTTTAATTGTTCGTTTAAGATATTTAATCATAAATTACAAATCTCATTAGTCCAGAAAATCGCCTTTTGGGCGATTTTCTGGTAAATAATCACAAAATTCTCCGGGAAATCTTCCCTATTTTTCATACCTTATAAAAATCCAAACAGCAATAATCAACCCTACAATTTCGAGCGCTATCATAGAAATCAAATGAACCCACACCCAAGTGCCCCAGGAAACTGCATAGAAAAAATCTTCTAACCAGTTTAATAAGACCCAGATAGACACTATCTCAATAAGTCCGTGCACAAGTAAACCAAAAAGAAGCCCAATTACAAATATTAAGAAAAATTTTATTTTTTTCACCATTTTAAAAAAAAGGTTTTAGCCGATAAAACAAAATCGACCTTTTTTAACATTTTACTCTATTAGAGATTAGAAAACAAGCTAAAACTCCACCTGCCAATTATTTCTGGGACTAAATTTCTTTCCGCCAACTCTAGCCGCTTTAATTTTGCCAATAATAAAAGAATCGCAATGCTTATCATAACTTCCTACTGTATACCCGTTGAAAATATGACCGGGACTCAAGCGATCTTTCCCATAAATTAAGTGTTCTCCCTCCGGAGCAAGGTCAGTAGCCAAACTATAAGGTTCAACTTCCCGCCAACCCTCGGGATTATTTTCCGTTTTAGGATAATAAATTTCTACCGTTTCCTTTTTTCTGGCAGAACCAGCAATCACTTCTAAAATTTCCTTAAAATCTGTATATTTCATAATTTTAATAAAACCTCTGCTTCTTTTATTAAAGATTGAAGGCGTTTTTTAGGTATCTTTGTTGTTTTAGCAAAACTTCCGACATTAATCTTTAGAATATCCTGAACCAGCATAATTTTCTTTAAAGCAAAAATCTTAGCCAAATACCGATTTAAAGAAGGGAGAACCGTAATCGGGTATAATTTCTGGCTATCTATCACATACTCTAATCCCTTGCCTTTGGGATAATTCCAGCCTAAAATCTCAACTCCCACGCATTCAGAATACCTAACAGCCTTAGTTGTAAACTTAGTATTAGTAATTAGTAAACTTTTAACTTTAACATCTTTTCCCAAACCACAACCTTTTTTAATGTCTAAGAAGCGAGCATAGTTTGCTAAAGCAGTATCTGAATGAATTTTATGCTTAGGTAAATTACGGTATTTGCATTCGCCGATATAAAGCAAGCTGTTTTTTCTAGCTAAAAAATCTATTTCGTATTCCCGACAGCAAAAACCGGGAATATGCCGGTTCAATTCCACCTTATAACCCTGTTTAGAAAAAACTGCTCCGATGTATTTTTCAAAAGGAAATCCGGTAGGCCCAAGCTTCCTTATTCCTTTTTTAAGATTGAATTTTATAGCAGCCCGGGGAACCTTCTTCTGAAGTATTTTTTTTATTCTCTTAAAAATCTCAGAAGTTTTAATTTCGGGGTATGCCTCTTTTTTAATAGTTTCAGCAATTTCCTCAGCTAGTTTTTTGGAAGCGCCAACTCGCCTGGCTGACCAGAATACTTTCTTAACAGAAAAAAGCTCTCTTCCTCCGTTAAATTTTGTAACATACAAAGAAACCATGTTTTTCTATTCTTCCATTGGCTCTTCTGGTTTTTCTTCTTTTTTTCCTCTTGAGTAAAAAATTACCAAGGCGGAAAATATAATAACCGGAGCCATAACTATTAAGGATATCCAAGCCATTCGAGAATTGACAGACATCTCTTGGTCTATTAAAACAAAATTAGCTCCTATAATAAAAAGAGAAATCAAAATAGTATATATTGCTAAAACTTTTGATATTTTTTTCATATCTTATATTCTAAAATTATTTGCCTTGTTAGTAAGGCACATCTAATGATTCGGAAGGTAAAACTTTTTCCTCCCACCATTCTAAAATTTGATCAATCCCAATAACATAACCCATACTCTCGGCTGGCCCGCTTATTGTCCAAGTGGGAATGCCAACAAGCCGATTTTTATTATCTAAAACAGATCCTCCGGAATTCCCAGAATCTATTTTAGCATCAGTTTTTAAAACAAACTCTCCCACCCTTCCGCTAATTATCCCCTCGGTAAAATTAAAAGTTCCCGCTCCTATTTGAGGATAACCGGCAATCGCTACATAATCTCCGGGCTTGAGAATATCAGAATAACCTAATTTCAAATAAGAAAAATTTGGAGGAAGAGCTTTAGGCGCTCCCTCACATTCATGACAGACATCAAAAATATATAAAACTGCCACATCATAATCAAAATTCTCAACATTAGGATAACCTGCCGGCGGAGGAGCGTAAGCCACCAAATCTGCCATATATTTTATTTCAGGAGGATAGGCAATATTTTCGGTAACAGCAACATAACAAGTCGGCGAGGATCTAATAACGCTCCAGTCGTAATTTGAAACAACATGCCTATTAGTAATAATAACCCCTTCGAGATCAACAATGGTGCCGGATCCAATGCTGATAAATCCACTGGAATTATAATCATCATCGGGACACCAAAGCTGAACTATAGTGCTAATTTGATCCTTAGTCAGCGGAGGAGCCGAACCGTCATCAGGAAAAGGAACTCTTTGCTCATCTTCCAGTTCCTTAATTTTATCTTCCAGATCCTCAATTCTTTTTCGGGTTTCTTCGTCCGTAACAGATTCTTTCTCTTTAAGGGTGAAACTTTTTCCTTCTTCGTCTTTTTCAAATATCTGGGAAATCGTATCAAAATCCGGAACTAGCTTATCCCGATAATAGAAAAGCACCGCGACTATTTCTAACGAGATAATAGTGCAGATTACAGCTAGCGTTATTAACTTAACCCTTAAAGAAATTTTCATGTTTTTATAATTTAAATAATATTAACACCATTTGAAAGAGCGCTATTATTACCTGAAGAAAAGCCAAGCCAACCAACAGCCCGGTCATCAAAGCCATTACTTTAACACCTTTTCTACTTTTTTCCTCCATAAGCTTGTTTATATTATACCCAACTATTTTATTGTAACATAATTACCACGCAACAAAAAACCCTCAATAGCATGAGGGTAAAAATTTCTGAGAAATTTTATTTGCTCGGCTTAACTAATTAGTTATACTTTTTATAGCAGTCATCTTTAACCTGTTGATAATCATCTATCAACTTCTTAGCAACTTCGTCAGGTAAACTGCACTTCTCTTCTAATCCTTGTTTTTCACATTCCTGGTTCCAAAGATTTTCAAAATTATCAAAAGCATTATTGAGACAATTTGATAAAAATATCTTTTTTGCCTGGCCCGCAAGCCTACCTGTTAGTTGGCCGCTTGCTCCCCCGTCTTCTTCAGGTTCTGGAAAAGAAACTATAGCCGCTATCTGTTTATCCAATTCATACTGTTGCTGAAAAATAAAACCGGCAGAAATAAGAAAAACTGCGCCAATTATTACTAAAGAAACTATTGATTTTAAAACTTCTTTATCCATAGATTTTTATTTAAGTTTATTTATTATTAATTAAAACTTTCGTATATTTCTATATAACATATTAAAAAATCTCTGTCAAGTTTAAAAACGCAGTTTATCCTTCCTCCTCTTCTTCCTCTTCGCCTGGCTCTCTTATAGTAGCTTTGAACTCATCTCGCGCTTCTTCTAATGCCGTCTTGAAACTATCAGTTGCTTGTTCTATTGCTTCCTTTTTAGCAATAATAAGCAATTCCATCTGATCTTTTAACCCTTCAATTTTCTCTGTGCCACTCTCAAAATCTCCCTGGGCTGCTCTAAATTGAGAGCGCAAATTCTCACGAACAGTATTCGGATCCATGCCGTCCGCGCAATCAGACTCAGCTTTTTCAGTGGCCAATCTAATGGTATTCCTATAAGTTGTAAGCAAAGCATTAGCAGATGATTTGCGTGAAGCTTTTAGCTCATCAACGCCTTCTCGAAACTCCTGGGTTGCTTCATCAATTGCCACTCGACGAGCTACGATAGCCTCTTCAACTGCTTGGACAAATGCCAATACTGCCTGCTTTTGTTCATCGGTTCCAGCTTTTTCTTCTAATTTTTCGAAATGCTGGGTACGATTTTCATTCCATTTTGCTCGCTTTTCAACAAGTTTGGCATCGCGCTCGCTTCGGCGTTCGCTAATCCTATTTTCTATTTGATTTCTTTTCTCTTCAAGCTTGCCATTACGATTGCCATATCTATTTTCGATATTAGAATAAATTGTTGAAATCCTATCACAAAAACCCTTTCCTCCATTACCAGCATCCTCAGGCTTACCAGTGTCTTCGGGCTTACCATCACCTTTGCCATCGCCATTACCGCTACCATTACCCTTGGGCTGAGCCAAAATCAAAACAGGCACTAAAATAGCAGCTATAGCAATCATCAAAACCCCAATTGTAAGTGTTTTTTTACAATTCACTTTCATCTATAGATTGACCAAAATCACTAATCTCTTCTATATCGCTTATTAGTATTTCTACATCATATCCTTCTTCTTCATATAACGATTCTTCATCAACTAATTCTCTCAGCAGAGTATCTACCGCATCATCTATATTGCCGGTTGCCGGTAGCGGGACTGTCCCACTTTTTATTCCAACGGGAGGCTGAAATGTTAAAGGTTCCTCTGATAAAAGAATATAACAAACAGTAGCAATAACGCCAAGCCCTATTACAATAACTGTTATAAACATTAATATGCTCTTCATAAGATTGTAATTCCGATCTTTTATTCTTTGCCCTTTATCGGGCTTACCCGACCTTTTCCTCATTTTTATTTTACCCCGCTATAAATCTATTGGCAAGAGCAATAATAAAAATTTCAACCATCTTTTAAAAAATTGACAGTTTGTAATTTAATTTATATGATACGCTAAGTTCTTTTACAAAATATCTTTTAGAAAGGGTACAGAAAATGGGAAGAAAAAAAATACTTAAAACTCGAAACTTATCAATTTCTGAAAAGGAAAAATTCTACCGAGAGCATATAGGATTAGTGGTTTTTATCGCTAAAAAATACATTGGCAGATCTCCGGACTTAACTCTTGAAGACCTAATTCAAGAAGGCATCCTCGGCTTATTTGCCGCAGCAGAAAGATTTGACCATCAAAAAGAATATAGGTTTTCAACTTACGCCACTTGGTGGATAAGACAAGCCGTAACTAGAGCTTTAATTAATAAAGGAAGAACAATCCGTCTCCCCGCTCACATGATTGGGCACTTAAATAAATACACCAAAAGCGAGAAAAAACTCAAGAGAAAATTAAACCGAGAACCCACAGAAAAAGAAATAGCAAGAGAAATGAAAGTTGAAATTATTAGAGTCCAGCGAATAAAAAAAGTTTTCCAATTTTTTCCAAACATTATTCCCTTAAATATAATGATGGGAGAAAATGAAGATACTGCTTTTAGAGAATTTATTGAAGATAAAAAAATTCCTTCTCCAGTAACAACGGCTTCTAATAATATCTTAGTAGAAGAAATAAAAAATGATTTAGAAGTAGTATTAACAACAAGAGAGGAAAAAATTATTAAAATGAGGTTTGGTTTAGAAAATGGCATGCCTTACACCTTAGAAGAAATCGGCCAGAAAATGGACTGCAGCCGGGAAAGAATCCGGCAGATTGTCAGAGACGCTCTGGAAAGAATAAGAAGGCACGAAACGCTCAAACTGAAAGAAAAAAAATTAAAATTAAAAATTTAAAAAGCCCGAGAAAATAAATTAACTCGGGCTTCTTTTTAATTCTTTTTTAAAATCACAGAGACTCGTTCTTTATCCAGACGCTTTTTATATACGGAGAAGAACATAATAATACAAAAACCAACCGAGTAAAACCAAAAATCCCGTTATTATCAATATCAGCAACCTTACTTTTAGGCCTAATTTCTTCATACTTATTCCACTTTTGTAATCTCCTTCCTGTAACGGCAGAAATCGCAATCCTCTGCCATCTCGGGAATAGTATCCCCCATAAGACATTCATGGGCTTCCATAACTTTTTCCTCCACCCAATCATCGCTCCCCTTATAGGGTATCAAAACAATATCAAACTCCAACTTTCCATCAAAGGCCTTTCTGTCTTTTTTACCGTTGCAATAAACGAAATAGCCAGTATCAGAAATTTTGTATTCTTTTAAATCCATATTGTGCCTGGCAAGCCATTGATAAATTTCCATCTGCCTTTTATAAACTCCTTTCCACTTGTCATCAAGAGTAATCTCTTTTTCGGTGCTTGTCGCCTTGTAATCAACAATTAAAAGTTCTTTGTTTTCATTGCTGAACCAAATATCGTCGATTGCGCCAAAAAGCAAGAAGTTTGTCTGAGGATGTAAAACCCGAATTCCATTAAAAACATGGCGCCAATCGTCCAATTTTTCATGCTGAAAGGGCACTGCTTTGACACCATAAGCCTTCATTAATGGATGTTCTCTGCCTTCAGCCCGGTGAGCGTCAAATTCTTTTTTCAGCAGCGAGTCAACTGCTGAGTTCAAGCTAAAAGACGGGCCCGAGGGCCGGCCTATGCCGAGCCGCCGATCCAAATAAAAACATCTCGGGCACTCCAAAAAAAGTTCCAGCTTTGAACGGCTCAAATTAAACGGCTCTTTTGAGGCGGGATCAAATAAATTGCGAGTTCGCTTGGGGTTATAAAAAAGTGACATAATTTCGTTTCCTTAAATTATTTTATAATACTTTATTCTACCAGAAAATCCTCAATTCGTCAGCCAACCTTGACATATTCAAATAAAATTGTTAATATATTTATATTAATTGTTCTTTAAAAAAGGAGAAAAAATGACAGAAAGAGAATACATTTGGTTTGTAGAACCGTTGAACAGCGATACCAATGAAGTAATTGCCCAGCAACTGCCAGCAAGTGATTTCAATAGTGAAATAGCCTGCGCCGACGGAAGAAAGCATAACTTATGGACATGCTCTTATCAATTTGCAATGTCCTCAATAGAAAGCAAGGAGAGCTTTAATCTGCACTTCAAAATTTGGGGCAAGCAGGGACATCACGGAAAAATACGCGATAAGACTTTCCTCTTCAGTAAAAAATGGAAGAAAATACAAAGAGCAAAAAAACAAAAAACAAAAACTGCCAATTAACTTGGCAGTTTTTTCATAGCTCAAGAAAAAACCCGATGTAAGATTTACACCGGGTGAAAAATCAAAATTTTTACTTTAGACAATTAAATGCGTGTTACATTTACCGCATTAGGTCCTTTTGGAGAATCAGCTTTTTCGAAAGATACTTTATCACCTTCCTTAAGCTCTTCATAACTTACGCCTTGAAGTTCATTTTGGTGAAAGAATAAATCTTTCTCTTCACCTTCAACGGCAATAAATCCAAATCCTTTGTCTGTAAGCTTTTTAATAGTTCCTTCCATGGTTACAAATTAAAAAATAAAATTAATAAATGATTTTAAAATTTTAGACCTACTGCATAGTAGGTCTTAACCTTAAAATCCTAGCTCTTAAAGAAACTCGACCACCTTTTCATCAGAAACTTAAAATAAGTTTAGCATGTAAATAAAAACTAGTCAACCCCTTGTTGGGCTTACCTATTATCTCCGTCTCCCGAAAGAGTGCCTCTTTCTTTTCTTGAAGCTAATTTCTCAATATTTAAACAAGCAACCTCGTCAAAGGACAATCCTAACTCACTAGAAAGCTGAGCGAGATACCACAAAACATCGCCGAGTTCTTTCTTTAATTCCTCTTTTCTCGCTTCGTCAAGAATTCCCTTATTATCCCTAAAAACTTTTTTAATTTTTTCAGCCACTTCGCCCGCCTCGCCAACTAATCCCAATGTCGGATAAACAAAATTATTATCCTTGTCAGGATAAATAGCGGTTTTTCTTGAAAGTTTTTGATATTCTTCAAAATTCATAGATTTAATTTTTAATTTCGAAAATTTTATTTCTCTCCTTAAATCCTTTAATTAATCTTATTTTTGCTCCGGGAATTTTAAAATATAAAGATAAAACTTCAACCACCCTTCTGTTCGCCTCTCCCCTAATTGGTTTTTCCTTCACCTTAATTTCAAAGCTATCTTCAGCTTTTTTTGTTATCTCTTCCTTTTTTGAATATGGAAAAACCTTAATCTTAATTAGCATTTTTAACTTTTTAAACTTAACTACTTTTTTTTGGATTTTTTGCGAACGGGCTTAAACTGAACCCTCGCTGCTTTTCCCTTAAGCCGCGAGGGAAAAGACATAAAATATCTTGTTTTTATCTTTCTCTGATTTTTTTTATTCTTTAACATATTAATTTTAATCGCCTGACATCTTAATATTCTCAATGACCATATCCTCAACCGGGCGATCCGGACCTTCTGTAGCAACATTTTCAATGCTTCCAACAACATTCATTCCCTCTATTATCTTGCCAAAAACAGTATGTTTTGTATCAAGAAAATCATTATCATTAGTGTTTATAAAAAACTGGCTGCCGTTAGTGTTTGGCCCGGCGTTAGCCATAGCAATTGTGCCAGCAACATTATGGTTGTTTGAATGAATCTCGTCGGCAAAACTATAGCCTGGCCCGCCTGTCCCCCATCTATCTTTGAGAGAATCGTCTTTGGTAAGAGGATCTCCTCCCTGAATCATAAACCCCTTTATTACTCTGTGAAACTTTGTGCCGTCATAAAAACCGCCTTCAGCAAGTTTTATAAAGTTCTCTACTGTCTTCGGCGCGTCAGACGAGAAAAGTTCTATTTTAATCTCGCCAAAGTTAGTTTGTATTGTCGCAATCATATTATCAGCGGGTTGAGTTACACCGCTATTGTCCGCCGGCTCCTTTTCTCCCCCGTCTCGGACAAAGAGAAAATAACCCCCCAAAATTAAAATTATTAATATTATTATTATGATACAATATTTTTTCATAAATCTCTAAAAATTATAATTTATACTCTTCCAAGGGATTGGGAACAATTACTTTAACTTTTTTACTAAAAATCTTTTTCTTAGTCAATCCTTTCCTTACGCGCCGGTTAATATGAGTCAAAGCTAAACATTTAATATTATTCTTTTCAGCCATTTTTATCAAATCAACAATAGCTGCGTGGTTCTTCTTATCATATATATATGGTTTATTATACAAATATGCTTCATGAATAAGCAAATCAGAACTATTATACAGCTCTTTTGTTTGCTTGGTAACTATCCCGTCGCCGCTATAGCAAAGAATCTTTTCTCCATCGCTTATTTTAATGGCTACGTTTTTTACAAAATGCTGCCCCAAGGCAAAAGACAGTTTTAAATTCTTAAACTTAATATTCTGGCCCGGTTCAATTTCTATAAAGTTTAATTTGAACTTAAAATTAGAAAGACACCCTTTATAGGCATAATCTAATACTTCCTTAACAACCTTTTTAAAACCCTTCTGGCAAATAATAGTAAACTGCCTTTTTCTTTTCTCCTCCCACATTCTCACTAATAAAGCGGGTAATCCAAAATAATGATCGGCATGAGGATGAGTAATATACACTCCGTCTAAAAATGATTGATTATTATTATATTTCCAAAGCTGATAAGGAGCTACAAAACCGCAATCTAACAACAAGCTTGTTTTACCGCTTAAAACTAAATGAGAATTATTTGGATTATTCTCATCAAAGGCTTCTCCCACTCCTAAGAATATAACTTTCATAATGTTTTGGTTTTACAATAGTTCCTTTAAATTTCTTCTCTTCTAAAATCATTTTTAGATTATTTAAATCTTTGCCGTTAGCTACTATCACTTCCATGTTTTCTTTTTTTGCCAATCTGGCCGCAATAGGGTCAATTGGCGCGGAAAGGCCGGGCAGCCAAGAAGAAGGAACAAGTTTCAAATAATCTTTCCAGGTTATTTTTTTAATTGGCCTAGCTTTTTTGTCCTTTTCAAAATCACCAGTATAGACATGATCCGGTTTGCCTAAAATAATTACTCTTTTGATTTTAAAATCACCGGCAATCCGAACGGCCACATAGTCTGTCGAATTTCCCGGCTGCCAGCCAGAACCAATAATCACAGAGTGCTTGCCAAAAGTTTTAATCTTGAAACGTTTATCAAAAATAAACGGGTGGGCTTCTTTCTTGAAAATCGCTTTTAATAGGCGAGCATTGAGCCTAGTAGCGTAAACTCCCAGCCAATCCCTGTCTTTTTTTGAAACACGACTAATTCCGGTAGAAACCGCCTGATAATTCCTGGCAGTATATCCTCCCCCAGTTACAATAATAAATTTACGCCCTTTCTTTACTTCCTTTTTTATAAACTGAAAAAAGCGCTTAAGGTAATCTTTGTCAATTTCTTTAGGGCAAATAACCGAGCCTCCTAATGCAATAACAAACTTTTTATTTTCTTTCATATTTACATTCTACCCTTACTGCTACAAGTTTTCAATAATTGACTTTTATAACAACCCTGGATAATATAAAAAAAAGCTCTTTTAAAATTGAAAGGATCAAACAATGAACTTAATAAGAAAACTCTTATATGAATTAGAAAAACTCTGCATGCCATCCAATGCTTTTATTGCTGCTCCAAGCAACGAATATGGAGATTGCTGGTTAAGAGATCATCTTTACTGTACACTTTGTTACTATTATTTAGGAGATATTCCTAAATTAAAAAAAGGTTTTTATGTAGCATTTGATATATTGCATAGATACCTTTGGAAAATTGATAAAGCAGTATCTATCGCGCCGACCGAATCTGATCAATATATACATGCAAAAGTCAATGCCAACACTTTTAATGAGGTAACTAAAAATTGGGGACATCATCAATTAGATGTAATTGGCTTGCTTCTTTATCTCTCTGCCTTCTTCGAATTTCAAGGAATAAAAATCATAAGGAAGAAAGATATAAAGCTGATCCAGATTTTGGTTTTTTACCTGCTTTCAGTCAAGTATTGGGAAAAACCAGACAACGGAATGTGGGAAGAAAAGCTAAATCTTCATTCATCGTCTGTTGGAGCAGTTCTAGCTGGTCTTTACCATATAAAAAAACATCTAACTGTGCCAAAATCGATGATAAAATCAGGGAGAAAAACATTAAATAATATTCTTCCTAATGAATCACCTGATCAAGAAGTAAATATGTCTCAATTATCTCTTATATGGCCATATAACATTATTTCAAGAAAAACATCTGATATTGTTATCACAAGAATAACAGAAAAATTGGTGCAAGAACATGGATTAAACAGATATTTAGATGACAGCTACTATAGATCGGAAAATGGTATTTCTGGAGAATGGCCATTGGGGTTTTTCTGGCTTTCCATAGTAGAATTTCAAAGAGGTAATATTAAAGAAGCAGAAAAGTGGCTATCTAAAGGACTTGACCAAATAAGGCATGACTGTATAACTGAACTGTTTTGCAACGGAACCCCTAACAAAAACACTCCCTTAGCATGGGCTCACTCTTTTGCGATTATTGCCTTGATCAAACTAAAGAAATTTTCAATATAAAAAGCCCTGAATTATTTCAGGGCTTTATTTGTTTAGTCGTATTTTTTGAAGTTAAGTTACTTCGTACTCAAACTCGAGTCGCTTGAATACATCTTTTAAAGCAGCTAAATAGAAAGAAGTAAATACCCACATCTCTGGATCTGGGATAAAGTACTCTAATCCATAAGGAGTGCCTAATTTAATTTCTCCGGAATCCAGCCTTTCGATAACTTCTTGGTAGTACCTTATAAACCTTCTGCTAACATCCCAGAAAGACTCTTTTTCTTCAGCCATAAGTTTCTTGAAAAAACTATCAAAGAATACTCTAAATCGTTTAATCATTCTACTTTCAACTCTTTCGAAAACTTCCTTAACCATTCCTCCTGCAATAACTATATTCTCTACATCTTTCTCTGGACACAACGCTGCGAATAGGCTTTCTCCTTCTTTTTCAGCCATTTCGCTCCATTCTTCATAGAAACTTTTAAGAGTGTAAATGTAGTCGGATTCTATAACACTGATTATATCATCCTCTATTGTTGTTGCTGTTATACTGATTATCTTATCTTTTTTATCCATGCTTTTATCCCTTCCTTTCTAATAATTTTGGCTTTAAAGAACTATCCTTTATCTATCTCAGTATAACATATTTTATTTGTTCTGTCAATGATTTAACGGACGGAAATTGCTTGCCCACCCCGCTAGGGCGGAGTGGGTTTATTAAAAACTTTACGAAGCTCTGTTTTTGCCTGCTCTAAAATTTTCTTTTGGCTTTCAGGTAAATTTTTGCCGGCGCGATTAATGTAAAAATTTAACATAGACATTGCAGATTGAAACGGCTTTGCTTTTCGCCTATTACTTTCTTCTGCAGATTTTTTTAAAGACAAAGCAATCTTTTTCGGATTTTTAAAAGTGAAAACTCCTTGTTCTAAATCAAGCGCGTTGCTGTATTTCGTCACCTTATCAGACCAATATTTTTTAGATTTTTCCATAATTCCTAACTCAAAACTAAGCACTTATGCCTCTGTTCACAGGCTTCTCATCATATCTTCTAATCCTTTTTTAAACTCTTCCAAATCTATTGCCCCCCCATAGTATGTTAGCGGCACTTCTGAGGAATACTCATTAAACTTCTGCCAGGCCTTAGCTTCCTGTCCGGCAAGCATATAATTAACCGTGATACAGACTAAGAAAGGAGAATAGAATTCAAAATCATCTTCTCCTGTTTTCAATTGCTCTTCCAGCTCGCCCTCGCATCTTACTGCTTCCTCAAGATAGCTTTCTTGAAATGCATCATTGCTGGAGATAAGTTTGTCGTCTTCTACTTTTAAGTAACGGACAAAGAAATAGGAGTTGGCATAAAATGTATAGAAATAAGCGAATCTATCATCAAATACCGCTAGGTACAAATCATCATCTTCCATAATCAAACTATCCTCTGAAATACTAGTATTACCTAAAGGCAAAGTTTCTATAAGCTTTAGATCATTGTCTTTGTCTAATAAGAAAACATACGCTTCGGAACAACAATGGGCTCCGCCAGAATAATCACTCACAACAATATATTTGTTTTCTTTATACCGGAAGGAAAACAAATCCATAATCATATATATCGGCTCTGAAGCATAAATCTTTTCGCCTTTATTATATGCCTCAAAATAGCCAAATTCAAAGCTGTCAAAGTTCGGGGGATAAACTATAAATTCAGCTGTTTCTATGCTAAAAGTATATTTTTCTTCATAAGGAATATCTCCTGTTTCTATTATTTCAAAAAGTTCTTCTTCCTCTTCTTCCTTTTCTTCTTTTTCCTCTGCTTCTTGATAATAATATTTATAATATATAACTCCTCCAGTAATAAGAACAGCTAATAATACGACTGTCATTACCACTATCGTTATTACTAAAAAAGTAGAAGCGCCTTTGTTGTGCATAGTACTATGAACTTAAGTTAATTTTTATTTATTCTAATTTAACCTTTTTGTAATTATATTTTTCTAAAAAAGATTGAATATCCTCATATTTCTTTCCTGACAAATAGCCAGCTGCCGCAAACTCTTCCTGAGTAACTTCCGCTAAACAGAAATCCGGCATTGTGAAATTTGACTTTTCTTCAGAAGAACTAAACTCAAAATCTGCAGTAGCAAGCCCCTCTAAATTATCTAAATGAATATCTATTTCCGCTGTCCTGTTGTTTATAGGATAAAAGTAGCGGATTTTCCTTAATTTCTTACCACTAAGAGTTGATAACTCAGAAAACTCTTCTTTTGATAAAGAAATGGTTTGCTCTTCCTGCTCCGAAGAATCATTTTCTATTGGCGCTTTCTTAGTCATCTCAAAAACCTCTCCCCTTTTCCGAATTCTTAAAATGGGATGATGAACTGACCGAGGAATGTAAATATCAAAAATCTCAATAGATTTACAATCCTCTAGCCCCTCTGGTATTTTCTTTAATAAAAAAGTTCTCTCTAATTCTACTTCCATAAATTTTAATAGCTAAAATTCTTTGGTTTTAAAAATCAGAGCTGAGGCTGAGCTTTATTCTCTTCCTCATTTTTGTCTTCTTTCAGGAATTTCTTACCAAATCCTTCAAAAGCCCTTAAAACTTCCAGGGGTATCGCAAAAACAATGGTATTTGACTGGTCAGAGCTTATATCGTTAACTGACTGAAGAGTCCTTAAATGCAGGGCTCCGCTTGATCCTGATAAAGTTTTAGCGGCTTTGGCCATATTATCAGCAGCAATCACCTCTCCCTGAGCTTTAATAATTATTGCTCTTTTTTCTCTTTCTGCTTCGGCTTGCTTGCCGATTACTCTCTTCATTTCTTCGGGCAGGGTTATATCTTTCAACTCAACATTGATAACTTCAATTCCCCAAGGGTCAGTGGCTTTGTCTACAATAATTCTTATGTTTTCTGAGACCCTATCTCTCGCGGAAAGAAGTTCATCTAAATCTACCTGGCCTACAGCATTTCGCATTGTTGTCTGAGCCAACTGAGAAATAGCGTAATTAAACTTTTCTACTTCTAAAACTGCCTTATCAGCGTTTCGCACTTTATAGTAAATAACGGCATTAACGCTCACTGAAATATTATCCCCAGTTATTGCTTCCTGACTTGGCACATCTACTGCTTTTACTCTTAAATCCACCTTCATATAGGACTGAATAATGGGAAAAACCAACCTCCATCCGGGATTCATTAAACCGATATACTTGCCCAGCATAAACTTTACCCCTTTTTGATACTGATTAATCTGCTTGATAGAAATCAAAACAATAAAGATAATTATTCCTAAAATTATTGAGATTGTAGTTGTCATATTCTTAAATTAATTTAATTGATTATTATTTTCCTTGGCCCGTAGTCCCCGCCTTGGCGGGGTACCATTGGGGTCCGACCTTTTGTTTTCAGCTAAGGTTGTCTAGTTCTTTTATTTAGCTAATTTTGAAAGAATTTTATCGATTTCCTCTTTTGTTAATTTTTTAAAAACATTTTTACCAAAAAACTGTAATTTGCGATGCAAGTCATCTTCAAGTCTTCTAGGTTGTAAATGAATATGCAAATGGTCAATTTTTAATTCGCTTTGTTCTAAAAAGGGCCTATAATGCTGCCCGATATCGCATCCGGGAGATATATTTTTTAATATCTTTTCCTCATACTCTACAACAACATCTAATAACTCTTTTCTTTCCTCTTCGTTTAATTCTGATAATTTCTCAACATGTCTTTTAGGAATAACTAATAAATGCCCTTCCATCAATCTCGGATTGCTAAACATAACAAAAACATTCTTATAATATTTAATAATTGTATTTCTCTTTTTATTAATATTACAAAATGGACATTCCATAAATTTCATCTTTACCCTGCCCTGCCGCCAGGGCGGCAGGGCATAGTTTAACTAAACCGAGTTTAGTCTTACGTTAATTTGTTAATTCTTCAACTTCTTTTTTGCCTTCTTCCAACTCGCTTGCTTGCTCCGAATCTATTTGAAGTAATAAGGATTGGAATTCCCCCATGTGAGTTTTTTCTTCTTTGGCTATATCCAAAAGAACTTTTTTAAAAGTTTCGTTCTCGGTCATTGCGGCTAATTGTTCGTAAAGAGAAACAGCATCCAATTCAGCTATCATTCCAATTCTTAATATCTCTTTATCTAAATCCTCTTTTTTTATTTTCTCAAGATTAATAGGTATTTGTGATAACATATTTTAATTCCTTTCTTAATTTTAATTAATGACCTTTATATTTCATTCTACCAAAAAATCGCTCAAAGGGCGATTTTTCATCATCTCAGCATAACGCGCGAGAATACGCGCCGAGGAATAGAGTAGGAGGAGGGCTACACCCTCCTTACTATATTAACACGTCGCTCGGTTAAAATGAAAGTAAACTTTCATTTTTCCCTCGCTCGTGTCAATAAAAAAGTCCACGGAGTAATCTCTGTGGACTTTAATTTTGTTTTATTTAGCGGTCTGTTCTGCAAACTTCGCAAGGAGAGATGGCGATATCTTTCTTTGAGAAAATAACTTACTCAGTTGTTCTTTAGCCTTTTTTTGGATATCGTCTCTATTTTTAGTAGACTCCTGAATCAGTAACCACTGGTTGATTGTGGTTGCGAGCCCTACTACTCGTTATAAAGCGGCTTCTTTCTTTTTTTGATCGTGACAGAAAACATAATCTTCCCAAGCATTCCTAAAATCTTGACTATTCATATTCACTCCTTTCATTGAAAAATCGTTATTTATTCTTTTAACCTACTACTTATATTATATACTAATTATTCATATTTGTCAACAAAAAAACTGCCCGAAGGGAGATTTTTCTATCTTTGCCTGCCCCCCCCGCCAGGGCGGGGTGGGCTAAAATTGCTTTGTTTTTAGCCATTCTATTTTTACCCCGTTAGAGATTCGCTCTCTTTTTGCTTTCTTTTTGTCTTTATAATCTCTAACGGGGTTTAAAAATTGATAACTGTTTTTAGATAGGGCCAAAAAATAAGAATGCCAATAATCACTGTGCCTAAAACAACCAAGAATACAAAACCTGAAAGCAAGTCTTTTATTATTTTAACACGCGGGTCATAACTTGGCTGCAAAAAGTCCAGAAAACGCTCCATAATGGAATTAATCATTTCTAATCCAAGCACGGAAAAAATCGTTACTAAGAGTACGGCTTTTTCCGTTCTGCTCGTCGGGAAATAAAGCATTGCTCCAACAACCAGCAGGGCCGCTGCTGCCATATATTTAAATGCCGGCTCTCGAACAAGAACTTTCCATAACCCCCTCTGGGCATTCTGAAAACTCAAAAAAATATTTTTCTTTCTCCGATTATTATTTTGCGCCATTTTTATTTTTTTACAAAAACTTTACCCTGAATAATTTTATTAGCCGGTTTCCCGTGAATCAGTGCCTCTCTGGCAAACCGCTGTCCGCATTTGGGACATTTTAAATTTTCTTCAGTATAATCTTTTAAAATCTTATTCTTGTAGCATTTAATCAAATGGCCCGGTTTGTCTTTTTGATATTTATAAAGAAGAGCTCTACAATTCTGGCAGTATATTTTTATTGTTCCCATATTGTTTTAAACTATCATCAATCTCGCCATTAGGAAGCATATTATCTGGATGAGAAATTCCCTTTTCTTCCATTTCAAATCTCTTACAATTCTCTCCATTACGGAAACAATAATTCTCAACCCATTTTTTATCTAATTTTTCTTCCTCGTAAAATCTCTTCATTGGACAAACCTCATACCATTTACAAATTTTCCTTTCCATAAATTTTGGCGACAGTCATCAACGACTTCTCAATCTTAAAACTAAACCGAGTTTAGTTTTGCGTTAATAATTTAACACGGGGACATTATTTGTGCCGCAAGAAACCAAATAAGCAACGCACCAATAATTGTTGAAATAAACACCAAAATAGACCTTTCTTTTTTTCTTATAATCGCAGTAAGCCCCGTGACAAAAGCAATGATACCGGAAGCAAAGCCAGAAAGCATCGATAACGCTAAACACGGCCTTGCAACAATATCTTTTAAAATAGTTTCTCCTGCTGAAACAGATGTATATACTTTTAGAAAAAATGACATGCCAAGAAAAAATAATGAGAACATAGCGATTATCAATCCAACCGACCATTTGCCTAATTTAGTTTTTGGTAGAAGTTTAATATTTTTCATGAAATTTTCCATTAAAATTTAAATTATTCACTTATTTACACTCAAGGCTTTTTTAATCATAAATAAAACATTCTTGTCGGCATTTTTATAAATAATCTCAATATTCTGGTGGTGATTCTGCCAAACACGAAAAACTTCATCGGCAAAAGCCTGGCCGATGGTTTTAACACCCTTAAAATCATTAGTTGACAACTTTGTTATATCTCCCAAATTTAAAGTTGTCAAC
The DNA here is from genome assembly GCA_964506305.1 of uncultured Candidatus Saccharibacteria bacterium. Classification (GTDB taxonomy): domain Bacteria; phylum Patescibacteriota; class Minisyncoccia; order Minisyncoccales; family GWA2-38-27; genus CAZDKD01. Next base: position 36,925 of record CAZDKD010000001.1, on the reverse strand, counting down.
AAGTTGTCTATCAACCCTCCATCAATACTGTACTCCTGCCTGCGCTTGACGCGGGGCTAAAATTACTCCTTCTCCTTTTTTTCCGGAAACCAGCCTGCTCTTCTCATCGCCCTCATAGCAATTTTATTACTCGGGCCATCTCCTCTGGCTACAGAAACACCAACATTTTCTCCAACTGCTTCTGATATCTCTGCAATATCTTTGTGAGTAAATCCAGGACAGAGAAGAATAGAATGAATTCCTTCTTCTTCAGCAAACTTTTTAGATACTTCAAGAGCTTGAGATTGATTTCCAACCAATACCACAAAGAGCTTGTATTTAGATGTTTCAATCTCACACCTGTGCTTTTCTGGTTCTGCATCAGGAGTATGAGCAAGAAAAAGTGTTTTAAAGTTCATATATTTTAAAACTAAACCGAGTTTAGTTTTGCGTTATTTGTATTTTTTTAATTGTGAAACTTCTTCCTTTTCAGCAAATTTTTCAACTTCTTTATCTTTTTTTATAAATAAACGAGTTAATCTTATCTCTTGAAAAGAAAAATCTTTACCAAGTATCTGTTTAACCGGAGATAATTTAAAATCACCGGTTTGCTGAAAGACCATCTTAATTTTCTTAAAACGTTCTTCCGGTAATTGTAAATATCCTAAATCAATTTCTTCTTTGCGAGCATTTAATTTCTCTAAATGGCTTATAATAGTTTCTTCGCTCAAACATCTATGTTCGGCAATTTCTTTAATCGGAAGCTTTTGACGAACTAGAATTTTGGTCTCTTCATAAGTTGGCCCAAGCCTCTTTTTTTCTTTTTTATCTCTTTTGCCGGGTTCAACTCTGGGGAGAAAATCTAAAAATTGTCTTTGTTTCTTATTTTTCTCCCATATTTTCATTTTTTTAAAATATTCAGTCACTTCCTGCGACATCTGTTTTAATACCCTATCTAACTCCGAAACCTCTTGATTGACCGTAAGAGCTAACTCATTTATTCCCATAAGTTTCAACCCTGCAAGCGAACGCAGCCTGGAAAGGGCCACGTACCCCATTCCTTCAACAAATGATTTAGAAAGATTAATTTCAGCAGCATCAAGATTCATGCCCTGGCTTTTATGCACCGTTATGGCCCAGGCCAGACGAAGAGGAATTTGACTAATTTCAGCTTTAACAACATCATCTTCCTCAATAGTCCAGCTTGCAGGTCTGGCAACAATATGTTCGCCCCCAGTAATTTTTATAACAGGCAACCCATCAACATCAAAACCAATTACCTCGCCAAGAGTGCCATTTACATAGCCCTTATCGAAATTATTTTTTACAAACATTACTTTGGCCTTTTTTTTAAGAATCAACTTTTCGGGCGCCAAACAACCCTTCTTGAGCATAACCACAATATCTTTATTGCCCTCGGAGCGCATATCATACCCAAACTCCTCCCCGTCTATTTTGACTAATTCAGAATTATTAATAGCTGCAACATCCACATTATGAGTATAAAGCTTGGTTGAACATACTTTTTCTTCGCTGTCTATGTCGGCTAATAACTCCTTTGCCTCATTAATCTCATTATTTCGAATATGATTTAACAAGGTGAGTAATGCGCCATTTTCCTCTTGACGATACTGTTCTTCAAGATAACATATTTTCATATTCACATTTTCCCATGCCTTTGATTCGGTGACAAATTTCGGCTTTTCTCCTTTCTGCACAGGAGGAAGCTGGAAAAAATCACCCGAACATACCACCTGCATTCCGCCAAAAGGCTTTGCGCTATTTTTAAATGCCTGACAGATAAAATTTATTAAATCAAACTGAAAAGCATGAAGCATTGATATCTCATCAATAATAAGCACCCCGGTATTTCTAAATCTTTTCCTAAGATAAGATTTCTTCAGAAGTTTTCCGAGATCTCTCTCGGTAAGTTTTTCTTTAATGCCCATACCTGACCAAGAATGAATAGTAACTCCCTGCATATGGGTGGCAGCAATTCCAGTAGAGGCAGTTATTGCCACCCCTCTGTGATTTTTTTTCAAATAATCAATATATTTATTTAACAAAAAAGTTTTCCCGCTTCCCGGCGGACCCGTTAAATAGATATTATGCCCTAGTTTTAATATATCTAATGCTTCTTGTTGAGTCATAATTTTCTTTAGTTTTTTCTATTCTATCAAAAAATTGCCCAAGGGGTGATTTTTTGGTAGGATTTAGTCGCTTTGCTTCGGATAATAAATCTTTAGAACTGGCCAGGAAATTTCAATGCCTTCTTGGTCGTATCTTTTCTTGAGAGCTTTTATAAATTTGTGCGTCACTAAAAATTTATCAATTGGTTTTTCAACCCTAAGATATATCGAAAAACTAATATTTGAATCCCCGAATGTGTGATATCGAAAAAGTGGTTCAAAGCCCTTTACTGCTCCCTTGATATTCTCTTGAATCTCTCTTGCTGCCTCTATTGTTACTCTCTCTGCTTTTTCAAGGTCTGACTCATAACTAACCCCGCATTCAACCACTATTGTTGTTTCTTTCTGGGGAGTTGAAAGATTAACGATTATACTTTCAGCCAATTTTGAATTAGGAACAATAACAAAATTATTAACTCTGGTTCTTATTCTTGTTGACCTCCAGCCAATATCTTCCACATAGCCGGAAAGTCCTCCTTCAATCTCAATATAATCGCCAATGTTTATAGGCCGGTCAGATATAATATGAAGCCCGGCAAAAAGATTTGAGAGAGTGCTCTGAAGAGCCAAAGCAATAGCCACTCCCCCAAGACCCAAGCTGGCAATTAAAGGAGTTATCTCAACGTTAAGGCGGTCTAAAATTATCAAAATTGCAACAAGATAAACAATCACGCTGACAATCTTAGCAATCAATTGAGGCGTCTTTTCAAATCGTCTCTGAACTTTTAGCCAACGAGTGATAAAAAGAGCAAGAATTCTGGAGATAACAAGAGAAGCTATAAAAACAGAAAGCACAAAAAAGAGTCCGTCTATCCAAAAAAGATAAGGTTTAATACAAGATAAAAGTCTCAGCCCAATCCAAATACCTAAGACAATAACAAAAATATAGAGGGGCTTTGTGATAATTTTCAATATGGCGTTATCAATATCGCTCTTTGTTCTTTCGGTTAACTTTTGAATATATCCTTTTAATATGAAATGCAAAACCTTAGCCAAAATCACTGCCCCAATCACAATCAACAAGGCCTGAAAATATTCATTTGAAATTAAAACTTTTACTGTATTCATAAACTTTTTTGATCTTCTATGAATTTTTCAATTGAACGGTCAAAGGTCTTTTCCGCTTCCTTAGAAAAAAAGCAAGCCGGCAGCTCTCTTCTTTCTAAATGATATTTTACACATTCGCAACACATTCCCTTTTTGTCGCAATCATAAGTACATGGGCAATCTTTTATATTTTCTTCTTTTTTACATTCTATAATCTTTATTAATTTTTTGATTTTCGTTGACGACTGTCGTCAACGACTTCTCACTCTTAAAACTAAACCGAGTTTAGTTTTGTGATTGTTTAATGCGGGGATGTTATTTCTGCCGTAAGGAATAAAATAAGCAAGGCACCAATAATTGTTGCGATAAACACCAAAATAGACCTTTCTTTATTTTTTATAATCGCAGTAAGCCCCGTGATAAAAGCAATGATACCGGAAGCAAAGCCAGAAAGCATCGATAACGCTAAACACGGCCTTGCAACAATATCTTTTAAAATAGTTTCTCCTGCTGAAACAGATGTATATACTTTTAGAAAAAATGACATGCCAAGAAAAAATAATGAGAACATAGCGATTATCAATCCAACCGACCATTTGCCTAATTTAGTTTTTGGTAGAAGTTTAATATTTTCCATAAAAAATTTTAATTATCTTTGCCCGCCCCGCCTCGGCGGGGAGTTTATTTTAAAATTAAACCTCCTTGATATTTTAATTTATAAACATTTTTCTCTTTTATAAAAATCTTTTCTTCTCCATCAAATCGTTCTATTGTTCCTTCCCCCTCGTCTTTATATTTTAAATCATTTTCTTCAAATTCGCACTTCCCACCAAATCGGCATTTTTCAGATAAATTCAATAGTGATTTCTTAAGAAAACCAGTGACTTCTGGTGGCTCCGCAGAGCCGCAGTAAACCATACTCCAAACTGGTTTATCGCTTTGATAAACAACTTCTTGGCCAACAAAATTCTTCTCCCCTCCAAAATAGATATCCCGGTAAAAATACTCTCCTTTCTTATATTCAAGCTGTACCGAACTTGCTAAAAAAGGATTTTCCGTTCGTTTTCCATCTCCAGCATAAGTATTTTTCCTTGCCTCGGTTATAAAAACTTTTAATTCATTAAAATTGATAATCATTAAAATACTTTGACTACCCGCGTTTGACGCGAGGCTAAAATTGCTTGCTTGCCCCGCCCTGGCGGGGTGGGTTTTTTAAAAAATAGAATTGGTCCTATTTTCTTATTTAGATTTATATTTCAAAAGCAAAATAATACTTAATAGTGGAGTAAAAAAAAGTAAAGCCATATAGAACAAATCTGAGATTTTTCCTATTAAGCCCGCTCTGTTTGCAGTTAAAAAGAAAACAATACCTGAGGTAGTAAAGAATTGTACAACAAATAAACCGAAAACAATAATGTTTAATAAAATTACTAACTTTTTAAACATAAATTTTAATTCAAGATTATATATTTATACATTAACGAATTAAGGTTCCCCCGCTAAGCGGGGGGTTCTTATTTCTCAATCAATTTTTTGATTTTCGTTGACGACTGTCGTCAACGACTTCTCACTCTTAAAACTAAACCGAGTTTAGTTTTGCGTTTAGTTTTGCGTTAGTCAACTTTTTATTAGCTTTTTCATAAGATTATTTATTGGCGAAACACAATACTAAAAAGAAATTTCTTTAATTTCGGGTTTCTGTATTTTTTTATCTTTTACTCTGCCTGGCTGTTGGAAATTAATTAAAAGGCCATATTTAATACCTAAAATCTTCATGTAATTCAGCAACTGTTGTTCCTCGGGAGCGCCCATCTCGCCGCCAACTGCTTTTAGTTCAATAATTAATTTCTTTTTACCGAAATGAAGCACAATATCAGGATAACCTTCTCCGACATAATGTCCCTTGTACTTTAACTCTACTACTTTCTGGCTCTCATACTTAATGCCGGTGAGCCGCAAACCTATTCGCATAGCTTTATCATAAACAACTTCAGGATGTCCCGATCCTAAAGTTTTATACACATCCTTCGCAATTTTTTTAATTTTTTCTATATTCTTTTTCATGGATTTTATTTTTTAAATTCTATAATTTACCTAAAGTTTTCTAAATTAATTTGATCGGCGGCCTCAAAAAATTTTAGCATTAATTTTTTATCTTTCTCGTCCTCGATTTCTTTTATTAATCTTTTGACACCTCTTTCAAAATCTATTAAAAATTTAGGGGTAAATATTTGCCATATGTCATTTTGACCCTGAGATAAAAATATTATCCCACAGTTTACTCTAGAGCCATCGATATCATTTACTAAATTATCCATTTGTTCCTCTGTTAATCTTTTCGATATTCCATAGACACAAAATTTACGCTTTCGGGGCAAATATTCATGGGTTAAACCACATCTTAACTCATCGTAAACTTCGGGGTGTCTATCTAATAGATTTTTGTAATCTTGACCTAAATAAGAGAAAAATGCGTTAAACCTATTTTTTGACTGTGTTTTTATCTTTTTCCCTTTTGGGCCTTTTAAAACTTGACCACTCTCATTCTTCTGAAAATATCCAATCAGAAATGTACCTAATGTTTCGGTGTAGTCAAATAATCCCATTGCAACTAAAAAATTTGCTCTCGCGCAAAACATTGCCTCTTTTGAATCAGCATACATCCATCTTGTAAGTTTTCTGAATTTTTCTAGTTGTTCTTTTTGTTTTTCATCCATAAATTTTATTTATAACTTCTATTTTGATGAATAGATTTCGTAATCTTCAGATTTTAATTTATTAAAAAATAAAAAATTGGCATTTTTACTCCCCAAAGATTTTCTTATAGCCAACATTGTTTCTCCTAAAGCTTTGGTCTTTTCGTCAGGATTTGCTTTAGATATAGTAACATTTTGAAAAAATTTGTTCATTTTTTTAATCACTGATGGCGATGCATAAAGCCAAATTTCATTATAATATTTTTTAAGAAAATTTTGTCGCATTATGCGTTTCTCTGCATCTAGCACATTCGGATCACTCAAAAATCCTCGTACATTATTAAGTAAATCAGTATAAGACTTACGTCTATATTTAATTTCCTCAAAATACCGCTTTTCTCTTTTTCTTAATAAATTATTAACAAATGCCACCACTCCACCACCAATTACTGCAGCTATTAATGAATTTATTACTTGACTCATAAAATTTTATTTTTTGCCCTCACACCAAATTTTGGTAGTGACGGGACAATTAATTTTTTGACTTTTATAAAAACAAGCCGGGAAACCCCGGCTTGGACTAATTACTAAGTAACCGTTCTAGTCGGGGCTTATCGCCCCTCTTTTGATTTTTATATTGACATTATAAAATATTTTTTAACAAAAATCAAGATCCCGTGATTATTTATTTTGCTCATTAAACTTTGGCTGCTCTTTTCGAATTATTTGCTTTTCAACCTGTTCTGCTCTATCTTTATTTTTTACTTGAGCAAACTGAAATTGAGTTGCGCCAGGGATTTTTTCTCGCTTCAATTCTTTATGTTCTAGCAGTCTATCTTGTGTCCTCCCACGACCTGCTATGCCCGTATATAAATTTTTCCCGGTCGTATTCTTCAACTTATAAACAATGGATTTATCCCTAGGCGCTTTTTCAATATTAGCTTTCGTAAATTTTTGTGTTCGATTAAATTTTACCATAGTATTTTTTATTTTGATTATTTTACGACCTTTAAAAGTTTTCCACTTTCGCTTTTCTTTCGGTATGTTATAATTTTATAATATGGGGAAAACTAGGTCAACCCGTCAAGGTTGTGGAAAACTCTTAACCCAAATTATGTTAACAAAAAGGCAAAAACAAATACTAGATTATATTACAAAATTCATTAAAAAAAATGATTATGCTCCTTCCCTAGAGGAAATAAAGGAGCATTTTAAATTGTCTTCTGTATCCACTGTCCACCAGCATATTGAATCACTAAAATCCAAAGGATATCTAAATAAAACCAACTATCACGCCCGATCAATAGAAATATCAGATAATAAAAAACCTGCAGGTCTAGTAGAAATTCCCCTACTTGGAATAATAGCAGCCGGTAAACCATTTGAGACTTTTGAAATTCCAGATGAAGTAATTACCGTTCCCAGAAAACAAATTAACAATCATACTAAACATTACGCCTTAAGAGTAGAAGGCGATAGCATGATTGGAGAAGGTATCTTTGACGGAGATATAGTTATAATCCAAGAACAACAAACAGCTGAAGATGGACAAACAATAGTAGCTATTATTGATGACAACGAGGCAACTCTTAAAAAAATATATCACGAAAAAAACAGGATAAGATTACAACCGGCGAATCCAACACTGTTCCCCATTTTCAGAAAGGAAGTAGAAGTAAAAGGAATTGTTGTAGAAATTATAAGAAGCCTTGAATCACAGTTAAAAGAAAATAGTCCGCTTACTAAAATAATTAATGCCTCTCCATTTACTAAAAACGCAAAGCGCTTAAACGGTTCATCTGCAAACAGGGAAGCGAAACCATTTCTTCAATGGGTAGGAGGAAAAAGAGAAATGATTTCTCAATATAAAAAATTCCTACCTAAAAAGTTCAAAACTTATTACGAGCCCTTTCTTGGAGGAGGGGCGATGTTTTTTTATCTAAAACCATCTAAAGCAGTTTTGAGAGATAATAACGCTGAATTGATTAAAACTTATCAGGGCGTTAGAGATAATCCGGAACGGGTGGCTAAACTATTAAGAGGACTAAAAATAAGACATTCAAAAGATCTCCATATAAAAGTTCGTAACCTAGATAGAGAAATAAATATCTTTGATAAATTAAATAACGCCGAGATAGCAGCAAGAATGATTTATTTGAACCAAACAGGATTCAATGCTTTATATAGGGTTAATAAACAAGGACAATTTAATGTGCCTATTGGGAGTTCTCTCAATAGATTAATTTGTGATAAGGACAATATCCAAAAAGTAAGCCAAGTTTTAGAAAATACAAGTATAAAATGCGCAGACTTCGAAAAAATTCTAGAAGAAGCTAATAAAGATGATTTTATCTATCTAGATCCCCCCTATTTCCCTGTTTCAAAATACTCAGACTTTAATAGATATACAAAAGAAAAATTCTATAAAGAAGACCAAGAAAGACTAAAAAAAGCTATAGATAAACTTACTAAAAAGAAAGTTAAGATAATGCTATCTAATTCAGATTGCAAATTTATAAATAATTTATATCACAACTATAAAATACATGAAATGTTATCAAATAGGTCTCTAAATTGTAAAAAAGACAAACGAGGAAAAGTTTCAGAACTACTTATCACAAATTATTAAAATGAGGTTTATAGGCAGTAAAGAAAAACTGCTTGATTATATATATCAAGCAGTAATATCAACCGGCACAACAGAAGGAATATTCTGCGATTTTTTTTCAGGAACAAGTAGTGTCGGCAGATTTTTTAAGCAAAAAGGATTCAGGATCATTTCCTCTGATGTTTTGTATTTCTCTTATATTTTACAAAAGGCATATATCCAAAACAATAAAGAGCCAAGCTTCCAAAGATTATTAGATAAGATTGTCCCACTACCAAAAAATAGCTTTTTTGTTTCGTCATTAGAATTAGTTCAAGATTATTTGAATAACCTAAAGGAAACTAAGGGCTTTATTTATAAAAACTATACAGAAGAAGGAACAAAGAATGACAAATTTCAAAGAAAATATTTTACTGCTAAGAATGGAATGAAAATTGACGCGATAAGAACACAAATAAAAGAATGGAAAAAAACAAAACTGATTGATAAAAATGAATATTTTATATTGCTTGCATCCTTAATAGGAAGCGTCCCCTTTTATGCAAATATATCCGGTGTTTATGCTGCTTTTCTAAAAAATTATGACCCAAGAGCCTTAAAAAAATTCAAAATAAGACCCATAAGAATATATAAAAGCAACAAAAAACACTCTGTCTTTAATAAAGATAGCATGGAGCTTATAGATAATTTGGATGTTGATATTCTATATATAGACCCTCCCTACAATAACAGGCAATATGCTAGTAATTATCATCTGCTGGAAACGATCGCAAAATATGATAATCCAAAAATCAAGGGCAAAACAGGAATGAGGAATTATAATAAGCAAAAATCAGAATTCTGCAATCCAGAGTCTGCACTTTCTGCCCTCAACAGGATTGCAAGAAGCGCAAGGTATAAATTCCTAATTCTAAGCTACAATTCAGAAGGCATCATGCCTCAGAAAAAAATAGTTTCCGTATTAAATAAATACGGAAATCTAAAAGTGATCGAAATAGATTATCCAAGATTTAAAAGTAACAATAACGGTGATTCAAAACATAAAAAAGCGGTAAAAGAACAACTATTTATTCTGCAACGAAAATAGTTTTTTTACTGCTTCTTTTATTATTTCAGGAGGATTTTTACCTAAGATAATCTCGCCTTTATCGTTCAGCATAAAGGCTATTTTATTTTCTTTAATTTTATTCTTTCCCCCTCCAAAAACTACAACAACTCTTTTTATCCTTGATGATCGATAAGACGGCTTTATATATTCTTTCTCGATATAGGTGTAATTTTTTAATTCACTAATACCTTGTTTGCGTTTACTATAAGTTTTGCCTTCGATATTAACAATCTCATTTCTTTTTGGATCACAAATGATAAGATCTGGTAAATAAATAATCGCATTTTTATTGCCTGCCTTATACTTGGATCTTTTTCCTTTTTTATATTTTTTTATCGCAATTGGTCCTAATTTTTTATCAATAAAATAACCTCTTTCACAGCCAGCATGATTTTCATAAATAATTTGTCCATTAGTAAATGCCTCGACTGCTAAATGCACAAAAATAGAGGCCACTTTCTCACCATTAACTTCATAGTGCCAATAGGGCTGTTCTATTTTTGCTTTTGGCAATTTTAATCCTTGCAGTTTTATGTTAAGTTTGTTCGCGATAATAATAAATTTATTTTTTCTTCCAATGTGATTTTGTTTTAAGCCATGATTAGTAATAACAATATCCTTTTTCTTTTCCCATTTTCTAATGCAAAGCGCAATTATTGTTAATGCTCCAATATTAGGATCATGGCTTAGGCCACCTGCTTTATATAATTTACCAGAGATGAAAAATTTATTTTTTTCTTTCTTGATTTTAATCGGCACATTTCCTTTTGGAGGCATGCGCATCGAATCTTTAAACTTGATAAGTTCATCAATACTTCTAAAGGGTTTCATAACAGAATCGTCAAGTTTCTTGCCTAAAATTTCTACACCAATAGTTAAAAGCATCCTGGTGCCAAAAATATTTGTTTCTGTCGCCTTTATTTTTTGAGGTATTTGTAAATTGTAAAGCATTAGCTTTTTTATTTTTGGATAATAAAAATCAATAAAAACAAATTTACTACATCTTTGGTATACACCTGTGTTTCTCGATTCTGAATCATCCGTTTTTGTTTCTTCTATTGCATACAAAGGATTAGAATCTTTATCGGGTTCTTTCTCTTGATAGAATAATAAAAAATCGATGAAACTTGATTTACCACTAACCAATTTAACAAATATATCTTTTATCTTTTTACAATTTATGCCTTTAATAATATATCTAAATACAAATTTTTTATCAGAAAAAACGGGTAATATTATAATATCCTTGATTTTAATTTTTAGATCATTATCTGAAGCAAACTTTCTTACAATCTGACCAATAACTTCTTTCTTCGGCCGTTCTTCTGAAAGTATCCAAAGATTTTTCATAGATTTATAAAATAAATTTTCTTATTTTTCACACTAACTCTTTTTTAAGCAAAACTCAAGCTAATTTATAATAAAAAAGACCCAACTTATGCTGAGTCTTTGATTTTTAAATCATCGCCTGAAAGCAAAAAACTCCTAAAAAAACAAGGAGATGACTATCTATTCTATCAAGCAAACCTCCATGACCAGGAATAATATGTCCTATGTCTTTTACTCCTAATCTTCTTTTATACCAAGAGACCATAAGATCCCCTAAAAAAGCTAAAACTCCTATCATTAAAGAAAAAACTGCTATTTCAAACCAATTCAGAAAGAGAAAATATCTTCCTATTATCGCAACAGTTAAAACCGGGCCTAAAAAGCCACCCATTGTTCCTTCCCATGTTTTGTTTGGGCTCGTCTTTGGCGTAATCTTATTCCTTCCTATGCTTTTACCGATAAAATAAGCCAGGGTGTCATAAGCTGAAGTTCCAATAAGCGCTGAAATAAGCCACCAGATGTTACTTCCCCACCGCAACTCGCCAACTACCCAAAAAAGCGAGAAGAAAAGGTAAAGAGCCGGCAGAATAAAGAAAAGGTAAAAAGAAACCTTTGTCTCATGCTTATTCTTATTAACCAGCCAAATTTCTCTTATCCCCCAAGCAGTAATAACCGTCAATAACAGGTAAAACCAGGGTTTTCCTATAAAAAACATGCCAATTAACAACAATATAAGCACTGCGCCGCTAATTACTCTTTTTTTTAACATTTCCTATCTCCTTTTTTTAAAGAACTATTTAATACCTACTGAAAAATATCACAAAAAAATGAGTTTGTCAATTCTTTTTTGAGCGAAATTCAACCCAGGGTTTCCCTAAAATCCCTGTCGCATAATAACATCCTTCCCCTGCCCCCGCGGGGGCAGGGGAATAAAAAAGACCCAAATTATTTTGGGTCTTTTGATAAATGCTCACTTATCTTACTTGACATCTGGCCCATCTTTTATTTTTCTTTCCCCGGCTAAGAAATTTTCCGGAAAAATAAACAGTATATCGCAAAAACCTTCCTATAAGGTAAAGTAATACATTTATGACCGCAATTGGTGTAAGAAGTAAACTCCCTAAAACGAGGAATCCAAACAATGTAAGTATACCAAAAACTTCAATCGATTGAAAAAACTCTCTGCCCATTTCTGTAAAATATACAAATAAAATAAGCGAGGCAAGTGCTTGAAGAGAAGATCCAATTACTATGCCCGCCAAATGTTCATCATCTAGCCAGCGAGATTTTAGATCAGAAATCAACCCTGTAAAGAAGCTTAGAAACATTAGGCCAAATAAAACGATGAAACAAAGTAGGAGTAAGATTATTGTGATTCCATCCACACCTCTGTCTAGGACGGATTGAACAGACCCAAGAGTAATTGCACAATCTATAAGCATTTCAATCTCCTTTCAATTTTCAAAGAACTGTTTGTTTAATACGCTAGTGAAAAATATCACGAAATTATGAATTTGTCAATAAAACAAAAAGCGCTCCGTCTTGGCGGAGCGTTTTTTGATATTATTGGTTTAATTTTTACGGAGTTTTAAACATCCTTCCGTGGCTTAGGATATTATAGAATTAAGTTTATCTGCGATTGCCTCTTTGGGGCGCAGTCCGGTTGCTCTTTCTATTGGTTCTCCATTTTTGAAAATGATAATAGTTGGAATGCCAACAATTTTATATTTTCCAGCAGTTTCTGGGTTTTCCATCACATTTAATTTTCCAACCTTTGCCTTCCCTTCAAAATCTTTAGCAATCTCCTCAATAATTGGCCCTAATATTACACAAGGAGGACAGGTTGGACTCCAAAAATCCACTAAAACCGGTTTTTCGCTTTTTATAACTTCTTCTTCAAAATTTTGATCATTTAATTCATTCATAGTTTTTGTTTTTTATTTCTATTTTCCACCCTAACTCTTTTCTAAGCAAAAATCAATCCAAAATTTCCCCGAAACCTCTGTCGCATAATAAACCCCGTCCCGCTTTCAGCGGGACGGAGTAGGAGGCAATAAAAAAGACCCAACATAAGTTGGGCCTTATAAAGCTATTACCAATCCGTCCCAGAAGCTACTTTTTGAAAATCCATTGTAAATTTTCCCTTATAAATATAGCCTTTTTTTCTGTTTATTCTTATACCAGAAAGCCTATCAAATATAAACTCAAAGGTTATTTGGTCTCTTACGCACCACTTGGCCGGACTATCTGGCACAGAGTTATCTATTTTGTCTATTTTCCATACTAAATTACCAAGGAAATCAGAGGTTGTTTCCGGATAAGCCTTTTTAACCTTTTTTTTCGTTGAACCCAGCTTTATTCCTCTGTCTGTCGATCCCTTCCAACCCCATCCTATTTTGATAAAGCTTAAACCGTTGTATGTACACGCTAAATGAATGCCTTCTAAGGGGGATGTTGTGATATAACTACCTCCATATCCGCCTTGGGACATCACAAACCACCCTCTTGTATAGCCCTCTACTGAAGAATCTCCAAAGCCTAAAGAAATAGGCCCTAAGGAAATATTAGAAACAGACCCTACGGGAGGAGGAAAACGGACTTCAGATATACGCAGCTTGCTATAAGCGTTAACATTACTTGTTGCATCATACTGAGCACACCCAGCAATCATTAACAATAAACACAATACAGCTAAATCAATTTTCTTAAACATGACTTCTCCTTTCTATTTTTATTCTTTAGTAGGTTTTTTCTGAAAATACCACAACATTATTCCGATAGTTAAAATAAAGCTAACGAAAACCAGAACCATACCAAGGTGATATTGAAAAGAAAAGCTTGTCTTAAAAAATAAGGTTTCTGCTACACCTTCTAATGATTCAGGGCTTTTTGTTGCCATGGAAGAAACTGTGCTGTCTATAGCGTTTACTCCCATACCAAATATAAGAGTTGAAATAATAAGCCCAATAACTAGATATATCTGTTTGTCATTCATAATCAATCTCCTTTTTTAAAGAACTATTTAATTACTAATGAAAAATATCACAGAATTAGGAGTTTGTCAATAAAAAAAGCCCGGGAATTTTCTCGGGCTTAAAGATTGTTAAATCACATAAATTTCTTTCTTAAAAAAGATGAAGAATGGGGGCTTAAATAGCAAGGAGGAATATCTAACATAGTAAAAGCTCCTCTCCTCCCCACTCTGTTTAATTTAGAGGCAGCTCTTGCACAAGCCGCTAAAACACTTCCTGTAAACTCGGGGTTGTTTTCCAAATGGCACTTGTATTCCAGTATTTGATTATTTCCTTCCCCTGTTTCCCCTGATGTTAAAACAAAACCTCCATGGGTATAATCGCTATGACTCTTCTTCATTTCTTCTTTACTAATGAAAACTACCTCTGTATCATACTCGTTAAAATAATTAGGCATTAATACTATACTCTTTTCAATGCTTTCCAAGTCTGCATCTTCTTCAGGAACAACGTAAACAAGGCGCTTATGCATTTGCCTCTTGGTAAAAGTGGGGCTCTCCCCTTTTCTTACTTTCTCCAAGCTATTCTCTAAGGGAATCGTATATTGCCTGGCGTCCGCTACGCCGTTCACTTTTCTTGCTGCGTCCGAATGCCCTTGGCTAACGCCCTTTCCCCAAAAAGTATACGTTTTATTATCCAGAGGAAGAAAAGCGTCTCCAAAAACTCTCTCTAAAGAAAAAATTCCCGGATCCCAGCCGGCAGAAATAACAGATACGTTGTTTCCCTCTTCGGAACAAAGTTTCATTGCCTCAAAATAATCAGGAATGTCATCATGGGTATCAAAACTGTCAACAGTATTAAATTTTTGGGCAAACTTTGGCCCCTGAACCGGTAAATCTTCTTTTGATCCCCCACAAAGAATCATCACATCAATCCTAGCACCGGGAGTATAAAAAGCTTGTTCTGTGTCAAAAACAAAAACCCCTTTTAATTCTTTGCGGACCACATCCGGCCTTCGTGTAAAAATTGCACCTACTTCCATGTCCGAATTCTTTTCAACTGCCTTAAAAACACCTCGCCCAACATTGCCAAATCCTACAATACCTACCTCTATCATCTTTTTCATTTTCTATCTCCTTTCTAAATTTTAAATGAACATTTAATCACTAATGAAAAATATCACAGAATTAGGAGTTTGTCAATTAAAAAAGGCCCCGCCTTGGCGGGGTCTTTGATTTTTCTATCTCGGGTTTAACTTATATGAGTTATCTTTTGAATTATGTCTTTTATAATAAACTTAGCGTTAAACCTTTCTGATATTTCTACCACTACATCTGCATATTTCCGATAAAGGACCAACCTTTCGTTAAAAAGAGCTTTTAAGCTTTTCTTTTTTAATCCAACAATCCCTCTCGTTTTTTTCTCTCGTTCTGTAATCACTCTTTCTATGTTTTTAAATGGGGTATTCAAAAAAACAATAACAGATTTTTTCTTAAGAGCTTCCATTGCTTTTGTTGAATATATCGCACTGCCTCCTGGAGAGATTATACAATTATTAAGTTCGCCTAATCCTAAAATCATTTCTTCTTCAATCTTTAAAAGCCTGTCCTCTCCAAAATTATCTATTATTTGTTGCAACCTTAACTTGGTCCTCTTTTCAATTATTTTATCTATATCCAGAAACTTATAGTTTAATTTTTTTGCCAACTTTTTTCCTACAGAACTTTTACCTACACCTGCCATACCAATTAAAGTTATGTTCATGTTTTTATTTTATTATTTGAGTTTTTAAGAAATTTTTCCACTTTTAATCTAACTCTTTTTTGGGTTATTTTCAAGCTAAAATAAAAAAAAGCGGAGAATTATTCTCCGCTTTAAGTTTCAAATTCGCCAAGCCTTTCCATTTTTTCCTTTTCTTTTTTCTTTTTATTAAAAGAGTACATCATGGGAAGGCAAAGACCAGCCAATAAAATTAATGTGCTGCCTGCAATAGTGCCGTATATGATATTCCAGGCCTGAATAAGAATAATATTTGCTGCTATTAGCAATAATCCGAATAGCAACAAACCTGTAAAAAATAATCCGCCATTGGCATCAAAGAATCTATCGCAAAAAATCCAAAAAATTAACACTGCAACAATGGAAGCAATTTGAAAAACGAGGGCTCGTTGGTAAACAGGATCAACAGCAAAGATAGTGCCGTAAGGATTGATTCTCGCGCCTAATAGTCCACAACGCCCAAATTTGTCCTTTACAGGAGTAGCATTTTCTTTTACAAGATGAACTATCTCTCTAGGGCTTAGCTCTGGCCTCTGCCTTAATAAATAAGCGATTAAGCCAGCAACTCTTGGCGTTGCAAACGATGTTCCGCCTCTTACGCTGTAATACTTCGTTTCCTCTATAAAAAGGCCTCCTCCAGATGTTTCTTTTTTCAATAACTTTTCGCTTCCAAAACCAGACGTAGCTAAATCAATATGACTGCCATAGTTAGAATAATCAGCTTTCCTTTTCCAATGTAAAGCAGCAACCGCTATTGTCTCTCTATAAGCTGCCGGATATCGCCTATTAGAAGTAGCGTCATTACCCGCCGCAGCTACAACTATCACTCCTTTTTCATAAAGCTCTGAAATCATTAAATGCTCTAATAGATTATAATTCTTGCTGCACAAACTTATATTCACCACAATTGCTTCATTCGGATGCTTATCTGCATAATCCGAAACATCTGCTAAGGCCTTTAAATATTTGTTCTTTTTTGCTCCTATTGAAAAGAAAACATCTATAATTTTTATCTCACACTTAGAAAGAGATTTCTCTTCAATTATATCCGCCACGAGCTCGCCGTGGCTCTCTTCTTCTATAAAGCTATCCAGCACAAATACAACTACTTTTCTTTTGGGCTTCTTATTTCTAGTACATCCGCACAAATTAATAGCCTCCAATAAAAAAGCAAAAACAAGCATACCCTTTTGAAAAAATTTCTGTTTGATAAACATTCCTATCCCCTTTCAATTTTTAAAGAACAATAAATGAGGAAAGAGAGTATACCAGCCGCAGCGACGAAGGTAGGAACTTTCTTTCCTTGACGGTGTTTAGGTAGGCCCATCTTAAATCAAACCAGAAAATTTGTCAAAAAAAAGAGCCTAATAAAATTAGGCTCAAAAGAACTATAAATGGAAAAGAGAGTATGAAGTTGGAAACAACGAGTTTCCATGCTTAAAAATGTACAAGTTTCACCATTGAGAACGTTGTAGACGAAGAGCCGATATTAACTTTTAATTTTGTCTTCAAAACTCTCTTTTCCCGTGTCTTATTTATCTTAATATATTTCTTGAAAAAAGAAAAGACCCAAATTGTTTTGGGTCTTTAAAGAATAAAGGATGTGAAAGAGAGCATAGCAGTGGCGAATGCGCGCATTCGCAAAATGTAAATTGGTCGGCTCGCTTTTTTTTAAAAAAGCGAGTCCAATTACTTAATCCATTAAGCAACTCTCTCATCATCCATGAAAAGCATTGGTATAAAGAACTAACAAGTAGAGGAAAGAGAATATAGAATTGCCCTGTTTGGACTTCTTTCGGGTTGCCATCAGGTCTCACATCCCAGAGGTTCTCTTTCCTCTTACTGTATATATAATGAAATCCAATAAATACACCTTAGCATAATTAAAAAATCTTGTCAACCCCTATTGCACTTTTTAGCTGAAGGTTTATTTTCTCTCTCCTTTCAACTTTAAAAGAACAATATAGAGGAAAGGGAGATTAGGCAGCCGTAGCGATAGCGCCCCCTTAGAAATGGACTCCCCTCCCTCAATAATATTTAAACGAATTTATCTTAATACAACCAAAAAAATTGTCAACTTCAACTTCAATAATAAAAAACGGAAGAGAATTTTCTCTTCCGTTTTGCTTATTGGCATTTTCATGCCTACTTACCGTACTTCATCCTTAGCACTTGGGCCTCACCCGGCATCAAACGAATCTTCTGGCTTCTTCCAATTACATCTTGGTAGACAGCAGAGTTCTTACGAATTATTGGACCCTTCGTAGCTTGAAGGCAATTCGAGAGATTATTCGCTGTCATCGGACCCATCGGGCCTCTTGGACTCATCGGACTATTCATAATAGCCACCTTTCTTTCTTGAAAAATTGTTTGCCAACTAGTTGTTAGCGGGTTGACTGGCACAAATATAAGCGCGCCAGCTTCTTACCACGGTCTTCCGACGAAACCGCTGCCCTGCTATTGGAGGACTAGCCCCAACTTTCCGGAATATTTATATTTTAAAACAACTAATTTTTATATTACATAATTAAAAAATCTTGTCAAGGTTTAAAAAACCCGGTCCCCCTGCTAGTTGATTTAAAAAAGACCCTGCCAAGGCGGGGTCTTTGAAAGAACAAAAGAAAGAGAAGAGAGTATGAAGATGGAAACAACGAGTTCCCGGTTAAAAAAGAAAGGAGATATGAGTATCCTTACTCTTTTCACAAAAATTTTCTTCAGGGACTCTCTTTTCTATCACAAAACTTCCTTTATTCTAAGACAATCAAAAGAATCTGTCAAGAACAAAGAGGCTTAAATTAAGCCTCTTTAAAAGAGCAAATAGAGAGAAGAGAGCCTGTAAATAGAATTTTTAAACTTTTGAGCTCATTTTACCTCAAAATAGAGGGAGCTGTGAATCAACAATTTTTCAAATTCACCACAAATAATAGGGAGTAAATCCCTCTTAAACCTGATCTTAATAAGTTTTTGAAAAGGCTCTCTTCTCTTTTACAAAACAAAGAACTACTTTTATTTTAGCAAGCGATGAAGTCTTGTCAAGAATAAAAGCGCTCCGTCTTGACGGGGCGCTTTTTGTTTTTAAAAAATTCACCATCTCTTAAATCCGTCCTTTTGCATAACCTCAGTTACAGCTTTCGCTAATTTAAGACCTTCTTCAACCGGGATTCCCCAGAGGTTTCTGCCAATAATTCTTCCCTCGCCGTCTGCTTCCATAATTATCTCAGTACTTTTGGTTAAATCAGATTTTGCACTACCTGTTGTTCTGGGCCCTCCGGAAAATATTACAAATGTTCTGGTTGCGGCTCTGACAACTATTCTTGCTCTTTCAATATGCCGGGCCCTGTCAAGAAGAGAATCAAAATTCGGATTTTTATCTTTTTCTTCCATTCTTTTTTCGTAAGCTGCTAATTTTTTCTTTCCGGGCTCAAACTCCAGATACCTAGTTGCCTCGGGGATCTTTTTAGAATATTCTTCTTTGATAAATTTCTCATAGGCATCCCTGCACTTTGGCGCGACCACGCTAGGAAATTTTGTTTTTACCACATCAGCTCCTAACGACTCGGCAGCCGAAACAGCGTAATGGCAAGACAATAAACTATTTGCCTGAATAGTATCGAATAAAGGTCCTCGAGGATAACTCCATAAAACCAGAGGCAAACCGTTATTGTGAGCTTCCTCTCTTATAAAAGCTATTCTTTCTACGTCTTCTCCGGTTTGCTCTGAACCCAGATAAAAACTCAATCCTACAGCACAAGCTCCCATTTTCAAAGCATCTTCTACCGAACCAAACATAGTGTGCCGGGGATAATTAACTTGGTTAGCTTTGCCGGTATAGAAATGACCGTCCAATTTTACTATCAAGGGAATAGCATGGTCAATATCGTGCTGATACTTCTGAGCCTGGCCTATGGATAACACTAGAGCTGAAAAATATTCTCTGCCCCGATTGGCTAATTCTATTACTGACCGTGGTTTAGCGCAATGTTCCCATTTAAATTCGTGGCCGGGCCCGTGTTCAACCAACTGGTCAAAAGGAAGCCCTAGAAACGTTCCAGCGCCTGGTCCCTGCAAATAAAACATTCGATACAGTTTTTCAATTACTCCTCTTCCTCTGCTTCTCGTCATATCAGTCAATTTTACCCTGTCAGAAATACTCATTTCGTTCTCCTTTTCTTAAACTTAGTTTTTAATTATTCAATTTTCAAAAAACAATTTACTGCTGAACTTTAACATAATAACAAAATTTGTCAACTTTAATAATTGACAAAAAAGACAAAATAATATAAGCTCGATAAGGAAATTAATTAGATCTTTAATAAGTTAAAAAGAAATGAGGTGAATTATGAATAAGAAAACAGAGAACAGGGATGAAGGATTAAGTTTAGAGGATTTGGGAATTCGAATCAAAAAAGTGGACAAGCAAATAATTGATCTTTTGGCCGAAAGGATGGATCTAGCTAAAAAAGTAGAAGAGTGTAAAAATCTTCAGGGTCAACAACCAATCCTAAGACCTGAAATTGAAGAAAAACGACTAAGCCAGATAAAAGAATGGGCTGATGAAAAAGGCCTAAACCACATGTTTGCCCAAGCAGTTTTCTACTACATTCTCTCTGAATCCTGCCGAGTGCAGATTGATCAATTAGAGTCAAGGAAAAAAGATGAGTCAAAATTATCTTAATTAAGTAAAAGCCCGTAAGTATTAACCACGGGCTTTTTTATTTTAGTTTACTTTGAAACTTTGAATTCTTTCGGCGGTTCTTGGTGAACATTACAATTCTTTCCGCAAAATGGACACTTAGTAGACGGACCACTCCAACATCCTCCGCTTTCTTTAATTGTTTTAGTATGTCCGCAATTTTTACAGATAAAAACATACTCATAAGAACGATCCAAAATACTGCTGCCAAGGCAACGGCAATAACATTCTCCAGATAAACCGCATTTAGGACAAAGGGCTACGCTCCACATTTATACACCTCCTAACTGAATTTTAATTTTTGTTAAAGAACTATTTTTGAGTATTAAAAAAACTCCTCGTCTCTAAGGCATAGATAAACTATGCAACAGGGACGAGAAGTTTTCCCGCGGTACCACCCTGATTCCCCCGCCATGGCGGGGGCATCTTTCACTGACTCGCCCCGCTAAGCGGGGTTTAACAGTTATCCTCTGATTACGGAGGAAGCCGGGCTTCCACTAACGCAGAAGCCACCTCATCGGGCCCATCTACCCGATTCATCGGTTTTAGTAATTTTCAAGGATATTCTAATTTTAACAAAACAGATAATTCTGTCAACCCTTTACTTTTAACCAAAGGTGAAGGGTTAAGTTTTTCTGCTCCTTAGAAAAAACTATTTGTTTTTGGATATTATAAAATAAAATACGACGATTATTCCAAGGATTAATAAAACCCAGAAATACCATTTTTTCAGAAGTCCTCCCAGTGAAAAACCGGCAGCAGAAACAGCGGCAGCGGCCGGTGACGGCTCCGGAGATTTTTCAAAAACAACTTTAACTGAATCAGAAACAGATAAATCTTCTTTATTAGCGCTTGCTGTAACACTTTTTTCTCCTTCCTCAATCTCTAAAGACACTTCTCCTTTGAAAACAACCGTCGTCATCGCGCCTCCAGATAAAGAATCTATATAAAAACTTTCGGTTATGTTTTCTTCGGAAGATTCTTCCCCAATTTTTAAATCATCCTTGTAAATTATTTCTGAAGGAAGTTCCACTTTCAAGGAGATGTTATCAAAATCTTCTTGGCTGCTATTAGCTATAACTAAAAGAAAAGTAATCTTTTCTCCTGATCTTGCTTTTATCTCTTCTTCCCACTCTCCGGAATTTTCCTCTTTTTTTGCCGAAAGAGAAACCATAAGAGCATTAAAGCTTTCGCATTCCAAACAGGATTCAGGTTCGGGCTTCGGGGTACAAGTCACACAACTTGAGCTATATTGACATTGGGAATTACCGGTCCGGCAAACTTCGTTGGACCCACAACTATCAGCAACTCTCCAGCTGGACCAGTTTGACCAGCCACTCCATTCTTCGGTACATTCATCGCTTTTACCAGAACAATATTTAAATCTGGTTCTGGTTTTTTTAGCAACATTTGCCCCGCAGCCTGATCCCCAAGGACAACTGTATAGAGTTTCAATTTTAAAATCGCAGATAGAAGTAGATGGCTTATAATCACAGCCATCGCAGCATGGCCCTGAAGAACACTCGCAAGAACTTGACGAGGGTTCTGACCCTCCGTTATTAGGCTCGGAAAGATTGTCCCCTCTTGGACAATACCATTGAGGTTTTTCGCCTCTGCACTTTACATAGCCGCAAAAAACATCAAACGAAGATATTGTCTTAAGAGAGGGATATTCTAAACGCGAGTTAGAAGAGCAGGGATGGTCGCCTTTAGCAACTACAAATAAACCAAATAGGCAGAACAGTAAGATTATTCCAATAAAAAGCCCTATTTTCAAAAAATATGAAATTTTGGTATTGTTTCTCATAATAATATATTATGATGTATTTTTAGCAACTTTTAAGAATTTGTCAAGTTATAACAGATAAAAATCAGTCCCGCTGCTAAGCGGGACTGATTTAAGAAATTACAGCAAAAATAATTTAGAGTGCGGGGTTTAGCTGCCTCCCGGACCTCCATAAGCTCCCATATCATTTCTTGTACCGTTGGTATCATTATACTGGACAGCCGGATTACCGGCGTTAATACAAGGAGAACCGCCCTGGAGATGATAGTTCCCGCCGCCGACAAATGAAGGATTCTGATTTATATTGCCTGTTCCGGAAATGGTTTCTCCAATATCAGAATAAGTGGCAGAAAAAGTTGCGCCGAGTAAAATCACCAGAGAGTTACCCCGCTAATAATCAAAATCAAAATAACTACGGCTATTATTGGAATTATTATTGAAGTAACCTTTTTCATTTTTTTAAAATATTGCTTATTTAGTTATCCACAACCTTTTTATATATTTTAGCATAAAATTCCATTGTCAAGAATGAAAAGCCCCGCCTATAATCACCACGAACTCTCCTCTAATCTCTCCCTTTTTTAATTCTTTAGTTACTTCTTCAATTTTTCCCCGATAAATTGTCTCAAACTTTTTAGTTAGTTCCCGGCAGAGAACAATTTTCAGTTTCTGGGAAACATTTTTCAACTCAGCCAAAGTTTTTAAAATCCGGTGGGGAGATTCGTAGAAAATTACCGGATATTTTGAGTTTACCGCTTCTTCAAAGAATTTCTTTCTTTTCTTTTTTGTCGGCGGAAATCCCATAAAAATAAACTTATCCATCGGAAAACCGGAAACGCTAGCTGCAGCAATTACAGCCGATGGTCCGGGAATAGGAATAATTCTAATATTCTCTAACTGGCTGTCTTTAAGAATTTCGCTAATCAACTTACTGCCAGGATCAGAAATCCCCGGAGTTCCAGCATTACAAACTAAAGCTAAATTCTTCCCTTGTTTTAAGAGGTCTAAAATATGGCTTATTTTTTGCAAGCCGCTATGCTGATGATAGCTTAAGACTGGCCTTCTTATGCTGTAATATGCTAATAACTTCTGAGTCACCCTGGTATCCTCGCACAAGATTAAATCAACCTCTTTTAAAATTCTAAGAGCTCGGATACTCAAGTCATTAAGATTTCCTATTGGAGTAGCAATGATATACAATGTCATAAATACATTTTAACAAAAAATCGCCGAAAGGGCGATCTTTTGTTTATCTTACATCCTAGCTCCGCAGTTTGGGCAAAATCTGTCAGCAGGCCCAATCGGCGTCCCGCATTGAGAACAAAATCTTCTGCCTCCAGCGGGTCCGGAAGCGGGAATTTGAGACTGAGGTTGAGAAGGCAATGGAGCAGCTGCCGCCGGAGGCGGCATTGGAACAACCGGACTTTTAGAAAAAGCTAAAACCCCCATTATTATAAAGTTCACCGGCGAAATCAGCATTAATATTCCCCACCAGCCTGGCTTGCCACATCTCTCAGAAATAGCCATCCATAAAACAACAATAGCGATAATATTTATAACAGGAAGTAAAAGTAAGAGTATCCAAGCACCAGATTTACCAGCCACCCTACACATTAAATATAAATTCAGAATCGGGATCCAAGCCATCCAGCCGTTAGAAACTGCGGTCTTTTTAGCTATTGCCATTAAGCAAATTGCATTGTAAACATAAAAAATCAGAAAAAAGAAAGCGTATACAAAACTCAAAATTAAAGGAAGTGCATCCATAAATTTTTGGATTAGCCTACTCTAATTAATTAGCCCCACAGAATCGGGCTAGATACGACCTTTTAGATTATTTCGAATTTAATTTAAATTCTATTTCTTCTTTTTCAAGATTATAACAACCACTACTATAATTACTATCAAAACCACCAAAGCAACTCCTAATCCTATGACCACAAATAATATAATCTTCTTCCAATCAATCTCTTCCTCCTCTCTTTTTTCTACTTCCTCTACTATTTTTTGGGTAGCTTTTTTAATCTCGCCCGGTAGGTCTTTAGCCTCCGCGGCTAAGAAAAAGTCACCATCCGTCTCGTCAGAAAGCTCTTCAAACTTCTCAGCAGTAAGCTCATCGTCTCCTATCACAATCGAATAAATATTAGCAGGATCTACTTCATAAGCAGCTTTAGCAACATCTTCTAAGGTATACTTATAAACCTCAGCGTCTCCTTTCTCATGAGGAGGCGCGTCTCCCATAAGAATTATCATTTTGGAAACACCGTCTCTCCAACTCCCAATTTCCTCCGTGTTAATAGCTCTGAGCAGAGCTTCATAAACAGCTTCGGGCATATCACCCCCTCCGCTTACCGTTAAATCATCTATGTTGTCTAAAATTTCTTCTTTATCATCTGAAAATTCATAGTCCTCAAACATTGTATCATCCGAGAAATCTCTATATCCAACAATAGCTACTCGGAAACCTGAAATCTCCGATATTTCGTCAACTATTTCCGAGGCCTCCTTTTGAACTTCATCAATATCGTCCCACATACTGCCGGTAAGATCAATACAAAATATAAGGTCTAAACTTGCTAAAGCCTGACCGGTAAGAAAAAATGCTCCTCCGAGAACTAAAACCGATAAAACAATTCTATTAAATATTTTCATCTTAATTATTACGGCTTATATTAATCTCGAAATTCGACCTTTTTTAGTATTTTTTAATATTCTTCAACTCCATATTTGCTTAAAAAATCAAGAGCTTTTCCCCTGCAAACTTCAAACATATTATCAGCAATATATTCTGTGGTCTTTTCTATTCCCTCAGTATAAACTTTCTCTGGAATTAGGCATTCTATAGATAAATCTTCTGTTATTTTGTCCGAGAGAAAAGAAGGAAGAGATTCTAACTGAGAAAAAGAGCCTTTTAATTCATCGACTTCGGCAAAAACCACGCAGGAATCTTTGGTATCTTCGCTCGGTCCCAGTACTTCAAAGCTTACTTCGGCAAAATCTTCTATCTCTGTTTTACCTTTAGCCCGAGCGCACTCCTTAAGATTTGTATCTAAACAAGCTATAGAATCGCCGCATTTAACCGTTTTTCCGACCTTATCTTTATCAATATCAAAGTAACCTCCGCTTTCTCCCGTGTCTCTGACAAAAAGAAAATAATAACCAAAACCGACTAAAGTACCCAAAATTAGCAAGACAATTATTACTACCACTAAACAGCCTATGCCGCATCCGGCTCCGCAACCCAAACCGCCGCTCTTTTTCGGCGAGGGCGCAGAAGAGTAGGAAGGGCGAGGCGGAGTAATTGGTTTTCTTGGCTGGATTGGAGCAATCGGCCGGGCTAGCTGAGCAGAATGCGAAATCGGCGCCGAAGAAACAGGCTGGATAGATTTCTCTGCCCCTTTTTTAAGTTCGGCTCCTTTGAGTTTTTTAGATTGTTTGGTTTTTTTACTCTTTTCGGGCTGCTCGGCTTGTTTAGTCTTCTCTTGAGAAGGTTTCAAAAACTGTCCTTTCAGCGTCGTTCCACAAGAAGGACAAAATTTAACTCCAACTTTTAATTCTTTTCCGCATTTAGGACAAAACTTTGCCATTTTTAAATTTAATTATTACTTTATCTCAAAAGAATCAACCATTATTTCAACCTCGTCTAAAAACTCAGAATACTGGTCTTTCTTAGCAGTATAAGATATTAAAGCCCATGTATCGCCGGTATTCAGAAAATGCTCCAAAGACTGATACTCGCCCCAATCTGAAGATTGAGCATAAACTAATTTATAAGCTGGGTATCCGCTAATCGTTTCTTTTGAAAATTTTATCATTTCCGTCGCTTCATCCGCCTCCATCATCGCTACTGTGTCTGTCGCATACTCGTCAAAATCAGTATAAGGATCCGGCTCTCCTACCATCAAGAAAACGCTTTCCTGAAAATCATCTGCTGGCCCTTGTTCTGGAGAAGTGAAATACGCTTGTATCCCCTCAATCTCATCAAATACTATCTCTTTTTCCCAATCCTCGGGGTAGTAAATCTCAAAATCCCACTCTTCATTTTTATAAAGAGTGTAATCCTCCAATTCGTCTTTTTCTTCATCTTCATCTTTTTTCCGCTTTGATTCCTCCCCGCAGCTGAACCCGGTCAAAATCAAAACCGCTAAAAGTAATATTGGAATAAAAATTTTTAGTTTTTTCATATTATTTAATGTTTAGATTTAGTAACTTTAATTCAAGATTATATATCTCCACTTTAGCGAATCAAGGTTCTGTCGAGCGTTTAACGAGGCAGGTTCTTATCTCTTTAGCTAACTGATCTGAATTTTCAAGGTAGAATGTCTCTCTGGTCCAACGCTCTTTTCTGAAGAAAGCCCCTCTTTTTTTTACTAAACCCTTAATCCTGATTATTTTAAACTTGCGGCTAAATAAAGTTTTTGAGGCCTTAACTTCTCTTATAGTGGAAACAGGGATTACCATCGTGGTTGACTCTATTGCCCTTTTGGTCAGTTTGCCGGGCCAAATTGCTTTTATTAAGAAAAAGATGTTTTCTCTGGTAAGAATAAACAGCCCTCTAAGTATTGATTCCTCTTCCCTCCTCCGGCTCCATCTCGCTTCCCGCCAATTAATTAGGACTGATTTTGCACACCCTAAAATGTTAAAAATTTCATCTAAGCTAAGCTCGCATCTTATTTCCTCAAAAGCTCTCTTCAGATTTTCCACTCCCGATGAAACCGGCTGGGCTGGTAATTCTGCTCCGCAAGAAGGGCAAAACTTATCTTCTCCGGGCTCTATTTTATTCCCACAACTTGGACAAAAATTTGGCATTTATTAAAACGGCCTTTAATCCCGATCGGTCTAATCAAAAACAAGTCTATAATAATTAAAATTTCTCTGCTTATAACTTATCTTCTAAAACGATTTTGGAAGAGGATTGCAAACCTCATCCACATCTTCCATGCAATCGTTAACTTCATCGAAGTCCTTCATTGCCACATACCCCATACAATTCATACTAAACATGATTTTACATCCTTCGCGAGTAAGCATTTTTGTCGATGCTACCCGGTAATTCTTAATTACTTCATCACATACATCATCATCTTCATCATCTTCGCAATCTTCCCTTATATCTTCTTCCTGCTCAACCATATCTTCAACACAATCATCTATTTCATCATCGTCGTATTCCTCGCCAAATATGCCAGAGCTACCCGTGTCAAAGGCATCATCCGCTCTTTCGGTAAACGGTATGCCAGCCTTGCAAACTTTTTTATAAAAGCTTTCCGGGCTTTTTTGGAAACATCCTCCGCCGATTAAAATCAGAGATAATACCAATAAAGCCGAAGCAACAAAAATTATTTTTTTCATAAATTTAAAATATTAACTTCTATTCAAATTTTTCGACCTTTCCCCGTAGAAGAATTTTGACAGGTGTTTTGCAGAGCAAAACACTATTTGCCAAAGGCAGTCAAATTTTCTCTACAGGGCTTTTTAAGAATATTAGCTCTTTCATAATTATACCTAAAATTATAGTTAAAGATAACCATTGAGCTGTGGATAACCAATAATAGCGAGGGTCAGACAATAAAATACCGGTAGAACGGGTAAAATCTAAGAAGAATCGGGAAATAGAATATAAGAGCAGAAAAGCAAAAAACAACCGGCCGGGCTCTTTTAATCTCGGTTTCAGAAACCTTAGAACAAAAAATAGAATTAAGGCGCTAATTATCAAATATTCAGCTACCGGATGGCGAACTATACCGTCAGGCCAAACTATTCCCCAGGGCAAAGAAGTTTCAGCTCCCTGATGATCATTGATTAAAGAACAGCCGATTCTCCCAATAGCAATGGAAATAGGAAGAACTAAAGCTATTAAATCAGCTATCTGAAAAAATAATCTTTTGCTAATTTTGGCAAACTTAGCATAAATAATAGAAGTAATCAGTACTCCAAGAAAGCCTCCGTGAAAAGTTAATCCCCCTTCCCAAATTTTTAAAATTTCTAAGGGCTGGCTAAAATAATATTTTGGGAATTGAAAGATATAACCCAGCCTGGCGCCAATAATTGCTCCTAAAATTATCCAACTAAATGAATTATAGATTATATCAGGATTAATTTTTTGTTTTTTAACCTGCCTTAAAACCAAAAAGTAGCCGATTATAAAAGCCAAAGCTAAAAATATTCCCCAGACATAAAAAGTAATCGGGCCTATTTGGATTTTATCAAAGCAAAAATAAGGAATCATAATAAAATTTCTTATTTATTTGAGGGCAGATTGGTAAGGGAGACACTTCGCAACCGAGCCCCAGAAAAGCATTGTATTTTCCTCTAAGGATGTACGGCTCGGTGAGAAATAGCAGCAGCCGGAGAATAACTTATTATATCTTTTTGGCTGACTGCGTGTCTCCCGAAATAATTTGCCCGAAGAATAATATAACACACATAATCCCTCCTATTATCATTATATCAGCAATATTAAAGATAGAAATAGGAAGAATAAAAATTCTGAGCCAATCGATTACATAGCCAAAATAAATTCTGTCAAAAAAATTACTCAGCCCTCCTAAAATAATCAGAGAAAAACCGGTTGTTAGTAAAAAGTTTTCTTGTTTTAAAGTTTTAAAAAACAAAAAAAGAAGCAGTATTAATACTGCTCCAATCAGCAAATTAAGAAAAATTGGATTTAAAGGAAAAAAAAATAAATTTTGATTTTTAAAAAGTTCCAATTCAATAAATTTGCTCTGATATAAATTAGGATTTTTCAAAACAAACCACTTGGTCAGCCGATCTAAAATTATCAAGCCCAAATTAAGAAATATTAAACTTTTTAATTTACTTCCATACCTCATTATCTCTTTTTAATTTTGGCGATGATTTTTTTAATTAAGACTACCAGACCGATAATTACTAAAACAGCAATTACAATAGGAACTACACAATAAATCAGAATATATACAATAACCATCAAACTCCAAAAAATTGATGTTCCCAAAATAACATGATTTGGGTCTAAATTCTTATCATATTCGGTTGGCTCAAACCAGGAATCTGAGCTCAAATCTTTAAGGTCGCCGGAATAGTTTAGGTAAGTAACATATTTTTGCCCGAGCCTATAACTGTTTTTAAAAACAGAGGTGTTTTCGGTCATTTGAAAAAGAGATAAAATTCCAGATTTATCTTTAACCGGGGTTTCCGAAAAAAGATAAACATCTATTTCCGTATCACCATCGTTAATGCTGGATATTTTTAGGGGATAAAAAGGAGTTTTGGGTTGAAAGGTAATTTTTAGAGGAGTAGCTATGCCCAGTTTTAATTCCACTAAAATCTTAACTGCTTCAAAATCTACTTCTTGGCATTCCCCTTCTTCTTTTAGAGATTCCAAAACTGAAAATATCTCTGCTTCAGAGATTGCTATATAATATGCCTCACTAACCAATTCCCCAACCATTTCTGCGCATGCTTTATCTTCATCTTTAATAATTAAGTCCTGGTATTTGTTAGCTAAATTTATTTTATTAGCGATAAAGTAAAAATCCTCTTGCCGGCAATATTCTTCTAAAATCGGGGTGGTACTTTCCGGAACAATATAGCCATTTTCGTTTAACCAATCAACTAAAGCTGCGGCATCAGTTGTTTTTAAGACAGCAATATCGTAAATATCTACTTTTTTAATTTCTACTACTTCTACTTTCTCAGACACCCCAAATGTACCAGGTCGCTTTCCACTGAACAAATCTGCTAAATCATAAAATATTTCTATGTCTCCTTCTTCAACCTCAGGATCTGTTTTCGACGGGATAGGAATAACCCAAGCCAGATTAGCCAAGTTCTCAGTGCTGATTTTAGTAGATAAAATCAAAATCTCCTCGCTTCCGTCCCAGGAAATAACCGCTTTTTGAGCAGGAAGATATACTTTCTCTGAATAATTAGGAAAAACCCCTCCGTCGGCAAAAACCAAATTAGGAATTAAAATAATTCCAATGATTAATAAAAATAATGTCTTTTTCATTTTATTTAAAAATTCTAGTAAAAAACTTATACATTGCCCTTTTGTATTTTATCAATTTTTTCCAGACATCAAACATGCTATCCGAAGAACCCTCAATTCTTTTCTTCAATTCTTCAATTCTCGCAAGCTTGTCTTCGATCTCTTTTGGATCACATTTCTTGCAATTTTCATCAACAAATTTTTCTACTCTTTTTCTCTCTCCCTCTAATGATTTTTTAAGCTCAAGACAACCATTTAAACATTCCCCTTGTTTAAACTCAGAGATTTTTAATTCCGGCATTTCCCGAATACACTGTTCCAGCCCTTTAATTAATTTCCTTAACTCTCTATCAAGTTCAACAAACTCAACCCAGTATTCATTATAAACTTTTAAAGCGTCCTTCATTTCCCAAGGAGAATACTCATATGCTTTCAGTATTTTAAGATATTCGTCCACATCCAAACCGCTTGCTAAAAGGGCAGTAGAGCCTCCCCAAGCCCTTGGGTTTAAAAGCCCTTGAAATATCCCGTAGATACCACCTACTACCTTAATGGTATCTGTCGGTATGATAGTTTTAGTAATATCTTCAGCTGCATAACCCACTGCTGTACCAAAAGAGCCGCCCCAATCCCATAAACCAGGAATCTTGGGAATTTTTACTTTGGTAAACTTCTGAATCTTTTGAATAACTTCGGAGAATGTCTCTCGAAAGCGACGAAAGCGACCCCACCATTTATTCCATAAAGCCTTGCCATTAATCCTGGCTACTCTTTTTTGCAATACTTCCAGCTTATTCCGCTTTTCTTTCTTACAGTCTTCATACTTTTTTCTAAGACCAGCTATCTGCTGCTTAAGTTTTTCCACTTCCTTTTGGCAGCCAATTTTTGCTTCCGCCCGCTTTTCATATTTATTTAACTCCCCCTCAAGCTCTTTCTTGGCTTCCTCAATCTTATTTTTCGCTTCATCCGCCCGTCTCTTTAATCTTTCGGCCTCCTTTCTTCTTTCATAAAGCTTCTCTTTTGCCCTTTCTTCTCTTTGCTTTAATTCTTCAATCTCTTGGAGAGCTTCTTCTTTTAATTCCTTCAACATCTTCTCAAATTCCAAACGCTCTTTTTCAAACATCTTAACATCCTCTGGATAATACTCATTCTGCCACTCTCTCATAAGGTAAAACAGTCTTGCTTTTTTAGCCCTTATTTTGGTATTTCCTTTCTCTTCTGCCTTTTTCATTAACTTCCCTTCCCAATTAGTATAGCCAAATGCAATTGGCGGCTGACCGGATTCTATTCTTCCTTTACTATCTTTTTCTTTTTCCAATTTCTCCCTTTTTTCGCGCAATCCATTATATTCTTTCTCTGCCTTTTTTCTTTCGACCTCAATTCTCCCATATTCTTTTTTTAATTCTTCAATAGCTTTCTGATTTTCGGCAACGACTCTCTGATATTCTTCCTTTGTCTTCTTAAAAGATTCTTGAGACCTTAAGCAAAGTTGTTTTAATAATTCCTTTTCCTTCGAAGCAGGCAAGGGAAACTTCTTACTCTTTTCAATACCTGCTACTAAAACGCTTAGAAAAACAACAAAGACAATCAAAATTACAATTAAGATACTGATTAGCCCGATAATTTCCCAGCCAGAAGGCCATTCTTTTCCTTCTTCGGTTATTCCTGTAATTGGAGCTTCTTCCTCTTCTTCTTCCTCTTCTTCTTCCTCTTCCTCTTCCTCTTCTCCGAGTGGCTCTTCCTCTTCCTCTTCGCCAGTAGGCCCTGGTAGGCTAACTATAAAAATAACTTGATCTGAATTAGAAGCTTCTTTATCGTCAATAGCCGTAAAAGTCACCAGATAATTGTCTGCTCGGGAACAAGAAATTTTACAAGTTAAGCTGCTAGAGCCAGAAACGACACAGCTGTCAGTATCGCTAACTGTCCAGAAATAAGTTAAGTTATCGCTATCTGAATCACTAACGTTGGCAGTAAAAGTAATTTCTTCATCAATAAAACCAGTCTTATCTCCATCCAAAGATATCTGTGGCGATTGGTTTAGAGCTGACTCAATTGTAATAGTTGAACTATAAATTGCCTGAGAGCCCTGGTCGTCAACTATAGTTAAAGCCCAAGAGAAAATACCCGGTGTTTCATAAATATGGGTTGTATTGACTTCTTCGCTTGCCGAACTATCACCAAACTCCCATAAAATAGAAATAACCTCCCCGTCAGAATCAGAAATATCAGCTGAAAAACTAATAACTTCACCCACATGACCCGTAAGAGGAACTTCATAGGTTGCTTCTGGCGGTTGGTTTGGAGAAGGCAAAGATTGGGCAGTGATATAAATGGAATCTGTAGCAGAGTATTCTAAATTATCCCAGACTGTTAAAGAAACTAAGTAGGTGTTAGCTTCCGAGTAAAAATGGCTTGGATTAGGAGTGTCTGTAAATTCTCCATCGCCAAAATCCCACTGATAAAGAATGATTGTTCCATCTGAATCATAAGAACCAGCGCTACTAAAAACAACAGCATCCCCGACAAATACTGTTGTTTTATCTGCTCCAGCTACAGCAACTGGAAGTTGATTCTCCAAAGAAAAAACCTCTGTCCCAAAAGATAATAATAAAATAATTGTGAGTAAAAGTATTTTTCTCACTATTCTTGTTTGGTTAATTTATCTCTTTTCCAAATGGGTTCGGGTTGAGGGGCCGACAAAGCCGGTTCCTTCAACCAATCCTAAAGGTTCCAGAATCTCCGGAGCATATTTTTCCTGATACCTAATTACAGCAGCTTTAGTGATAGGTCCGAAATAGCCGGTCGCTCCGATATCCGGCCTTTCCCAAACTTCTTCGGCTATCAATATCTCCTGCAATGCCTTAACGTCTTTACCACTCATTCCTACAGTTAGATTTCTGGAAAAAGTTACCTCTTCCGGCTCAACTAATAAAGATATACTTTCAAAATAATCCTTGGATTGGGGGCCAAAATAGCCGGTTCCTTCTTCCAAGTCAACGGGTTCTAAAATATCCCAACTATACTGCTCTTGAAATTTCGCCAGGGCTTTTTTTGTAACAGGTCCGAAATAGCCGGTCGCTCCAACTTCAGATTCCCAAAAGCCATCATTAATCAGCATTTGCTGCAAGGCTTTTACTTCTTCTCCTCTGTTTCCTACGGTTAGATTTTCTTCCCATAGATAAGAAGGAAATAACATCAAGTCGCTAACTAAATCCCCTAAAGTGCTATAAATATAGGCCTGAGCTACCCTGACTTCTTTTTCAAACAAACCGGTTAGATCTTCAGAAACTTCTCCTAATTCATCCTGAGTTAATTCTATAGCATAATCCCCAAACCAATCCCCGCTGTAATAGCTGTAGGGAATATAGCCGAAGCCAACTTCCTTTTTAGTAACTAAAAATAAATTAATTTCGGTCGCGCTTTCTCCAATTTCGGAAATCCCGCTGATTAAAAGAGGATAATAAAGAAAATCGCTTTCAAAACGGTAAACTAAAGGTTCTACGCTTTCTTTTTGCGGGCCTGTTTCAATTACATCAAAAACAAAATATTTTATGTCTTTCTTTAAATAATTCTCTACTCCTTTCTTGAACTGAGAAGAAATTTCTTTTTCTGGAAATCCTTTAGCTTCAGTAAAATCTTTTATCCAATCTAAAAAATAGCCCAAGTCATTAACTTTGGCTACTGTAATATCATGAGCTCCAATTTCCTCCTCAAAAACAATTTCCACTCCAGCTTCATCGCCCGGGGGCATAACATCTTTTCCGCCCTCTTCCAAATATTGCCAATTCCCCCTGTCTAATTTCTCATTCATAAAATCCACTAATTTCTCAAAGGAAGTAAAATCCCCCTCTTTAATATCAGCAGGATCAGAGGGCAAGGGTATAACTCTTAGAGTAGTAGCTGCAGCAGAACTTTCCAAATCAATGGAAAGAATTATTATCTCTTCATTTCCGTCCCAGGCAACAATAGCATTTTGAGCAGATTGATTTAATTCAACTTCCGGCGGCCAAGGAATCATACCCCCGTCAGCAAAAATTAAAACAGGGAAAACCAAAATAAAAAAACTAACTAGAAGATAAAAATATCTTTTTTTCATAGTATTAACTTTTTACTGTTTTTCTTTCCCTGTAGTCCCCATCTTGGCGGGATACTGCTGGGATCCGACCTTTAATAAATTGGGCTTTCTATTATCTCGGCCCCGGCTGGCAATTCAAACATGCTGTCCGGGATATTACTGAAATCTATATTTTTCACCTCTGATACTGAAACCTCGCCATTGGGCAGGCTTGCCTCCATTTTAATAAGAAGCCCGTATTTTTTCCATATCCAAGACCTTACCTCTCCTCCTCCATCTCCTTCCCCTATAGTATATTTAATAACTAGGCAATCCTTACCGTCTAAGATCTCACTGCCTACAACCTCCGGGTTGTATTTCATAATAGCTTCGGACTGATCTAAGGGGGTTTCACCCATATCTCCTCCCATCGCGGTTAAATCCATTTCCAGAGCTTCGTTTCGCGCTGGATCATACATATACATTATTTTTTTATCGAAATCCATCAGATAAATTACTTCCTCTCCGCTAAAAGACATTTCTATTCTTGCTTTTTTCCCTTTTACCCAGGCCTTTTGAGTCATCTCCGGCTGTCCGGGAGTAGTCATCACTGTTTCATATTTAATAGAATCTATCTCTTTTGCTTTGGCTAAAACATCAACCAATAATTCCTCCTCTTCAGCTTTTTCCTCTTCTTGTTCCTCTTCTTGAGTTTTCTTTTCTTCTTTCTTTTCTTTCTCCCAACATCCAGCTCCAACTACAACCAAAGCCGCTAAAACTCCGATTGTTAAAACTATTGCTATATTTTTTGTCTTCATATTTTACAATAGGTCTTATCTTTTATTACTTCTCCCCGACCTTTCCTTTATTTTACTCCCATAGCAGAAATTCATCAAATTACAACACAAAGGCTTGCTCTGTTTAATATAACATGTATAATAACTTTATAGAGACCAATAAGTCGAAATGTCTTAATGCGACTTAGAAGTCAAAAGGTCGCTTTATTTTTTAGTTTGCATGCCGAGCTAAGCTCGGCACATCAAATTTTTATGATTTTCGAAAAAACTGATGAAGGTCCTAAAAGGGACTTTCCTCCCCGAAAAATGTTTCAGGGAAACTGGAAGTGTTCCGAATGCGGAAAAGAAATAACTGAACTCCCTTTTGAACCAGCGCCGGAAAGGCCAATTTATTGCAGAGAATGCTGGTCAAAAAAAAGAGATCAAAGATTTGACCGCTAAAGAGTGCGAGATTTGAATCTCGCGCTCTATAAACAAAAAGCCCCCGCCTCCGGCGGGGGCTTTTTGTTTAATGCTTTACAGAGATCTGTTCTCCGTTTTTTTCGTTATCTAACTCAGACTACAAACACTGCCAAACTACAAGCCCTCCAGCTAAAGCAGCGCAAACGACGATAACAAAAATTGCCGTGGTAGCAGAAATTTTTTTATTCATGCTTCTTAAATTAATTATTAATCCTAGAATGCGGAGTTCGAACCACACCCTTTTATTTAATTATACTTGAAATCGAAATTTAAAACAATAACTTCTATACAAATCCAACAGCAAATCATTTTTAAGAATACTTTTTATCCTTTTTCCTCTCTTTAATAAATAATACCATGCTTCCTACTACACCAATTAAAAACACGATTGGGCAGACAATAAGCGCCAATATAAAAAAGAAAGCCTCATCGCCGCCATTCCAAAAACCTTCTCCAAATAAATAAATGAACAAACCATAAACAAAATTATGCAAAACCACGCTTACTAAAAATACTATAGGAGCAAGCCCCGTTAAAATTAAAAATAATTTTAATCTTCCTTTTAATTTTAATTTATATGTATAATAAATCAACAGCCCGCCCAAGAAAAAGAAAATAAATCCAATAATCGCAACATAAGGGAAAAGAGCTCTTTTTATCTCATGAGTAAAAGGGATTGCAAAGTAAATTAACATCAAAATAAAAATTCCAACCAAGGCCAAAAATATTGTTATCACAGATCTTTTTATCATAATTATCTAAAACGATGACTTTTTTTATTTTAACACAATAAAAAACTCAGGAGAATATACTCCGTCACTTTCTTTTATGCATCACTCAGTTACCTCGCTCGCATCGCCGGGCTGCCGGGCTTAATAAAAAGGACGTTAATTATTATTAACGTCCTTTAAGAAGCTAAAAGATTTAGACAGCTTGTCTATCTCTGACAGGGTACTGTTGGCCGATTTCATGACCGCTCGCGCAAATATCGTCTCCATCTGCAAAAAATCCACCGCAGATATTGCAACGGCATCCACTGAATACCTGACAGACAACCATAGTGGTTGCCACTGCTTGTGCCGTAGCAGTTCTCTTTGGTTTTGATTCTTCTCTCGGCGGATAATAATATGTTCGGCCTTGCTCGTGCCCATAGTTGCAAATACCGCACTCATCGAAGTATTGCCCACAGATAAGGCAACGATTACCAAAACCTTGGTTCACAACTTTGGTTCCGTTAGAAATCGGCTCTGTACTGGGTTGTGTAAACATTTTACACCTCCTAAATTATAAAAGAACAAAATACGTGATTAATAACAAATCCTTTTTCAATTAAACGAAGTGTTACGACAACATATCATAACAATTACATGATAGAACATTTAAAGGCTTTTGTCAATATAACAGCTAAAATTCGCCTGGCGATAAAGTATTTCGTGATAAACATCAAAAGTAGA